>JANQQW010000327.1 GCA_028284885.1 Planctomycetaceae bacterium
AAGCGGGCGAGCGGGTCGCGGTCCCAGACGTTCTCCTTCGGGTAGACCTGCAGCAGCCACTGCCCCTCGGCGGAGACGAACCGCGAGGTCAGCTCGGCCGGCAGGTCGGACGGGACGACCGGTTCCGGGCTCGCACCGTCGCGGATGGCGTGGAACTGGGCGAGCAGGGCCGTCTTGCAGCGGGCCTCGTACGCACCGAGATAGCGAACCTGGTCGGACAGCGACATCCGTTCCAGGCGGGCGAGCAGCTTGTCGATCTCCAGCGCGATGCGGTCGGCCTGGCGGTCGTCGAGCCGACGGAGCGAGGCGTGGAACTTCTCGAGGGCGTTGCCGACGGTCGCGGGATCGACGCGGCGGGGCAGGAACGGGTCGCCCGGCAGCCCGGCGAGGCGAGCGCGGTAGGCCTGCAGCAGCAGCCGCGTCTCCCGCGACGGGTGGTTCGGGAGTCGCGTGGCGAGTTCCTCGACGCGGGCGACCGACGGAAGCTTCTCGAACTCGGCTCGCAGTCGCCGGGCCTCTCCGGGGGACTCGGCGAGCGAGACCGCGTAGAGGACGCTGGTGTTCGCCTTCTCGATGATGCGGTGTTGCACCTCGACGGACTCGAGCCCCTTCGCCTGCAGATTGAGCAGGTTGGCGTCGTAGTCGACCTTGGAGACGACCTCGCCGTTCTGCAGGTAGACGGCCTGGGCGCCGACGGCCCCGACCACGACGACGGAGAAGATCAGCACCAGCAGCGGCGAGCGGGCGACCAGGCTGCGGAGGCCGTTCGCCTCGAAGGGGGTCGGCAGACCCTTGGGTTCGACGTTCTTGTCGGCGATGGCGACGAGGGCCGGGAGCACGACGAAGGTGGCGAGGGCACAGAGCAGGATGCCGCCGCCGGCGATGATGCCGAGCTCCGCGACGCCGAGGAAGTCGGTGAAGGTCGCGCAGAAGAAGGCGAGGGCCGTGGTGATGGCGGCCGTGAGGATGCCGATGCCGACGCCGGAGGAGGTGTTCTCGAGAGCCGGGCGGAGTTCCTCTCCCTCGCGCCGGGCCTCGAGGTACCGGGCGAGGTAGTGGATGGCGAAGTCGATGCCGAGGCCGATGAGGATGACGGCGAACGAGACCGAGAGGATGTTGAGGTGGCCGATGGCGAAGGTGGTGTAGCCGAAGGCCCAGGCCATGCCGACGGCGAGCATCAGCATGGCGAGCAGCGGGTGCCGGAATCCGCGGAAGCCGACGAACAGCAGGATGCCGACGCCGACGAAGGAGATCGCGGAGGCGAAGAGCATGTCGGTCTGGGACCGCCGCATCTCGTCGTTCTCGAGGACCGGGATGCCGGTGAGTCCGAGCGTGGTCCCCTCGTGCTGTTCCTCGACCTCGGCGATGACGGTCCGGAGCCGGTCGATCGCCTCGGTGGCCCCGGCGAAGTCGTCCTCGGGGTCGCCGGGGACGACCTTCACGAAGCCCATCGTGCCGTCGTCGTTGAGGAAGTAGATCGGCTCGCGGGTGGTGTCGACGAGCCGGTCGTCCACCTCGACGAACCGCGGCCACGGCGATGCGAACTCCTTGGGGTTCGCGCGGAACTCCTGCATGCTGGAGATCAGGCGGTCCGAGTGGACGAGCACCGACCGGGCGGAGCGGGGGTTCGTGGCCTGGCGACGACGAAGCTGGTAGTCGAACCGGTTGATCAGTGAGTCGAGATCGACGAGTTCCCACTGGCCGGAGAGGACGGGGCCGTACTGGTCGAGTCGGTTGAGGCCCTTCTCGAGCTGGCCGGGCGAGAGGTACTGCAGGGCCTTCTCGCGGATGCGTCCGGGTTCGACCTTGTCGAGGACGTTGGTGAAGAGCTTCGGCTCGGCGCGGAGCCGGGTGCCGACGTCGTCGATCGTCTTCTGGATCTCGGCGGTGTCCTCGCCCTCGACGACGATGACCACGTCACTGGAGTCGCCGAACCGCTCGGTGTAGTCGAGCCAGCGCTGGTGGAAGTCGGCGTGGGGGTCGATGAGGTCGGCGCGGTCGGTCTTGAAGTCCATGTACTGGACTGTGAGGGCCACGCAGGCGACGACGGTGACCGCGACTCCCCAGAGGACGCTGTGGGGTCGCTTGGCGACCGCCTTGGTCAGAGCGCGCAGCGTGTCGGTCAGCAGGGAGCCGCCGTCACCCTGTTGCTCGTGACTCGCCATGGAACGTCCCTGGTCCATCGGGGATTTCGCCACGCAGCGAAATCAGCCGGTTCCGTCCTTGAACCGGTCCCCGGAGGGGAGTGCCGAGTTGTGGTTGGACAGGCGACTCGGGCGAACGACCGTTGCCGAACGTCGCCAGAGCGCAGCCTCGCTGCTCGAAGAAGAGATCCACTCGACTCGTCTTCGCATCGGCGTGGTCTCGGTCCCCTCTGAAAGGAAATACCCGTCCAGACCGTCGTGGCCGCACAATCGGATTCCGGCGGCGACGGTTCCGCTGCCGAAAGCTCCCGCGGGCATTCTGGTTACGACGAGTGCCGCCCAACACGGGCGGGGCGGGATTCTAGGGGGAATCGGCGAGTCGCGACAAGCAGAGTTCTGCCGACACGAGCAGGAGCGTGTCGTCGGCCCGTTCCGGGCGTCGAGGCGACTATCCCGCCTTGTCGAACGGCTCGGCCGGCGGGACGTTCGGCTCGGCGACGACGTGCGTCCTCGGTCGGGCGACGACTTCTTCGGCCAGCTGAGGGGTTTCCTCCGGGCCGGACGACGTGACGACCGTGGCTTCCTCGTTCGTCTCGATCTCGTCGCCGGTCTCGTCGAGCCGGCCGCGGTGTTCGAGGTTGCGGTAAGTGGCGGCGACAACGAGGAACGCGAGGAAGTCGTAGACGGTGTGGGTGGCGATCGGGACGAGCAGGTTTCGTTCGCCGGTGGCGTCGAGCAGCCAGCCGAGGAGCAGGCCGATGAGCCCGGCCGCGAGGGCGTAGGCGGCCGTGACCGCGTGGGCGAGTCCGAAGACCACGTTGCTGACGACGAGCCCGACGGTGTAGCCGCCGAGCCGTTCCAGACCGGGTTGCAGCAGTCCGCGGAAGAGGAGTTCCTCGCCGACGCCGGCGAAGACGGCGAGCAGCAGCATGTGGTACCAGCGACAGGCGGCGAGCGGCGGTCCGAGCACGCGGAGCAGGATCTGCCGGACGCCACGGAGCCCCAGGAACGGGTCCTGGAAGGAGAAGGTGAAGAGCAGGAAGATCGGGAGGGCGACGGCGGCCCCCACGAGGAACGACCGGGCGTTCCAGTTCAGGTCGGCGAGCGGATCGACGTCGACGAGCCAGCCCATGCCGAGGGCGGCGAGGGCGAGCGCGCCTTCGAACAGGCAGGCGACGATCAGAAAACGGCGACGATTGTGAAGTCCCATGCCGCGAACGTCCGTATTAGGAGGAGGGCGCGCGGAGTGTAGCTCGCCGGCGGGATCGTGGCGAGATCTTGCCTTTGCGACCTCCGGGCGTTCTGATACCGTTCGTCAATGTTCGAGGGTCGCGAGGACGTTGCGACCGAGCACACTCGACCCCACGGGCAAGGAGGCCGTCGTGAGTTCCGGTGCCGCTCCACTACGAGACGAATCTCCCTCGCACGACGAGGCCCGGGTCCAGATTCGCTGGCTGATTCGCCGCGACATGCCCGAGGTGCTCGAGATCGAGCGGGAGAGCTTCGAGTTCGCGTGGTCCGAAGAGGACTTTCTCTGCTGCCTGCGCCAGCGGAACTGCATCGGCATGGTCGCCGAGGTGGACGGCGCGATCGCGGGCTTCATGATCTACGAGTTGCACAAGGCGAAACTGCGGATCCTGAACTTCGCCGTCGGCCCGTCCGGCCGCCGTCGTGGTGTGGGGACCCGCATGATTCGCCGGCTCGTCGACAAGCTCTCGCAGCAACGGCGGAAGGAGATCGTACTGGAGGTTCGCGAGACGAACCTCGCGGCCCAGCTCTTCTTCCGGGACAACGGCTTCCGGGCCGCCACCGTGTTGCGCAACCACTACGACGACACGACCGAGGACGCATACTACATGCGTTTCGTCCTCGAGCAGGACGACTGGGCCTCGCCCTTCGCCCCGCGGAACCGCATCAGCGACCACGACGCCGAGGCGGCGTGAGGGTGGAGGCGACGAGGAGACAGGGAGGTGCGGGGCATCGAGCTCCCGACCGCCCCATCTCCCCACACCCGATCCGTAGGCTTGCGAACCCGAGACAGTCCTTCCGCCGGGCTGCGCCGAACGCTAGGCTTAGGGGTGCGTTCGGAACCGGGCCAGCTTCGGTTTTCGACGCGATCCGTCGTTTCCATCTCTCGTCCGGGCCGCGGTTCGGGCAACCATGATCTCGTCGTCTCCGTCATCCCCTTCGTCCCCGTGCGAGTCGTCGGAACGCCTGACGTGCGCGCGGGTTTCGCGGATCCCGTCTCGTCATGAACGTCGATGAACTGCAGCGGCAACTGCTGATGCTGCAGCTCGTCACGCACGACGAGTGGGACGCAGCGCGTAGTGCGGCGGCGAAGCCGACCGTCGAGGCTCTGGTCGCCGAGCTCGAGAAGGCAAACGTCCTCACACCGTACGTCGTCGGACGGCTGAAGAAGGGGGAGACGAAGGGGCTCGTCCTCGGCGACCACAAGGTGATGTACCGGAACGCCTCCGGCAGCTTCGCCCGCGTCTACCGGGCCCAGTCGATGAGGACCGGGCAGATGGTCGGCCTGAAGGTGCTTCGCGAGCGGTGGGCGACCGACCCGAAGAACGTCGCCCAGTTCCACCGCGAGGCCGAGCTCGGCAAGAGGCTCCGGCACCCCAACATCGCGCCGATCTACGACATCGGCGTGACCGACGACTTCCACTGGTTCAGCATGGAGTTCGTCGTCGGCGGGAACTTCCGCGACTTCATCAAGATCCGCAAGAAGGTCGAGCCGGCGGAGACGCTGAAGTACCTGCGGGACATCGCGCTCGGGCTGGAGTACGCCCTCGGTCTCGGCTTCACGCACCGCGACCTGAAGATGACCAACGTGCTGATGAGCGCGGACGGCGTCGCCAAGCTGATCGACTTCGGCCTCGCCGGGCAGGGATTGTCGTCCGTCGAGAGTGACCAGAGCCGGGCGATCGAGTACGCGTCGCTGGAGAAGGGCACCCGGGCCCCGAACAACGACCCGCGGTCCGACATCTACTTCCTCGGCGGCATCGTCTACGAACTGCTCACCGGCGAGCCCCCCTACCCGCGGACCCGCGACCGCGAGGCCCGGGCCAGCTTCGCCCGGTACCGCAACGTCCGACCCATCCGGCAACTGGAACCGACGCTCCCGCAGTCCGTCGTCGAACTCGTCGACCGGATGCTGAAGATCGACCCGCGGCAACGGTTCCAGCACCCACGCGAGATTCTCGGCGAGACCAAGCTCGCCCTCGAGAAGATCGGCGACAAGTCGAGCGCGGACAACATCGCGAAGGTCTCGGCCAAGCCGGAGGAAACCAAGCCGACGGTCCTCTGCGTGGAGGACCGCGCCAAGCACCAGGACATGCTCCGCGAGTACTTCACCAAGCACGGCTACCGCGTGCTCGTGATGACCGACCTGCAGCGAGCGTTGAACCGCATCGCCAGCGACCCGCCGAACTGCGCCGTGCTGATGGGCGGAGCGATCGGCGACGAGGTCGTGCCGGCCTACCAGCGGGCGGTCGAGGCGACGGTCCCGCACGGCACGGCGATCATCGCCGTGCTCGCCGAGAGTCAGCGGGATCTCGAGCGGAAGATGACGTCCTCCGAGGGCCGCAACCGCGTGCTCGCCCGCGTCGCCACGCTCCGCGACCTCCGGCAGGAGATCGACCGGGCGATCGGGGCGAACGGCGAAGCGGGCTGACGTCCTCGCGGCCGGGTTCGGAAAACGTCCGGATTCCGGCGAACCATTTCGGGCTCTCGCGCATCCTATGAGGACACGACGCGAACGACGTCGTGACGAAAACGGGAAGAGAACGATGTTCACGCGTAGCCAACTACGAATCGAATCGAGCGGGACGAGCCTAGGCCGCACGGGTGGTGACCATGGTCTTGGTCTGTTCGAAGGTTGGTACGGTCGAACGTGACGCCTGCCGAGCGTGCCCACACACCACGGCCCGGCGTCGCGAGACGCCGGGCTGTTTTCGTTGGCAGCCTCGGCTCGTCCGGTGCGATGCACCAACTTGCCGAGTCTGCGTTTTCGTTGGCAGCCTCTGCTCGTCCGGTGCTTCGCACCCACTCGCCGAGTCTGCTGGTTCGTTGGCAGCCTCGGCTCGTCCGGTGCGATGCACCGAAGTCAGAATTGGAGGTCAAGTTTGATCGGGACGTCCAAGCAGCTTCTAGCTCTTGACTCTCGACTCTTGACCCGACAACTGGGTTGGTAGCTCAGACGGTAGAGCGCCCGGCTGAAAACCGGGAGACACGGGTTCGAGCACCGTCCGACCCACCTTGGGCAGGAGTCAGTGATCAGGGATCACGAGTCAGCCGCTGACACCTGACTCCTGCCCCCTGTCTCCTGTACCACACGGCTCACTCGTCCAGAGGAACAGGATACCGGTCTTTCAAGCCGGAGAGCGGGGTTCGAGTCCCCGGTGAGCTGCTGATCGGCTTTCAGCAATCGGCTGTCGGCTTTCAGCTCTTGAAGCTGAACGCCGAAAGCTTCAACTCGCTCGATGGTGTAACGGAAGCACCCCGCTCTGATACGGCGGCAGCGATGGTTCAACTCCATCTCGAGCGACTGTGTTCTCTGCGGCCCTGAGTCGTCCGCTGCTTCGCACCAACTCCTCAGGTCCGCTCAGTTCTTCGTGGCCTTGCGTCGTCCGGTGCTTCGCACCCACTCTGCCAGTCCGCTCGGTTCACTGCGACACCAGCAGGCTCAGAGAGTTGGTGCGAAGCACCGGACGGACTGAGACTGCAGACAACACCAGCAGGCTCGGTGAGTTGGTGCGGAGCACAGGACGAGCCGAGACTGCAGACAACACCGCGCCCATGATGTAGCGGTAGCCTACCGCCTTGCCATGGCGGATGTGCGGGTTCGACTCCCGCTGGGCGCTCTGACAAGGAGTCAAGAGTCGAGGGTCAAGAGTCTAGAGCCGGAGCAGGCATGGTGGGGACGCTCGACAGAAGTCTCTCTCTTGACCTTCGACTCTTGACCCACACTGCGGAACGGTTGTGGTTGGTTCGCAACACCCGGCTCTGAACCGGGAGGCGCTGGTTCGATTCCAGCTTCCGCATCTCGTTCGTGGTTCGCCTTGCTCGGCATGCCCGTGGCTCCGCCGCCGCACGGCGGCTCGGCTCACGGGCTGCGTCCGTCGACTTCTTGTCGACTCGCTTCGCACGCTCGGGGCGCGTGTGAAGCACCTCAAGAGCACAAGCGAAGAACAACACGAGCAGACTCGCCGAGTGGGTGCGAAGCACCGGACGAGTCGAGGCTGCAAACAACACCAGCGGACTTGCGGAGTTGGTGCGCAGCACCGGACGACGCAAGGCCGCAGAGAAATCGGCCCGGTAGGCAACCGGTAGACCACGCTGTTTCAGACACAGCGATGCTGTGGGTTCGAATCCCACCTGGGCCACTCGTGGAGTCAAGAGACAAGGGTCCAGAGTCGAGAGCTGGAGCAGGCATGGTTGGAGCGTCCAATTGAGCATCCGACACTGGACTTTTGACTCACGAACGCGTCGGCATCGGGCATTGGCGAGCCCAAGTGGCTGTAACCCACCCGCCTTCGGGCTGTGGAGGTTCGACTCCTTCCCGACGCACTGGCAGTTGGTCAAGAGTCGAGGGTCGAGAGTCTAGAGCCGGAGCAGGCATGGTGGGGGCGTCGATCAGGAGTCTGGCTCTTGACTCTCGACACTCGACCCGACAACACGGCCCGTTCTTCTAGCGGCAGGATGTCGGTCTCTCGAACCGACGACGCGGGTTCGAATCCCGCACGGGTCATTGGGGGAGTCAAGAGTCGAGGGTCCAGGGTCGAGAGCCGGAGCGAGCATGGTGGGGACGTCCATCAGGACGTCTGGCTCTTGACTCTCGACTCTGGACTCTCGACCCAACAACCCGACCAAGTGGTGGAATCTGGTAGACACGCGACGTTGAGGGCGTCGTGCCTTCGGGCGTGGGAGTTCGAGTCTCCCCTTGGTCACTGCGAGTTGAGAGTTGGGAGATGAGTGTTGAGAGAGTCTCGATTCGGACGTCTCTCAACTCTGAACCCTCCAACTCTCAACCCCTGAAGCGGGTGGGCCAGTGCCCAATCCGGCCTCATAAGCCGGAGATGCCGGGTGCGACCCCCGGACCCGCCACTTCGACGATGTGGAATCGGTCCCGTGGTCCAACGGTCACGACACCTGCTTGACGTGCAGGAGACGATGGTTCGACTCCATCCGGGATCACTGTGTTCTCTGCAGCCTCTGCTCGTCCGGTGCTTCGCAGCAACTCGCCGAGTCTGCTCGTGTTGTTGGCAGGCTCGAGTCGTCCGGTGCTGTGCACCCACTCCTCGAGTCTGCTGGTGGTCGCAAACTGGGGTACGCCAAGAACAGAGAACCAGCGAAGCCAGCCGACACGAAGTCGGCGAGCGCAGCACGTGAGCATCGTCGGCGTGGGGTGGCGGAGCCACGGGCACGCCGTGCGAGGCGAACAGAGAACCAGCGAAGCCAGTCGACACGAAGTCGGCGAGCGGAGCCGGAGTGCGGTGGCGGAGCCACGGGCACTTCGAGCGAGGCGAACAGACAACCAGCGAAGCAAGCCGGCACGAAGTCGGCGAGCGCAGCTCGTGAGCCGAGCCGGCGTGGGGTGGCGGAGCCACCGGCATGCCGAGCGAGGCGAAAACACAACACGGAAGGGAGCCGGATACGGCTTGCCGGGCCTGCCTGCTAAGCAGTGCCCCCTTCGGGGATACGGGTTCGAATCCCGTCCCTTCCGCCTTGGGTAGCGGTCAGCCGTCGGCGATCAGCGTTCAGTCTTTGGCCTGACTGCTGAACGCTGAGAGCTGACCGCTCAACATGGTGTCCGTAGCTCAACGGCAGAGCGCCTGCTTGTGAGGCAGGAGAGTGCCGGTTCGAATCCGGTCGGTCACCCCTCTGGGTCAAGAGTCGAGGGTCGAGAGTCAAGAGCTGGAGCAGGCATGGTGGGGACGCCCATCAGGTCTCTGGCTCTTGACTCTCGACTCTAGACTCTCGACCCAACACACGAGTGTGCTCCTGGGAGAGCAGGCGGCCTCCAAAACCGCTCCACGGGGTTCGACTCCTCGCGCTCGTGCTGGTTCGTGGTTCGCCTCGCTCGGCATGCCCGTGGCTCCGCCACCGCACGCCGGCGATGCTCACGAGCTGCGTGCGCGGACTTCGTGTCCGCTCACTGCGCGGGTTCGTGGTTCGCCTCGCTCGGCATGCCGGTGGCTCCGCCACTGCACGCCGGCTCGGCTCACGAGCTGCGTTCGCGGACCTCGTGTCCGCTCACTTTGCTCTCCAAGGTCGAGAGTCGCGCTCGAACGCGACCCTCAACCAACACGTCCCGATGGTGTAGCGGATTGCACGCGACCCTCCGAAGGTCGTAGCCCTGGTTCGAATCCGGGTCGGGATGCTTGGTGAGTCAAGGGTCAAGAGTCGAGAGTCCAGAACTGGAGCAGGCACGGTGGGGGGACGCCCATCAGGTCTCTGGCTCTTGACTCTTGACTCTCGACTCTCGACTCCCAAACGTCCTCGGAGTGTGGTGGAGGCACGCGACTCTGCGAAGGTCGTAGGCCAGGTTCGACTCCTGGCGAGGACGCCTCTTCTCTGTTCGCCTCGCACGGCGTGCCCGTGGTTCCGCCACCGCACGCCGGCTCGGCTCACGAGCTGCGCTCGCCGACTTCGGTTCGGCTCGCTGCGCTGGTTCTTTGTTCGCCTCGCTCGGCGTGCCCGTGGCTCTGCCACCGCACGCCGGCTCGGCTCACAAGCTCCGCTCACCGACTTCGTGTCGGCTCGCTTCGCTGGTCTTCGGTTCGACGGAGCCTACTCGGCCGGTTGGGCGGCGAGTCGCTTCGCCTCGTCGAGCTGCCGTTCCCAGCGGGCGGCCAGTTCGCGGACTTTCTCCGGGTGGCTCGCGGCGAGGTTCTTCGACTCGGCCCGGTCGTTCTTCAGGTCGTAGAGTTCCCACGGGTCGCCGTTGGCGGCGACGAGTTTCCAGTCGCCGACGCGGACCGCGCGGTGCCCCTCGTGCAGCCACCAGAGGTGGTCGCGGTCGATCGCGACGTCCTTGGCGAAGGCGGGGACGAGGCTGCGGCCGGGAGCCGCGGGGATCGGTGTCTCCTTCCACTCGGCGGGCTTCTCGACTCCGGCGAGTTCGAGGACGGTCGGCACGACGTCGACGACGTGCGACGGGGTGTGCCGGAGTTCGCCGCGGGCCTCGATGCCGGCGGGCCAGTGGACGACGAGCGGCGTGCTGATGCCCCCTTCGTGGACCCACGTCTTGTGTCGGCGGAACGGCGTGTTGCACGCGCTGGAGAAACCGGGGCCGAGGCAGAGGTAGCTGGCCGCGCTGCCGGGCGGGGCACTCGGGTCGTGGCCGCCGTTTCGCACCATGATCTCCGCGCTCGCGCCGTTGTCGCTGGCGAAGCAGATCAGCGTGTTGTCGAGCGCTCCCATCGTCTCGAGCTGCTTCACGATGCGGCCGATCTCGTGGTCCATCCGATCGACCATCGCCGCGTGGATGGCCATCTTCGTCGCCTGGAACCGCTGCTGCTCCTCGGTCAGGTCCTTCCAGGGGACCGGGAACCGTGCCTCGCCGGGGCCGAGCTTCTCGAAGGCGTCCGGGAAGTGGTACGGCGGGCCGAGCTTGGTTTCGAGCGGCGACAGCGTCGTCTCGTGGATGCCCATCTCGCGCTGCCGCTCGAAGCGAGCCTGCCGCATCGTGTGCCAGCCTTCGAGGTAGGCGTCGCGGTACTTGGCGATGTCCTCCGGCAGTGCGTGCAGCGGGAAGTGCGGGGCGATGAAGGCGACGTACTGGAAGAACGGCCGGTCGGCGTGCTGCTCGGCGTGTTCCTGTAGGAACTCGATTGCGAAGTCGGCGGTGGCGACGGTCGCGTAGTAGTCGGACTGGTCCCCCTCGGGTCGGTAGGGCCGGTCGTCGAGGGAGTTGCCGCGCGGCGAGAAGAAGTTGCCCTGGTTGTTGGTGTTGAAGGAGCGGTCGAACCCGCCGGCGAGCACCTTCCCGTCGATGTGCCACTTGCCGCTGTGGTAGCAGCGGTAGCCTTCGGGCTTCAGGAAGTGTGGCAGCAGCGGGGCCCAGGCCTGCCGGCGACCGCGGATGCCACCGGTGCGGGGGACGCCGGGCATCTTGTCGCGGCGAATCTGCTGGGCGTAGTAGCCGGTCAGCAGGGCGCCCCGCGTCGGCCAGCAGCGGGCCGTGTTGTAGAACTGCGTGAACCGCAACCCGTGCTCGGCGAGCCGATCGAGGTTCGGCGTCTCGATCTCCCCGCCGTAGCAGCCGAGGTCCGAGAAGCCCATGTCGTCGGCGAGGATGAACACGACATTCGGCTTCGCGTCCGCGGCGAGGGCTTCGGGCGGTGTCGAGGCAAGTGCAAGAAGTAGTATCGGGGGGACCGCGAACTTCATGGGGCACGCTGGGAGACCGGGAGTGATCAGGTCGCACTCGTCCGTTCGAGGAACGGGCCGACGATCGAGGAGAGTTGGTCGACCTCGATGAGGAAGCTGTCGTGGCCGTAGGGGCTGGGGAGATCGACGTAGGAGACGTCGCGGCGGGCCTCGATGAGGGCGGCCGTGATGTCGCGGCTCTGTGACGGCGGGAACAGCCAGTCGGTGTCGTACGAGACGACGAGGAAGCGGGCGTCGGTCCGGCCGAGGGCCTTGGCGATGCTGCCGTGCGACTCCTCGAGGTGGAAGTAGTCCATCGCCTTCGTCAGTAGCAGGTAGCTGTTGGCGTCGAACCGTTGGACGAACCGGCTGCCCTGGTAGTGCAGGTAGCTCTCGATCTGGAACTCGGTCTCGCGACCGATCTCGTAGGCGAACTCGTCGCGGTCCTGCAGTCGGCGGCCGAACTTCATCTCGATGCTGTCCTCGGACAGGTACGTGATGTGGGCCAGCATGCGGGCGATGGCGAGGCCGAGCTCGGGGCCAAGGCCGTCGCCGTTGGCGTAGTAGCGGCCCTTGGCGAAGCTCGGGTCGGAGAAGATGGCCCGACGGCCGACGGCGTTGAAGGCGATGCCCTGTGCCGAGAGGTGCGGCCCGGTCGCGATGGCGAGGACGGAGCGGATGGCGTCCGGGAAGCGGGTCGCCCACTCGAGGACCTGGAACCCGCCGAGGCTGCCGCCGACGACGGCGAGCAGCTTCTCGATGCCGAGGTGCCGGACGAGCCCCTGGTGGACGGTGACGATGTCCCCCACCGTGATCACGGGGAAGTCGAGGGCGAACGGCTGCTCGGTCTTCGGGTTCAGACTGCCGGGGCCGGTGGTTCCCTGGCATCCGCCGAGGACGTTCGCGCAGATGACGAAGTAGCGGTCGGTGTCGAGCCCCTTGCCCGGTCCGATGAAGCCGTCCCACCAGCCCGGCTTGCGGTCCTCGTCCTCGTAGCGGCCGGCGGCGTGGGAGTCGCCAGTGAGGGCGTGGCAGACGAAGACCGCGTTGTCGCGGGCCTCGTTGAGGGTGCCGTACGTTTCGTAGGCGACCTCGACCGGCCCGAACTCGGCCCCGCCGTCGGTCCGCAACGGCTGCTCGGCGAACAGCGTGGCGAAGTGCTTCTCGACGAGCCCGACGGACGACTCCGGGGCGGGCACCCGTTCGCTGATGAGTTCCTGCGACATGCCGGGGATTCTACCCGGACGCCGCGGAGTGGTCACCTGGTCGGGTTCTCAGGAGCGTCGTGCCCCGTTGCCCCAACTGTAGGTGTTCTGGATGACGCCGGGGGCTCGCGTTTGCGGGCCGGGGGTGATGCCAGTGGGGAGTGCCTGCGGCGGCGGGACCAGCGGGGACGGGCTCGTGAGCGGCGGTTGGCCGGCGTCGAGCGTGGGGAGCGTCTGAATCGGGGGTTGCTGGAAGGTCGGCGTTGCGGAGTAGTCGATGCCGGGGATGGTCGCGGCCGGCGGGCCGTAGACCGGGGCCACGGAGGCGGGCGTTCCCCACGCGGGGGCGGCGTACGCCGGGCCACACGGCGGCGAGCCGCAAGGGCCACAACCGGTGTTGCAGCAGCCCCGATCGCCGAAGCCGCGGAACCCGAAGGTGTACCGGTTGCAGCCGCTGTTGAAGCTCATGCTGCCGAAGTCGGGGTCGAGGCAGCAGCAGCCGGTGGCCAGGAAGAGCATCAGCAGGGGGAGGGCAGTGCGGACCACGATGGGCTCCGTCAACGTTCGGGCGCGAATCGATCACTTCTCGGATCGGCGTCGAACGACGGCTGACTTCAACGAAAGTTCCGGTTCCACGGGTTGTGTCGATCGCGGGGTTCGCGTCGTTCGGGTGGACTTTTCCGCCACTGGCCACGCGTCCGAAGTTACCTTTCTGTAACGACTTCTCGCTGCCTCCAGTTGGTTGGCGGGGCGTTTCGACCGGCCAATCCGGAGAATTTCTCCAAATCTTGGACACGGATGTGAACCTTCCCGATAGGATTCGCGTCCCTACGGCGTGCCCACGTTGTCGCCTCGCAAGCGAAACCTCGGCACCATGGCTTGGCTCCCCGGGTAGTGGACTCGGAGAGCGGTATGCATTCTTCACGGGAGCTCGAACGTCGCCCGTAAAGGACGTTCACCCGGGCTCGGGCGAGAGCCTCATCGGAACGAAATCTCGCCTTCACCTTCCCGATGCTGCGGGGCGTCCCGCAGGAGGTACCACGATGCGTCTCAATACGACCAACACGCAAACGCTCGTCAACGATCAAGTCGTCGTGAACGACACGGTCTGCGGTGCGGTCCTTGCGCGTCGTGCCTCCGGTCATCGGTATCTCGGAGCAGGCGCGTTTCACCGCGGTCCGTCGTGTTCGGAACAGTCGAGTTTGCGCGAAGGCAGACTCGGCTCGAAGCGACGGCCGAAGCCGGCGGCGACATCGAAAACGATGCCGTCCATGGCCGCGGTGGGACTACCAGGGCCCATTTGGGCCACGCTCGTCATCAATCGAGCCGTGGCCTGAAGAAGGCCCTGGTCGGCCGGCTCGCCTGAATGGCACAGGTGAGTCCCCGACGCCCCCGGGTGCACGCGACGTCGGTCACGTGAGGTGATCGTCCATCCGTTGCACTCGGACCTGTCTCCCGCTCCGGACGTCCGTGTCGATCGTTTCGCGATCGCCTCGTTCGTCCTCGCCCGTCGTCGTCGTCCTCGTGTTCCGCGCTTGCGGCCTCACCACGTTCGACACGCCGGGCCCGCAGCGGGTTCGACCCATTCCGAGAGTCTCGGCACGACCGCCGTTGGTCGCGCCGTTCGAAGTGTGAAGGCACGGAACCATGGAAACGCAGGAACTTCTGAACCTGGTCGAGCGGGCCCGGGACGGCGACCGGCAGGCCTTCGGCGAGCTGGTCGAGCAGTTCGAGCAGACGGTCTTCTGGATCGTCATGCGGCGGCTGCGGAACCGGTCCGAGGCGCTCGAGGTCACGCAGGACGTCTTCATCCAGGCCATGCGGAAGCTCCCGCAGCTCCGTGAGGCCGAGCGGTTCGCCGGTTGGCTGCGGCGGATCGCCGTCCGGATGTCGATCAACCGGGCGGTCCGCGGTCCGCAGGAGTCGGCCCAGGACCCGGAGACGTTCCAGGGCGTCGAGGGTCAGCCGACCAACCCGCTGGAGGACGTCCTCCAGAGCGAGCGGGCCGAGGAACTGCGGTCGGGCCTGGACCGGCTGCGGGATCTCGACCGGCAGACGCTGGTCGCCTTCTACTTCGAGGGCCAGTCCCTGAAGCAGATGAGCGACGAGTTCGCCAGCCCGATCGGCACCATCAAGCGGCGTCTCCACACGGCCCGGAACCGGCTGAAGGAGGAGCTGCTGAAGATGACGCCGGCGTGAGAGGGCCCGCCACGAGGCGACCCCCTCGAACAGGACCGTCACCTCGGTGACCCGCCCCTCGTCCGAACCCTCGGGCGAGGGGCGTCTTCGTGCGCCGTGACGCCCAGGAAACAACAACAACCCCGTTCTTGTCGACGCCCGACCCGACGTCAACGCCCGCTGCGACCACGTCGAACCTCCGCCCCGACAGCCCGTCGTCGTGGTCTGGCTGGCCCCGAAGAGTCGCCTCGCGTTCACCGAGTCGTTCATTGCCGCGTCCTCCTTCAGTACGAGCAATCGGGTTGCCCCACGGCCTTGACCTCCCGGGATTCCTCGGAATCTCCTTGACCCGTCGAACTGTACTGCTGACGATCAGCACGTCCCCGTTCACGGATGTGCCCGATGGCCGAACGGCTCGATCTCCACTCGCCGCCGCTGCGGAACGCCCATCGCCCCGACTGGTGGGCGACGGTCACCGACGAAGAAGTCGCGACGGTCTCCGTCGATCGCTGGAACGCTTGGTGCGCGGTCGGACTGCCGGGGTCGGAGCAGCTCGATCGTGGTCAACTGGCCCGCACGCTGGACGACTGGGCCGAGCTCGTCGCGTGGGCCACCCGTCACCACGTGCACCAGCTCCACGACTCGCCTGACGTCTTCGGGCACTCTCACGCCCGTTGGTGCTGTTACTGCATTCTCTGGTGTGCCCAGACGCGGCTCCGGGCGGTCTACAACGCGGACTGGCGGGGCGCCATCTTCCTCGACGACTCCCGCAAGTCCTTCCTGCACGGCATCGTCCCCGGCCCCGGTCGTGATGCCCCCGGCGGCACCTGTGCGACCATGCCGGTCCTCTACGTCGCCCTCGGTCGTCGGCTCGGCTACCCGCTCAAACTCGTCCGCAGCTTCGACCACGTCTGGTTCCGCTGGGACGATCCGCACGGGCACCACGGCCCCCCCGAGGTCTTCAACGTCGAGGGCAGCACCGACGGCTACGCCTTCGAGGACGACGCCTACTACCGGGAACGGCAGGACGTCCAGCCGGCGGAGGAACGGAACGGCTGGTACATGCAGTCGCTCACCCCGCGGGAGGAGGTCGGCTCGTTCCTGCTCGAACGGGGCTACGTCCTCGAACGGGTGGGCCGCATCCCAGAGGCCCACGAGGCCTTCTCCGTCGCGCTCCGGTTGTGGGCGCCCGGCGGGCGGATGCACGCCGAGATTCGCCACTGCTGGCTCTACACCGGGGCCCTGCTCGGCCGGCCGCTCGTCCCGGAGGACGCCGCAGCCGTGCACGAGTGGGTGCTCGCCACCTGCCGTCGCATGGGCTGGGCGTTCGTGCAGGAGCAGCGCCCGGCCGACGTGGACGCGTACTTCCCCCCGCTGGGCGACCAGCCGCTGTGGATCGACGAGAACGGCGACGAGGCCGCCTCCCGCCGGTGCTACGAACGGACTCGCGAACACCACCGCCGGCACGGGCTCAAGGTCACTGTCTACCACCTCCCGGTGTTCGGGAACCGGGCACCGGTTCCCGAGGGAGCCAACGTGCAACCGATCGAACAACTCAACGCCTGACGGACCAGCCACCATGTACCAGCCGACGACTGGCCGCTTCCTCAGCGAAGACCCGCTCCCGCACCTCGCGGACGACCAGGTCTTCGCGAGCACCCACGCCGCGAGCTCCCCCCTCGCTCCGGGCGAGTCGGACTTCTACGGCCACGAGAGACGCGTCCTCGGCCGCAAACACCCCAAGGACGCCGTCGAGTCCGGCAACCTCTACGCCTACGTCGCCAACGACCCGGTCAACAAGATCGACCCGAGTGGACTGGCACCCACTGAGTTGGATCGGCTGCTTGAGCTGCGACGGAATCTCATCCGAACCATCAACGCTGGCGGTCGTCCATCCATTCAGAGAACAAGGCGTTTTCGACTTCGGCGACTGCAGCAGCGAATTCGTGCCTTGAGGAATCCCCCGGCTCCGACGCCGGGAGTTCCATCGATTCCGGTTCCTGTTCCCGAGGAGCCGGCCTTCCAGATCCCAGGTGGTCAGGCGGGTCTCGACGAACTCTCCGAAGCATTCTTCCGCGCACTCGCGGCGGAGATCGCACGAGTTGACGCCGAGACCGCTTCGGCCCGCGAGACCTGGTGGGCCGAAATTCGCGACCGCTCGACACGATACGACGAGTCGACTTACCACCGATTCGTCGAGATCGAGGAACGAGGCCGCATACTGCGTGGTGCGGAGAGGAGCCTGAGGCAACGTCGCGAGTTCCTGCTCGCCGACGAGAGTCGCCGACGGGAGTACTTCGAGGAGTGGGAGAAGGAGCAGCAGCGTTCGCTCGCCCAGGCAGAGCGGGATCGCGAGAGTGCCGAGAGGGAGTACTCATTGAAGCGTGAGCTCCGGGCACTTCATGAACGCAACCAAGAGGCACGTCTCAAATCGAAAGTCCAGCAGGCAGAGGAAGCGCGTGTCGAGGCGGCCAACAAGACGATCGAGGAGTTGCTCGAGTCAAAGTACACACAGACGCAACTCGAAGAGAACCCGGAGACCAAGTTGTTCCCGTCCGAGAACTTCGGCTGGTGGGAGGTTCTGCAGTATCACCCGGTCTACCGCTACCACCCTCTTCTTCCCTGTTCTGTCTGGTACAACTCGGACTCGGGCTACACGGACGCCGTCTTCCTGACAGAGATTCCGCAGACGCGGATCAACAAGGACACGGGTGAGCCTTACGAGTTGACGGAGCCGTTGAGTCGGGTGGCGCTGGCTCAGGGTTCGGCGTTCAACACGAACTTCCGCGCCGCCGCGATCGTCCCCGGGAGCATGTCGGAGTTGTCCGCGGCGCAGGAGGTGTTCCTGCTCCGTGAGAAGATCCGCACGGAGTTCGTGTACGACCTGTACCGCGAGATCCCGATCCTCGGGGCCGGCTTCAGCTTCGCGGACGGCAAGCACTTCGACGCAGTCGTCAACCTCGTCTCCTCGGCGGCACTGGGCCTGCAGGCGGCGTCCTGGTTGATCGTCGTGAAGGCCGGCCGGGGGGCCATCGCGGCCCAGAAGGCGTACAAGACCGCCCGGCTCCTCAACAAGATCGCTCTCGTCGCCGACGCCGCCACCATCGGAGCCGACGTGGTGATGGCCGCCGTCCGGTTCACCAAGGGACAGAACACGGCCGGGTTCATCAGCCTCTTCTCCGCCTTCGCGCAGTCCTTCTTCCTGTGGGGGGCCGTCAAGGACATCGCCCGGCTGGAGGAACTCTCGGAGGGGCTCGAGCGGGCGATCCGCGAGGCGGCCGACGCAACCGCCCTGCTCGACGAGGGCGTCGAGTCCGCCGGCGAGGCGGTCGTCGACTCGACCGCCC
>JANQQW010000337.1 GCA_028284885.1 Planctomycetaceae bacterium
CGAGTCGACTCGCCGCCGTCTCCTCTTCCGGCACGTCCGGTCCGAGGACCGTCTCGTCACCCAGCAGCAGCACCCGGAACAGCCGAGGCGGCTTCGGAATCGCCGGCTCGCCGCCACGCGTGCCGAACGAGCTCGTCCGGACGACCACGCGGGACTCGTCGTCCGGGTTGACGAACTCGACGCGCCGCAGCGGCTTCATCTCGTGGTGCACCGTCCAGGAGGGCACGACGAGTCCGTCTCCGTCGGTCGCCGGCAACGCGGTCCGCCACCGCATCGAGTCCTGGATGCGCAGGCCGATCTCGGTCCCGCACACGGCGAGCGCGAGAAGCAGCACGGCGTAGAAGACCGGGCGTAGGAATCGGGGCAGACGCAGTCGCAATGGAGACCTTCCCTGGTCTCTTCGCCCCGGACTCGACGGCGACCTTCCGACGCGGACCGTCCGCGCAGCCGCCCCCGAAGTCGCGGGTACTCGCGCGCGACATCATAAGGACGCCGCCGATCGCGACAAGACGACTCCACGGCGATATACACACGCCCACGCGCGGACTAATCGCCTCACGAGGGGAGTCCCGTTGGCATTGTAAACATTACAAAACCTGCGTTAGACTCCCGCGGGTCTCGGACTTCGAAGTTCGAACCGGGACTCGCGGCCGCACGTGCTGGCCGGTTTCCAAGGCGTCGACGGAAGGAATTAGAGGTATGGCGAAGCGAGCCACGAAGGCCCTCTCGGTCGCGGAACTGGAACAGCAACTGACCGAGAAACGGAAGGAACTCTCCGACCTCGAGAAGGAACGGGACCAACTGAAGTCGCGGCTGACGGACGTCGACGCCCGGATCACGCAGTTGAAGGGCAAGAAGCGGTCGACCACGAAGGTTCGCCGCAAGCCGTCCCGCAAGCGACCGAAGAACAAGAAGCCGCTCAAGGCCTACCTGGTCGACATCCTGACCAAGAACAAGAAGGGGCTCGACATGAACGGCCTCATCACGGCCGTCGGCGAGTCCGGGTACAAGACCACGAGTTCGAACCCGCGCAGCGTCATCTATCAGTGCATCTGGAACAACGACGAGTTCGTCAAGGACGAGAAGTCGGGGCTCTACCGCCTGAAGTAGAGACGTCGCGTCAGACGTGGTCGGACTCGTGAAACCAGTCGGTTGCCGCGAGTGCGGCCTCGTCGAGCGAGACCGAGTCGTCCAGCGACTTCAGCATCGTCAACTCGTCCTCGCGGGGCGTGACCTCCAAGCCGCTGGACGCTCCGAGGTCCGCCGGGCACCAACCCTCGAGTCGTCGGGCTCCGAGGGAACGGGCAACGTGAACGGCCGAGTGGGCAACCGTCTCGAGGTCGCCGTCCCCACGCGTGTCGATCTCGAGGAGTCGGACCGTCTCCTCGACGGGGTCGGAGAGTACGAATCCTCCGACGACGTCCCCGTTCGTCACCACGAAGCACGAGCGGCCCGGTTCACGTCGCCCGAGGAAGTCCCAGTAGTCGGGCGGGCGTTCGATCGACAGCGGTCGCCGGGCCGCGAGCGGAGTGACGAGTCGCCGGTAATCTTCGGGCTGCACCTCGCGGGCCTCCGAGTCCGCCGCCGCGACGCGAACGTCCGTGAGTTCGACGCAGCCGACGTGTGACCGCCCGGCCCGGTAGCCGAGCCGGGCGTAGTAGTCGTGGCCGACATCCGAGTAGAGCAGCGCGAGTGGCCGGCCCTGCTCCGCCTGGAACCGTTCCACCGAGCCGAGCAACCGGGGGGCGATGCCACGGCCACGGAACGCGGCCACCGTGTGCACGGCACAGATCGCGAACCCGGGCACGGACCGCCCGTGCAGCCGGAAGCGGAGCGGCTGGCAGCCGAGCGACGTCACCACTCGGCCGTCGAGCAGACCAGCAAACCACTCGGCCCTTTGGTGCGTGGGGGACTTCAGCCGGCGGGCCACGTGTTCGTCGACGTTCTCGTGGTTGGGCCAGAAATCGTGGACATTGCGGTAGATCTCGAGTCGTTCGGACTCGCTGGCGGGGTGCACGTCGAGATCGGAGGTCTCCGGGGACACGTCGGGCCATCGCTTTCGATTCGCGGAACCGGGCGTTAGTTTGGCTGCTCCAGAATGGCAGTTTCGTCCCGCGACAAGAAGTCGCCCGAGGAGCCGGTGATGAGCGAGTTCGACAACCCGACGTTCGACGAGGCGGAAGCCGTCGAACGCGTGACCGAGATGATGGCGATCCCCGGGAAGAGCGGGGAGGAGGCCAAGGTCGTCGAGTACATCACGAAGCGGCTCCGGAAGGCGGGCGTGCCGGCCAAGTCGATCACCACCGACAACGCCAACAAGAAGAGCCACCGCAAGGGGGACACCGGCAACCTGATCGTGAAGCTGCCCGGCACGGTGAAGGGGCCTCGGCGTCTGATGATGGCCCACATCGACACCGTGCCGCTCTGCGTCGGCTGCGAGCCGGTCCGGGACGGCGACTACATCCGCTCCGCCAACCCCGAGACGGCCCTCGGCGGCGACGACCGGGCCGGGGCCTCCGTCGTGCTCACGTCGATCCTCGAGGTCCTGAAGCAGAAGCTCCCGCACCCGCCGCTGACCCTGTTGTGGGGCGTGCAGGAGGAGATCGGGCTCTGCGGGGCGAGGTACGTCGCCAAGTCGAAGCTGGGGAACCCGAAGCTCTGCTTCAACTGGGACGGCGGGAACCCCGGCTCCGCGACGATCGGGGCGACGGGCGACTACGCCATCGAGGTCGACGTCTACGGCATCGCCAGCCACGCCGGCGCGCATCCGGAGGCGGGCGTGAGCGCCGTCGGCATCGCCGCCCGGGCGATCGAGGACCTGCAGCAGAACGGCTGGCACGGCAAGATCGAGAAGGGCCGGAATACCGGCACGTCGAACGTCGGCGTCGTCGAGGGAGGCTCGGCCACCAACGTCGTCACCCCGCACGTCAAGCTCCTCGTCGAGGCCCGCAGCCACGACGCCCGCTTCCGTTCCAAGATCGTCGACGAGATCCGCAAGGCCTTCGAGCGGGCGGCCAAGTCGCTGAAGAACGACGCCGGCAAGGCCGGGCGGATCGAGTTCCACGCCGACCTGAAGTACGAGGCCTTCGCCCTCAAGCGAACCGAACCGGTCGTCAAGATCGCCGAGCAGGCAATCCAGCGGAGCGGGCTCGAACCGGTGCTCGGCATCACGAACGGCGGACTCGACGCGAACTGGATGGTCGCCCACGGCTTCCCGACCGTCACGCTCGGCTGCGGCCAAGAGCACATCCACACGGTCGACGAGCGTCTCAACGTGACCGACTACCTGGATGCCTGCCGCGTCGGCCTGTTGATCGCGACGGCCACGGTCTGACGGACGATTCCGCCGCCCGACTCTTGTCGATCCACCGCACGCGGGCTAGTTTTCCAGTTGCTTCGCGTCACATCGCACCGAATGGACTCTCCGGTGAGCCGCTCCCCGAACTCCGCTCCTCCCGTGTGGGACGTGCTGCGAGAGACCGTGGACGCCCGGTTGCCGGACTACGTGGTCCCGCACGCCGACTGCCCGGACCGGCTGACCGAGGCGATGGCCTACAGCCTGCTCGCCGGCGGAAAGCGACTACGGCCCGTGCTGGTGTTGATGGGCTGCGAGGCGGTCGGCGGCGACCGGGACACGGCCCTCCCCGCCGCGTGTGCGGTCGAGATGGTCCACACGTACTCGCTGATCCACGACGACCTTCCGGCGATGGACGACGACGACCTTCGCCGCGGCCGGCCGACGAACCACGTCCAGTTCGACGAGGCGACCGCCATCCTCGCCGGCGACGCCCTGCTGACGCGGGCGTTCGAGATTCTCGCGAGCGAGGTCGAGCCGCCGGAGGTCGCGGCTGCCTGCTGTGCGGAACTAGCGGCGGCGGCCGGGCCGAACGGCATGGTCGGCGGTCAACAGGCCGACCTCGAGGCCGAGAACTGGTCCGAGGCGACCGCCGAGATGCTCGAAGGGGTGCACCGGCGGAAGACAGGGGCCCTGATTCGGGCGGCCGTCGTGATTGGCGGTCGTGCCGGTGGTGCGTCCCCGGAGGCCCTCGACAGGCTGGAAAACTACGGAAGTCGTGTTGGCCTCGCCTTCCAAATCGCGGATGATCTGCTGGACGTGACGGGAACCCGCGAGAAAATGGGAAAGAGCGTTCGCAAGGATGCGGGGATCGGGAAACTGACCTACCCGTCTCTCCTCGGCGAGGCGAACAGTCGCCGGCTCGCGGCCGAACTGGTCGACGAGGCCCGAGCGCGGATCGCCCCGTTCGGCGAACGAGCCCACGGACTGGACGAGTTGGCACGTTTCGTTCTGGAGAGGGATCACTGATGCCGTTCGACATTCTGCCCCGCATCACCTCGCCCGAGGACGTGAAGCGACTCTCGGCGGACGAGTCCCGCGAGCTGGCCGACGAGATTCGCGAGGCTCTCTGCAACCTCGTCTCGCTCCGGGCCGCCCACTTCGCCAGCAACCTGGGCGTCGTCGAACTCTGCATCGCCCTGCACCAGGTGTTCGACTTCTCGAAAGACCGGCTGATCTGGGACACGGGTCACCAGATCTACCCGCACAAGCTCGTCACCGGTCGGTTCGAGGAGTTCCACACCATTCGGCAGCAGGGGGGCCTGATGGGCTACCCCAACCCGGCCGAGAGCGACTACGACCTGTTCGTCACCGGGCACGCCGGATCGAGCCTGTCGACGGTGCTCGGGCTGCAGTCGGCGGACGCCCTGCTCCGCCCCGAGGAGAACCGCAAGGCGGTCGCCGTCATCGGCGACGGAGCCCTCCCCTCGGGCATCGTCTTCGAGGCGATGAACAACGCCGCCGGCCAGAACTCGGACATGCTGGTCATCCTCAACGACAACGGCATGGGCATCTGCCCGCGTGTCGGCGGGCTCGCCAGCTACCTCGACAAGGCCCGCGTCGCCCCCTTCTACAACGGCCTCAAGCGGGACGTCTCCTGGATCCTCAACAAGGTCCCCGGCGGCCACTCGGTCGAGACGGTCCTCGCCAGCTTCAAGGACGCCGTGAAGGGATTCCTCCACGGCGGCATGCTGTTCGAGGAGATGGGCTTCCGGTACATCGGCCCGGTCGACGGCCACGACCTCGACTCGCTCCGCCGTTACCTGGACATGGTGAAGGACGTGAAGGGCCCCGTGCTGCTGCACGTCTTCACCGAGAAGGGACACGGGTTCGAGCCCGCCTGCGAGGACCCGGTCAAGTTCCACACGCCGCCCCCCTTCCAGCGGGACGGCGAGAACCGCGTGGTGAAGGTGCAGTCCGCCTCCAAGCCGGCCTACACGAACGTCGTCAGCGACACGATCCACGACCGCATGGCGACCGACGACAAGGTCGTCGTCCTCACGGCGGCGATGTGCGCCGGCAACAAGCTCGACCGCATCCGCGACGACTACCCGGAGCGGTTCTTCGACGTCGGCATCTGCGAGAGCCACGCGGTCGCGTTCGCCGGCGGCATGGCGAAGGCCGGGGCCAAGCCGATCGTCGATGTCTACTCGACGTTCCTGCAGCGGAGCTTCGACCAGATCTTCCAGGAGGTCTCGCTGCAGAACCTGCCGGTCGTCTTCACGATGGACCGGGCGGGCCTCTGCGGACCGGACGGCCCCACCCACCATGGCGTGTTCGACATCTCCTACACCCGCATGTTCCCCAACATGGTGGTGATGGCCCCCGGCGACGCGGCCGACGTCGAGCCGATGCTCGACTTCGCCCTCCAGCACGACACGCCGACCTCGCTGCGGTACCCGAAGGCGAACGCCGAGGTCGTCGAGCGCGTCGTCGCCCCGCTGGAACTCGGTCGAGCCGAGATTCTCCGCTGGGGGGCCGACGGGACGATCCTTAGCTGCGGCACGATGCTCGCCACGGCCGTGCAGGCCGCCGACCGACTGCAGGAGGAGGGGCTCGACGTGGGCGTCGTCAACGCCCGCTTCGTCAAGCCGCTCGACTTCGAGGTGCTCGCCAAGGCGGTCAACGAGACCGGCTTCGTGATCACGCTCGAGGAAGGGGTCCTCTCGGGCGGGTTCGGGTCGGCCGTGCTGGAGGCCGCCAACGCCGCCGGCCTGCCGACGCACGCGATCCACCGCGTCGGCATCCCGGACGCGTACGTCGAGCACGGGGACCGCGGCGACCTGCTCGCCGACCTCGGCCTCGACGCCGACGGCATCGTGCGGACGGCGATGGACGCCGTCGGCAGCCGCTCGTTCGTCGGCGAGTGACGAAGCCTCACGTCGTTTCGACCTTCGGAGAGTCAAGGATGACGAACCACTCCGCCCGTCCGCTCGCCGTCGCGCTCGTCGTGCTACTCGGCCCGTTCACCGTTCCCGGCGTTCGGGCCGCCGTCAAACTCTCGGAACGTTCGACGGGCGACCGGGTCGTCCGCACCGAGGTGACCGTCGAGGTCGACGGGGCTCTGAAGACCTCGACGGTCACCTCGGTGCGGACGACCCGGTCGCCCGTCGAACGTTCCGAGGGTTTGACGGCGGCCCGCACGCCGGGAACGGTGAACGGGCCGAGTAGCACGACGAGCGCGACGGGGGG
>JANQQW010000338.1 GCA_028284885.1 Planctomycetaceae bacterium
CGGCACGTGGGACCGGGACGAGAGCCTCGCCTTCCTGGAGAAGGCGACCGGGCGGGACGAACCGGACGCGGCGGACGCCCTCGCCGCGGAACTCGGCGACCTGCCGCTCGCCCTCGTGCAGGCGAGCGGGTACGTCCGTACGACCGGCATCGGCCTCGCGGACTACCTCGCCCGCTACCGGGAGCGGGGGGCCGCGCTCTGGCAGAAGCAGTCGCCGCCAGCCGACTACCAGCAGCGGACGATCGCCACCACGTGGGACCTCTCCCGCGAGCAACTCAAGGACGCCGTCGATCTGCTACGGCTCTGCTCGTTCTTCGACCCGGACGGCATCCCCCGGTCACTGCTCGCCGCCGCCCCGGACGCGTTGCCGAAGAAGCTCGCGGAGATCGTCACGGACGACCTCGCCTTCGACGCCGCCGTCGCCCAACTCCGCCGCCTGTCTCTCGTCGACTTCGCGGACGGCGACCTCACCATGCACCGCGTGTTGCAGGTCGTCGTCCGCGACGGGATCCGTAAGCAGGACCGCGCGAAATGGGTCGAGCGGGCCGCGGAGACCGTCGCGGGTTTGGTGACATACGAGGTGAACAGGGTCGAGACGTGGGAGCCGTCAGCTGCCGTGCTCCCCCATGCGTTGGCCCTGGCCGATGCCGCCGACCAAGTCGCCGCGCCGTCAGAACGGGTGGGGTGGGCACTCGACCGAATTGCCACGGGACACTGGAGGTTGGGGCGCTATCGGTTGGCGCGCGAAGGGTTGTTGCGTGCCTTGGAAGTGACCGAGACGGTGTTCGGCAAAGACCATGAGGAGGTCGCCGTGCGCTGCTCCAACCTCGGTGTTATCGAGAAGGACCTCGGCAATCTTGAGGAGGCGAAACGGCTGCTGGAACGGGCCGTCGAGATCGACGAGCAGGCGTACGGGGCGGACCACCCGAGGCTGGCGATCAGGTACTCGAATCTGGCGCTGGTGGAGCAGGAGCTCGGGAACCTCGGGGAGGCGAAACGGCTGCTGGAATGGTCCATCGAGATCGGGGAGGAGGCGTTCGAGGCGGACCACCCGGCGCTGGCGATCAGGTACTCGAATCTGGCGCTGGTGGAGCAGGACCTGGGGAACCTCGGGGAGGCGAAGCGGCTGCTGGAACGGGCCGTCGAGATCCTGGAGCAAGCGTTCGAGGCGGACCACCCGCACCTGGCGAGGAGCTACTTCAACCTTGGCCAGGTCGAGAAACGGCTTGGTCATGTCAAAGAAGCGAGGCGGCTCTTCGAGGCAGCGATTGCTATCGACTCCAAGGTGCTTGGCCTGGACCACCCGAGTGTCGCCATCCGCTACCACGACCTCGCGCTCCTCCAATGGGGACTCGGCGAGGAGTCGCAGGCCAGGGAGCGGATGCGGGGGGCCTACGACATCTGGCTGAAGAGGTTGGGGGCGGAGCATCGCTGGACGAAGCTCGCAGCCAGTTGGCTGCGGAAGCACGATCCCGAGTTCGAGCACTGACGGCTCCCACCGCATCGCCGCGTTCACCGCAGCACGGCCCGGCTCGGCCGGTTACACTCGGGGCAGTCGCGTTCCGAGTCCTGCTGGCGGAGACGTCGCCGTGTACCGCTGGATCATCTTCCTGATCGTCTGGACGTCGGTGTCGGGCACCGTGGTCTTCGCGGCCGATCCCCACGATCCGCAGATCAAAGACGCGGTGAAGCGGGCGACGGGTTGGCTGCACGACGCCGTGCTGGGGGAGAACCTCGCCGGCGGGTACGACAGCCTTGCCGGGTACGCGCTGCTGAAGGGGGGCCGCGGGCCGAGCGACGAGGCCGTGCAGCGGGTGCGTCGGCAGGTCGAACTCCGGTTCGCCACCGGCCGGTACCAGCCGCGGTCGCACCACGTCTACGAGGCGGGCTGCGACCTGATGTTCCTCGAGGCGCTCGACCCGGAGCAGTACGAGTCGCAGCTGAACGCGATCGTGGCGTACCTCGTCGCGAGCCAGCGGGCGTCGGGCGGGTGGAACTACCCGACCAACGACGGCTACGGCGACCAGAGCATCACGCAGTACGCGGCCCTCGGGCTGTGGGCGGCCCGACGAGCCGACTCCCGCGTGCCGACGAAGTCGTGGGACGCCCTCGCCGCGTGGGAGGTCGACGCACAGCTGAGAAGCGACGGCGGCTTCACCTACCACCCGAGCGGCACCGGCGTGGGAGGCAAGAGCTCGCCGACGATGACGGTCGCCGGCGTCGCCAACCTGCTGCTGGCACGACGACACCTCTACGGCGAGGCGGCCCGCAAGCGGGAGAAGGCCGAGCAGGAGAAGGCCGAACCGCCCAAGTTCGGCATCCTGCAGAAGATCGAAGCCGAGGAACTCGCCGAGGGGCCTCCGGAGGAGGGTAAGGGCCCCGAGAAGCCGGACGACTACCGGGCCCGCACGCCGGAGGCGACCATCGACCGGGCGGTGGCCAGCGGCAGCAACTGGCTGGCCCTGCGGTTTCCCACACTCGCCCGCGAGATCGACGCCCGACCGTACTACTTCTGGTACGGGTTGGAACGGATGGCCGCGCTCCAGGACGTGGAGACGATCGGCGAGATCGACTGGTACGACGCCGGCGCGGACTGGCTGCTCCGGCGGCAGGAGCGACGCAGCGGGCGGATCGGAGGGAACGTGACCGACACGGCGTTCGCCATCCTGTTCCTCCAGCAGACGACGCGCGAACTGCTCGGACGGAAGCGGAAGCGCGGCCTGCCGGTCGGGTCCGGGTTGCTCGCCGGGGGGCGGGGAATGCCGGAGGACCTCTCGAAGGTGGTGGCCGTCCGCGACGGCGAGGCCGAGGTCCGCCAGTCGAGCGACCCACTCGACGAGCTGCTCGCCGCCCTGGGGGACCCGTCCAGCGGGGACACCGTCGCCGCCCAGAAGGCACTCGTCGAGAAGATCCGGCTCGGCGACCGCGAGGAACTGGTCGCCCGGGAGGAGACGGTCCTCGAGCTCGTCCGGCACCCCAGTTGGGAAGTCCGGCGGACGGCGATCTGGGCGCTCGGGCGAATCGAGCGGCTGGAGCACGCGACGTTGCTCGTCGCCGCGCTCGAGGACCCCGAGGTCGACGTCGCCGTCGAGGCGCGGAACGCACTCTGCTACCTCGCCCGCAAGCCGCTCGGCCTGGGGGCGACGCAAGGCCCGTTCGAGGACCTGCCGGAGTCCGCGACGGCGGAGAAGAAGGCCGAGGTCGCGGCCGCGTGGCAGAAGGACGTGCACGCACGCTGGTCGAAGTGGCTGGCCGAGAAGACCCCGTACGACGAACGCGACCGCCTTCCGCGTGGACTTCGCATTCGGTCGGGGCGGCGGTAGGGTCCACGGGACGACCCGAACCCGAAGGCCCCCCGGTGAAATCGCTCCCCACTCTCCTTCTCGTCATCCTCTCGCTCGTCTCGGTCGACGCGACCGCTGCGGAGGACGAACGGCCGAACGTCGTCCTGATCATGGCGGACGACGTCGGCATCGAAGGGCTCGGCTGCTACGGCGGGCTCGACTACGAGACGCCGCACCTCGACGCGCTCGCGAAGAACGGGCTGCGGTTCACGCACGCCTACTCGCAACCTCTCTGCACGCCGACCCGGCTGCAGATCATGACGGGTCGGTACAATCACCGGAACTGGCAGTTCTTCGGCATCCTCCCGAAGACCGAGAAGACGTTCGGCCACATGATGAGCGGGTTCGGCTACCGCACGCTGCTCGCCGGCAAGTGGCAGCTCACCTCGTACGACCCGCCCGAATTCCCGAACGCCGAAAAGCGACGCGGGACCGGCATGCACCCGAAGGACGCCGGCTTCGACGAGTACATGCTGTTCCACGCGGAGGAGACCGAGGACAAGGGGAGCCGGTACGCCAACCCCACCTTCCTCCGCAACCGCCGGCTGCACCGCGAGGTGAAGGGGAAGTACGGCGAGGACCTGACCGTCGACTTCATCCTCGACTTCATGAAGCGGCACCGCGGCGAGCCGACCTTCGTGTACTACCCGATGGCGTTGCCGCACTGGCCGATGGTGCCGACGCCGATCTCCGAGGCGTGGGCCGACCCGACCCGCCGGCTGGAGGAGAGCACCGACTACTTCCCCGACATGGTGAAGTACATGGACCAACTCGTCGGCCGGTTGGTGAAGGGGATCGACGAGCTTGGACTGAGCGAGCGGACGCTGGTGCTGTTCTACTCCGACAACGGCACGGACCGCCGGATCGTGTCACGGTTCCAGTCGAACGGGACGACGGTCGAGGTGCCGGGCGGAAAGGGGCTCGTCACGCAGAGCGGGATTCGCGTCCCGCTGATCGCCAGCTGGCCGGGACGCCTGGAGCCGGGGGTGTGCCACGACCTCGTCGACTCG
>JANQQW010000355.1 GCA_028284885.1 Planctomycetaceae bacterium
CGGCGGGGCCGATCCCGGCAAGGCGACCTCGACCTCGTGGTAGCCGATCACGCGAGCGCTGAGCGTTTCGCGGTTGTCGATCGTGCGGACGGGGACGACGTCGTCGAGCCCGCCGTCCCGACGGGCTCGACCGTACGACTTCACGGCGACGCCGCCCGAACGAGAGACGATCGTCACGACGTCGTTCGAGCGGACGAGCGGGACGGCTCGGACGTGGTCGGGCGACACGACGGTGCCCTCGCGAAGCGTCCGCGTGGTCTCGCGTCCGACGAGCAGTCGCAGGTCGGTGATCCCGTCGTCCCCCTTCGGCACCTGTTGGCGGACGAGGTCGTCCGCCCGCACGACGTGCCCGCGTGAGAGGTCGTGCCGGGCGACGAAGACCTGCGGAAGCGGGGCGACGCGGACCTCGACCTTCGACTGCCGGACCCGTTGGTCGCGGTCGAGGTAGCGGACGCCGAGGGACTGCGGTTCGTTCCAGTCGGGGCCGCCGCCGGTGAACTGGTAGCCGCCGACGCGCGCCTCGACGACCGCCGGCGCGTCGGCCGCCGGGACGCGGACCTCGACGTGGACGAGTCCGAGGTCCGGGGCCCGGTGCTGCAGGTGCCGTTCGAGTTCGCGTTCGAGGATCTGCTCGGCCCGTCGCACCTGCCAGTCGGGGACCTCGTCCCGCGGCGACGGCCGGGTGGTCGGCGTGGGCCGGGCGACCTCGCCGGTGACGACGACACGCGAACGGCCGACGAACTCGATCGTGGCCACGTCGAACCGCAGGGCCCGCAGCCGGTTCCTCACGGCCGAGACGTCGACGACCATTCGGCGACCGGGACCCGGGGCCGGGCCGAGAAGCGTGTTCGCGAGTCGTTCGGTCGACTCGGCGTCGGCCGCGCGAACGTGCGCGACGTCGCCGAGCACGAGCTGCGACGACGAGACGGAGGCGTCGGCGCGGAGCTCGATCGTGGCGGCCCGGACGTCGGTGACGAACACGGCGACGAGCAGTCCCGGCACGAGTCGGGTGAGGAGGGAGTTCACGGGGAGGGCCCTGAGGAGGGGTCGGGGGGATCAGAATCGTCGCAGGTTGGCGAGCAACTGCAGCGACTGGTCGGCCGCCTGGACGACCTGGCTGTTCAACTCGAAGTGACGTTGCGTCTTGATGAGGTCGACGAGTTCGCGGACCGGTTCGACGTTGCTCGCCTCGAGGACGTTCTGGCGAATGGTGCCGATGCCGTCCTGACCGGGGATGCCGATCTGGGCGGCGCCGGAGGCGTCGGACTCGGAGAAGAGGTTCTCCCCGAGTCGGACGAGGCCTTGCGGGTTCACGAAGCGGGCGAGCTGGAGTTGTCCCACCTGCGTCGCGGTCGTGCTTCCGGCCTGTTGGGCGAAGACGTTGCCGTCGCTGGAGATGGTGATCTGGGTGGCGTCTTGGGGGATGGTGATGGCCGGTTCGACGAGTCGGCCGCGGTTGGCGGACTCGACGACGAGCTGGCCGTCCGCGTTGACGGAGAAGTTCCCGGCCCGCGTGAAGACGATCTGGCCGCCGTCCTGGACCTGGAAGAACCCGTCGCCGACGACGGCGACGTCGAGTTGGCGACCGGTCTGGAGCAGGCTGCCCTGGCGGTGGTCGTCGGAGACGGCCGAGACCTGGGTGCCGAGGCCGACGTGCACGCCGACCGGCGTGAGCTGCCCCTGCAGGTCCTGCGAACCGGGGATCTTGAGGTACTCGTAGTACAGGTCCTCGAAGTCGGTCCGTGCCCGCTTGTAGGCGGTGGTCCCGGCGTTCGCGAGGTTGTTCGCGACGACGTCGAGAGCGAACTGGTTGGCCGCCATGCCGGTGGCAGCGGTCTGAAGTGCCCGCAGTCCCATCTGGCCCTCCTTGGCGTTGTCGTGTGTGGTCGTTGGTCCCGAGGACTCGGCGTCAGCGTGGAATCGCCTGCAGCAGTCGCCCGAGGGCGTTGTCCTGGTGCTGGATCATGTTCAGGTTGGTCTCGAAGGCCCGGCTCGCCTCGATCATCGCGACCATCGAGGAGAGCGGATTCGTCCCGGAGGCCTCGAGGTGTCCCTGCTTCAGCTGTGTCGAGCGGCCGGCCAGCGGTGTGGGGTCCGGGTCGTGGAACCGCCCGCCGCCGAACTTCGACAGGCGGTCGACGTCGCGGGGTTCGTACAGTCCGATCCGGTCGACGATCTTCCGCCGTCCGTCGGCGTCGATCTCGGCGAGCGTGCCGTCCGGCCCGACGTCGATCGCGGTGGCGGTCGGCGTGACGGCGATCGCGTTCCCCTTGTCGTCCAGCAGCTGGTCGCCCGTGGTGCGGGAG
>JANQQW010000380.1 GCA_028284885.1 Planctomycetaceae bacterium
CGCCGGGCGTGCTGAGCGGAACGCACCTCGGCGTTCCCGACACCGATCCCAACGACCCCTACGCCCTCACGACCGACCTGCACGGCCGACGACTCGCCCTCGCGAAGTGGATCGCCGACCCTCGCAATCCGCTCACCGCCCGGGTGCTCGTGAACCGCGTCTGGCAGGGCCACTTCGGCCGCGGCCTCGTCGCGACTCCGAACAACTTCGGGGCAAAGGGCTCGAAGCCGACGCACCCCGGACTGCTCGACTGGCTCGCCCGCGAGTTCGTCGAGAACGGCTGGAGCGTCAAGCACCTGCACCGTGTGATCGTCACGTCGGAGACGTACAAGCGGTCCGGCCGTCACGCCGACCCGGAGTCGCTCGCGACGACCGACCCGAACAACGCGCTGCTCTCCTTCTTCCCGCCGCGACGACTCTCGGCCGAGGAACTCCGCGACGGGATGCTCGCCGTCACGGGCGAGTTGAACCGCGACCTCGGCGGGCTCCCGGTGCGACCCGAGATCAACATGGAGGTCGCGCTGCAGCCTCGGATGATCCAGTTCTCGCTCGCCCCGGCCTACCAGCCGTCCCGCACTCCGGAGGAGCGGAACCGCCGTTCGATCTACGCGTACCGAGTCCGTGGGCAGGCGGACCCGTTCATGGGGGTCCTCAACCTGCCCAACCCGAACGAGTCGTGCGACCGTCGCGAGACCTCGGCCGTCACGCCGCAGGCCTTCACCCTCTTCAACAGTACGATGACGACCGACCGCGCGATCGCCTTCGCCCGACGGCTGGAGAGCGAGGCGGAGACGCCGGCCGCACGGATCGACCGCGGCTTCCAACTCGCCTTCGGCCGTGAACCGTCGGACGAGGAACGAGTCGCACTGCTCGGATTCCTGGAGAAGATGCAGGCCTACCACGCCCGCACACCGGCCGAGCCGGTCGAGTACCCGACGAGCGTGACCCGTTCGCTCGTGGAGGAGCTCTCCGGCAAGCCGTTCGAGTACCAGGAGATCCTGCCGGTCTTCGAGAAGTACGTCGCGGACACGAAGCCGTCCGAGGTTTCGGCGACGACGCGGGCACTCGCCGACGTGTGCCTGCTGCTGCTGAACGCCAACGAGTTCGTCTACGTCTACTGACAGTGAAGAACCGTGAAGGGACTCGGATCGACACGAGTTCGAACTTCGCGGCGATGCTCATCCGTGGCCATCCGTGTGCATCCGCGGCTCGAGAAAGCCCCCAATGAATCCGCAATCCACAATCCGCAATCCGCAATCGAACCGCCGCTCCTTCCTCTACGGCCTCGGCTCCTCCCTCGGAGCCCTTGCGTTCACCGATCTGCTCGCGAAGGACGCGGTCGCGAATCCGCTCTCGCCGAAGCCGCCCGTCAAGCCGGCGAAGGCGAAGGCGGTCATCATGCTGTTCATGGAGGGCGGGCCCTCGCAGGTCGACACGTTCGACCCGAAGCCGAAGCTCCGGGAACTCCACCTGACCAAGTCGACGCGGACGCAGAAGATCGAGAACGGGGACCGGTTCTTCGTCGGCAGCCCGTACGGCAGCCGGAAGGTGGGCGAGTCCGGGATCGACATGTGCGACCGCTTCGTGCACCTGCCTCGCGTGGCCGACGAGATCTGCGTCTACCGCGGCTGCCACGCGGAGTCGCTGAACCACCCGGAGGCGTTGTTGCACCTGAACACCGGCAGCCGGCTCGGCGGCGACCCGGGACTCGGGGCGTGGGTGAACTACGGCCTCGGGTCGTCGAACGCCAACCTGCCCGGGTACGTGGTGATGACGGAACTCGCGCTGCCACAGGCGGGGCCGGCGAACTGGACGAACGGCTTCCTTCCGCCGCACTTCCAGGCGACGCGACTCCGCTCGCAGGGTTCGCCGCTCCTCGACCTGAAGCCGCCGTCGTACCGGACTCGCGAGCACGACCGCGCGGCTCTCGACCAGCTCGCGATGCTGAACGCCCAGCACGCGGCCCGGCATCCCGAACACGCCGCCCTCGCCGCGCGGGCGGAGAGCTACGAACTCGCCTTCCGCATGCAGGCCGCCGTGCCGGACCTCGTCGACCTCGACGGTGAGACGGCGGCGACCAGAAAGGCCTACGGCCTCGAACGGAAGGAGACGGCGGCGTTCGGCAAGCAGTGCCTGATGGCCCGGCGACTCGTCGAGGAAGGCGTGCGATTCGTGCAGATCTTCTCCGGCGGGTGGGACAGCCACGACTACCTCGAACGGAGTCACGCGGCCCGCATCGACAGCATCGACCAGCCGATCGCGGCCCTGATCGCCGACCTCAAACAACGGGGACTGCTCGACGAGACGCTCGTCGTCTGGACGGGCGAGTTCGGCCGCACGCCGGACAACAACGTCCGGGGCGGCGTCACCGCCCTGGGCCGCGGCCACAACGCCGACGCGATGTCGATGTTCCTCGCCGGCGGGGGCGTGAAGCGAGGTGCGGTCGTCGGCGCGACGGACGAGCTCGGCGCGGAGGCCGTCGACGTGCGGCACCCGATCCGCGACCTGCACGTCACCATGCTCCACCTCCTCGGCCTCGACGACAACAAGCTGACCTACTTCCACGGCGGCCGCTTCAAGCAACTCAGCCAGTTCGGCGGCGAGGTCGTTCCCGAGCTACTGGCGTAGTCTGCGAGAGCGGGCCGCGACGCGCCTCCCCCACGTACGGTGCCCGGCCCGGGCTCGCGTCCGGCACGGCAGCGACGCATCCGCAGAGAGTTTTCCACGAAATCGTGGCAGGATTCGTGACGTCGCCGGATAAGTGGGTGCATGGCTGGTCGCGAGTCCGAGTTGGCGATGACCGAACCCGACTTCCTGAAGCTGTTCGTCAAGAACCAGCTCGCGCTGAGGGCGTACGCTCGGGCGATCCTGCCGGATTGGGACCTCGTCGACGAGGCGTTGCAGGAAGCGAGCGTGACGCTGTGGCAGAAGAGGGACCAGTTGCAGGACGAGGACGGCTTCCTGCCGTGGGCCAAGGTCATCCTTCGCTTCAAGTGCCTGCGACAGCTCGAGAAGATCCGCTCGCGACGCTCGATCGTCAGTGAGTCGATGCTCGACACGCTCGCGAGCCGCGCCGAGAGACAGCCGGTCGAGGCGACGGCCCGACGCGAAGCGGCCTTCCGGGACTGCCTGGGCCGGTTCTCGAACGAGGACCGCGAGTTGCTCCTGGCACCGCACAGCTCGACGTACAGCGTCGTCGAGCTCGCGGAACGCAGGGAGAAGTCCGCGAACGCGCTCTACAAGACGCTGGGGCGTCTGCGGCAGAGGCTGTCCGACTGCATACGGACGAGAACGGCCGCGGAGGCAACGCCGTGAACTCGGGGGAACTCCTTCAACGGTACTTGCTCGGGATCGCGTCCGAGCAAGAGGTCGAGGAACTCGAGGTTCGCCTCCAACGCGACGAGGCGCTCCAGGACGAGTTCCTCCTACAGGCCGAGCTCGACGCTCGGCTGCGACAGGAAGCCGAGGTCGGTGTCGCCGTCGAGGAGGCGGCTCCCGTCGTTGCACGGCGATCGTCCGGGGTCTGGAAGTGGGTGTCGGCTGTGTCGACCGTGGCTGCCGTCGTCCTCGTGGCCGTGCTCGCCCTCAACCTTCCGTTTCAACGGACGGCGGTGGCGCACCCGTCGCTGGGCGACCTGGCCGTCGACGTCTCCCTCGCGGAGCAGAACGTCTGGGCCGCCGCCGGCCGCGGCGACCTCGCGGCCATTCGGCGGGAACTGCAGTCCGGCGTGCTCGTCGACGCCCGGATGGACGGCGAACTCACCCCGTTGCACGTGGCCTGCCTGTACGGCCGGCTGGATGCCGCGGAACTGCTGCTCGCGGAAGGGGCCGACGTCTCCCTGACCGACCACGAGGGCAACGCGGCACTGCACATCGCCTCGTTTCTCGGCCACGAGGACCTGGTGCGAGCCCTGCTGCTCGCCGACGCCGAGCCGACACTGCGGAACGAACTGGGCTTCTCTTCGAGCGATCTCGTGGCCATCGAGTGGGGCGACGGCCTCGAAGAGTACTACCGTCGACTCGAGGGCGAGCTGCACACCGCCTTGGACGTCCGTCGCATCCAGGCCGTGCGTCCGACGATCCTCGCCCTGCTGACCGAGGCGAGCCGTTCGGCGAACGGCGGCCCCCCGACGGTCGGCGTTCACCAGGCCGTTGTTCTCGGAAACGTGCGGGCCGTGCGGCAGCACGTCGCGGCGGGAACCGATCTGAACGCGGCCGAGGACCTCGGTGGCAGCACTCCGCTAATGCTGGCCGCGATCTACGGGCACGGCGAGATCGCGAGGGTGCTCGTCGACGCGGGAGCCGACCTCGAGTTGGAGAACAAGTCGGGTGACACGGTTCTGTACCAGGCGTCCTTCTTCTGTCGTCCCGAGATCGTCGAGCTGCTTCTGCGGGCGGGTGCCGATCCGAGCCGGGCGAACTCGCGTGGACTCACGCCGTTGGACGCCGTCACCGTCGACTTCGACGGCGAGTTGCGTGCCGTGTACGAGCATGTCTACCAGTTGGTCGGTCTGGAACTCGACATCGACCACGTGACGGAGGCGAGGCAACGCGTCGCCTCCGTTCTCAAGTCACACCAGCCAGTTCAGTAGGCGCCACCGGAGTCACGGATATGCGGCCTCGACACGACACGTCAACGCGACGATTCCGCGTTCTAGTCGTCTGCTCCGCCCTGACCGTGTTCGGGGCGTTGCAGCACACGGTTCTCCGTGCCCAGGACATTCAGGCCGTGGGGGCACGACTGCAGGCCGCCGGAGAGAAGACGAAGGCGTCCGTCCGCAACGAGCAGATCGCCGAGACGGACCGGCCGTTCGTCGTTCTCGCCCGCTGGCACAAGGCGAAGGAGCGGATTCTCACGCGAGCGGTGGCCGACGGCGAGATCACCGAGGCGGAGGCGGACTACCTTCGCGTTCAGATCGTGAAGGCCGAGGCGGCCGAGACGGCAGCGAACCCGCGGAAGGAGGGTCGCGCGTCGCGAGTCACCGCCGCTCAGATCATCCGGTCGATGGACGCGAACGACGACGGGAAGATCGCGAGGAGCGAGGCCACCGAGGAACTGGCGTTGTTCTTCGACGAGTACGACCTCGACGAGAACGGCGTGCTCGACCGGGCGGAGGCCGAGGCGATCGCCGCTTACGCCAACCGCCACCAGACCGTACGCCCCGACGGCTCACCGGGAGAGTAGGGCGTCCTCGTTCCCGTTCGTCGCGTCTCTGGAGGGAGTGTGCCGTGAAGTCTCAGCTTCTCCTCGTGGCCGTCCTCGCAACCACGTCTGGCGTGGCGTCTGCGCAGACGTTCGAACGCGGAGTGGCCCCGTTGCTGGAGCGGTCCTGCCTCGGATGCCACGACGGCGAGACCGGGACACCACTCGACCTCGAGGGAGCGGGCTTCGACTTGAGCGACCCGGACGCGTTTCGAGTCTGGGAGAAGGTGTTCGACCGGGTGTCGAAGGGCGAGATGCCTCCCGCCAGTGAGCCGCGGCCCGAGCGGAAGCACGTCGAAACAGCGTTGGCCGCGTTGAAAACCGACCTGCTGGCGGCCAGTCGACGTCGTCAGAAGGAGGTTGGCCGCGTCCCGGCACGACGCCTCACGAAGCGCGAGCTGGACTACACGCTGCGGGACCTGCTCGGCATCGACGGCGACGTGACGCGGGACCTGCCCGGCGAGGTCGAGTCCGAGAGTTTCGACACCGTCGGGGCACGCCAGCGGATCTCGGGCGTTCACGTGGAGGGCTACCTGCAGGCGGCCGACGAGGCGCTGAAACGGGCGCTGAACCTGGGCAGCAACCCGTACCGAAGCACGGAGAACGACCTCGACTGGCTCGACGAGTGGCACGAGAAGCCGCTCCTAGACGGCGGCAGCATCACACGACGGCTGAAGTACGGTGACGGAGTCGTTCTGTTCGCGGACGTTGCGTACCTGACGCAGTTCCAGTTCCGGGTCACCATGCCGGGGGTTCACCGGATCGAGGCTCGCGTGGCCGCGTATCAGTCCAAGGACCCGTTGACCGCCAAGTTCGTCGTGAAGTCGCCTTCGGGCGAGGCGCGGGTCGCCAAGGCCGTCGACCTCGAGCCCGGGCAACCCCGGGTCGTCCGCGTCGAGACGTTCCTCGACCGGGGGGACACGCCCTATCTCACGTTCGACGTCGGGACGATGCGGTCCGGCGGGGCGCCCGTCTACCGGGCCGGCGGAGCGAAGCACTACCGGGGACCGGGCTTGGCGATCCTGTCCCAGCGAGTCGAGGGGCCGCTGTTCCCCTCGTGGCCTTCGCCGGGAACCCAGGCGCTGCTGGGCGAGCTGGCTCTCGTCGAAGAGGAAGGCGGCTCCTACTCCGTGACGCCCCCGGCGGATCCGCTCGGTCGCGTGGCCGAGAGTGTTCGTCGGTTCGCACCACGAGCGTTCCGACGCCCCGTGTCGCCCGAGGAACTTCAGGCCCTGCTGAAGGTCGCCGAACCCGCGATTCGCGACGGTCGTGGCGTCGAGGACGCGCTCCGACTCACGCTCCGGTCGGTCCTCAGCTCGCCGCAGTTCCTGCTGTTCGACGGTGAACCGGGCGAGTTGGACGGCCACGCGCTCGCCAGCCGGCTGTCCTACTTCCTGTGGAAGAGCCTGCCGGACGACGAGCTGACGACGCTGGCGGGCGAGGGCAGGCTCACCGACTCGGACGTGCTGGCGGCGCAGGTGGAACGGATGCTGGACGACGACCGGTCGGCCCGGTTCGTGAACGACTTCGTCGGCCAGTGGCTGCGCGTCGAGCACATGGACGCGACGACGCCCGACGACGGGCTGTACCCGGAGTTCGACGAACTGCTGGCGGAGGCCATACCGAAGGAGACGGAACTCTTCTTCGGGGAGCTCGTCGATAGGAACCTGAGTGCCACGCTCCTGGTCGACTCGGACTTCACGATGCTGAACCGACGGTTGGCCGAGCACTACGGGATCGACGGCGTGGAAGGGCAGCACTTTCGTCGCGTGAGGCTCCCGGCCGGCTCGCCCCGCGGCGGTGTGCTCACGCAGGCGGCCATCCTCAAGACCACGGCGAACGGGACCACCACCTCGCCCGTTCTGCGTGGCAACTTCGTGCTGGCGAACTTCCTGGGGACGCCCCCCTCGCCACCGCCGCCGGACGTGGGGTCCGTCGAACCCGACACGCGAGGCCAGACCACCATCCGTGAACTCCTCCGGGCGCACCGCGACGTGGAGACCTGCAACCAGTGCCACCGCAAGATCGACCCCCCCGGGTTCGCACTGGAGAGCTTCGACCCCGTCGGCGGCTTCCGGACGCACTACCGGATCGACGGCGGCGAGCAGGAGTTCGGCGACTTCACGGTCAAACTGCCGCCCCGGAAGGGGGGGCAGGTCGACGCCTCGGGCGTCATGGAGGACGGAACGCCTTTCGGCGACGTCAAGGAGTTCAAGGCACTCCTGATGGCCGAGAAGGAGCAGGTCGCCCGCAACCTGGTGTCGCAACTGGTCGTCTACGCCACGGGCGGGGAGATCCAGTTCGCCGATCGCGAGGAGATCGAGCGGATCGTGAAGAACACCAGCCCGACCGACTACCGCGTCCGCGACCTGATTCACGAAGTCGTGCAGAGTCGGTTGTTTCGGCACCAGTAGAACGCCGGTTGAAGACCCACCCGGACCTCGGACGACCTCACCATGCAGACAAGTCTCCACCGCCGCACGCTGCTCAAGGGTGCCGGCGTCTCGCTCGCGCTTCCGCTCCTCGAGTCGACGAGTCCCGCGTTCGGGGCGTCGAGTCCGCCGGCTCGACGAATGGTCTTCGTCTGCACGACGCTGGGGCTGCACTCGCCGTACCTCTGGCCCGAGACGCCCGGCCGGGACTACGAGAGCACTCCCTACCTCGACCTGCTGGAGGACCATCGAGGCGACTTCACGTTGATGTCGGGCCTCCAGCACGAGGACCAGGTGGGCCGGCAGCCGCACGACAGCGAGATGACCTGGTTGACCGCGGCTCGGAAGCCGGGCGTGGGGGGGTTCCGGAACACCGTCTCCGTGGACCAGGTGGCCGCCGGGCACGTCGGCGATCGGACACGGTTCCCGTCACTCACGCTCGGGACGGCCAACTCGAAGAGCCAGTCCTACACGGCCAACGGCGTGATGATCCCGTCGCAGACCAGTCCGGCCAGGCTGTTCGCCAAGCTGTTCCTGGCAGGGTCGCGCGAGGAGGTGCGCCGGCAGCGCCAGAAGCTGAGTGACGGCAAGAGCATTCTCGACGAGCTCGGCTCGCAGGCCCGGTCGCTCCGCCGCCGGGCGAGCGCGGCCGACAACCACCTGCTGGACGACTACTTCGACTCCGTGCGAGCCGCCGAGTCGAACATCACCGCGGCCCAGGGCTGGCTCGGCCGCCCCAAGCCGAACGTCGACGCGGAGCAGCCGACCGACGTTCCCGACCACCGCGACCTGATCGGCCGGGTGCAGCTCCTCGTCGACCTGGTTCCGCTGATCGTCCAGACCGACTCGACGCGAGTCGTCAGCATCATGATTCAGGACCACTTCGTGGTTCCGAAGGTGGAAGGCGTGACCGGGAACCACCACCACCTCTCTCACCACGGGCAACAGCCGGAGAAGATCGCCCAGCTGAAGAGAATCGAGACCGAGATCGTCCAGTGCTTCGGCAGCCTTCTCGGACAGCTGAAATCGCAAGAGGAGTCCGGAGGCACGCTCCTCGACCACACCACGGTGCTGTTCGGCAGCAACCTCGGGAACGCGAACGCCCACCACACCCGCAATCTCCCGGTCTTCCTCGCCGGCGGTGGCCTTCGGCACGAAGGCTACGTCGTGCACGACGAGGGAACGCCGTTGTGCAACCTGTTCGTGGCGATGCTCAACCGGATGGGTGTCGAAACGGATCGGTTCGGACAGAGCACCGGCGCGTTGAGCCTGTAGAACGACGGGGAGCCGCGTGGACGTGAAGAACGGTCTCACTCTCTCGTGCCTCGCGCTGCTGTGCGTCGCCGGCGGTTGCACTTCGGAGCGAGTCGCCCCGGCAGTCTCGCTGAACGAGTCCAGCGGGGCAGCCGAACGAGCCGAGCGGGCGAGTCTCGTCGCCGTTCCCGAGGAGGACCGGCGCGTAGGCAGGAAGGTGACGTGGATCTCGTCGGTCCGCCCACGCGGCGGGAGGTTCCGGATCGCGAGGACGACGAGCGACGGAGAAACCTCCGAGACCACCTACCTGACCGACTCGCCGCACAACGACTACAAGCCGGTGGTCAGCCCGGACGGGACCATGATCGCCTTCTTCCGGTCGTACCGCGAAGGCGACGACTTCTTCCTGTGGGACACCTCGATCTGCGTGATGAACGCGGACGGCAGCGACCTTCGCGAGCTGACCGACCACGAGTTCATGAACACGGAGCCGTACTGGGCACGTGACGGCTCCAACCGGATCACCTGGTCCCGGATGGTCCACCCGTCGGAGGGCGAGCACGGCACCTACGTGTTCCGAACCGAGCACGATGCCCGCCCGGGTGACGAGCAACGAATCTCGGCAACGAACTGGGAGTGGGGCAACAGCAGCCTGACGGACGGCCGCGTCTTCGTCCTGCGCGAGTACGGCTACCATCTCCTGTCACCGGAACGAGACGGCGACTCGCGGTACGAGAAGATCGAGTACCCGGGGCCGTTCCGTTACCTCCACAAGGTGGCCGTCTCCAACGACGAGACGAAGATCGCCTACATGAAGAAGGTCGATCCGGACGGCGACGACTACCGCGGCTCGGAGATCGTGTACGCGGACTTCGACACGTCTGTGCCGTCGATCGAGAACGAGGTGGCGTTCGTCCCCGAGGACGCCTCGAAGTTCAGCTGGTACGTCAGCTTCTCACCGGACAACGACTACCTGCTCTACGCCGAGGACGGGAAGATCATGATGTACGACGTGGAGAGTCGAACCACGACCCGGCTGTCGACGCCCGACGACGTGGAGTACCGGTATCCGAACTGCGAGGGCAGCGTGAAGTGACCGGGTCGACAGGCAACGACAGTCGCCGCATCTCCGTTCTTTGCGCCCGAGTCCGCGCGAGTTGCGAGTTGCTGGGCAGCGATCAGCGAGGCGTCATCCGTCTCCCGGCGGACGACTGCGTCGGCGTTGCGGTCCCCCTGCGGTCTCCCGTTCCAGCGAGCGCCTCGTCTACTGACCGCGAGACTTGACGTTGCCGGTCGTCTGATGAAGGCGGACACCGTCTCCCAGCAGCACGATCTCGATTCGAAACCCCAACTCCTTGGCAGTCCGGTGAACTGCAGCGAACGCACCGTGCGAGTCGGGCGACACCCAGAACCTCAGCAGCTGCCGGCCCGGACCGTACGGTCGCAACTTCGCCGCAAGTCTCGACGTGTCGTCGACGTCCGGGTCGATTCGAAGTCCATCACTGACCACCGGGTCGAAGTAGACGGTCCCGGACTCCCTCGACCGACGACACTCGGTCGGATGGTAGTTCAGGTTGGGATCATGAATCGCGCACAGCGTTTGACGTGTGAGGTAGAAGGAGGCGACGTCGCCCTCCCATGCCTTGGCGGTCGGCAAGGTCAACTTGCGACTCCGGCTCTTCACCTGGCGGTCGAGCTCGAAAGTGGCCGCCGCGAGCTGCTCCCGAGTCTCCTCCAGCTCTTGCTTCTGGTCGGCCAAGGTCTGGCTGATCTCGTTCGAGGCGATCTGCGCATCGGCGACCGCATCGGCGATGCTGTTCTTCTGCTCGACACTGCGTGACAACTCCAGCCGCGAGGCACGAAGGGACTTCGCGAGACGAATCGACTCCTCGGTGACGAAGTCGGACCGCACGCTGTCGAACCGCTGGACCGCCGAACGGAGTGTGACGAGTTCCGCCTGCGCTTTCTGCAGCTCGCGCTGCAGTTCGACGAGTCGGGCCTGCTGGACCTCCTCTGGGGGAACGTCGGCCGCGTCCTCGCTCGACATGTTGAGCAGCACGACCACCAACATGGAGATGAACAACACCCCTCCGAAGGTGTTGCAGATCGTGTCGAGCAAGAGCTCCAGGCTTGCATCGGCGTCCTGCGTGGACATCAGGCAGCTGCTCCCGTGACGGGGTCGATGGGGGACTCGTCCGTGTCGATCAGGTCGAAGCCGTACTTCGCACGCTGCTCGTCCAGGAAGTCGGCGATCTCCCCCTGCACTCGCACGGCGTTCGGCTTCAGCAGGAGAAAGAAGTAGTCGGACGACCTCTGCGCGACCCAGGCCTTGAACTCCGCCTCGGACCCGAAGGCGACCGGCTTCTCGGAAACGCCCATGCGGGCGGCACGGAAACCGGTACCGTCGACCTCGACGATCCACTTCGTGCTCGCCGACCCGTCGGCCGAGTCGTAGACGACCCGTTTCGAGCTGGTGATCTTCGCCAGCTGGTCCTTCTTCTCCTGGAGTTCCGCCTTGAGTCTCGCGATCTCCGTGACCTCGCTGCTCCGGTCCGACTGGGACTGTCTCAACGACTCCAGTCGTGCATCGGCGCGCTGACGAGTCGCGTCGAGGCGCTCCGCGTCCTCGCGGACGACGTCGGACTTCCGGTCCACGTCCTGCAGTTGTGTCCTCAACGTCGTCTCGTCCAGCATCGCCTCGTCGAGCGCCGGGGAACTTGCCAGGGCGACCTGCTTCTTCATCTCCTCGATCGAGTCCTTCGTCTCCCGGAGTTGCCGCTCGAGCTGGTCGACGAGCTCGTTCGTCCGGTGACGTGGCGACCCCTCCTGGCGCTGCATCAACTCGATCGCGATCAGGACCGTGACGAGGATCATGGTCCCCGTCACGGAGGTGATGATGTCCTGGAAGGCCAACAGCGAGAAGGCCTGCCCCCCACGTCGTCTGCGACGCATCTCTGCAACCTCCTAGGGGACGAAGTGGTACTTGCCGGAGTTCTCGTTCGCGATCCTGTGAAGGAGCGTCTCACCCGACCGACTCTTGAACGCGACCGTGAAGATCGCGGCACCGGAGGTGTTCTTCTGTTCGACCTCCGTCGCAACGGCGGACGAGAAACCTCCGTCCGTCAGCATGAACACGACGTCCGGCTTGAGACGCAACGCCAGGTCCATCGCGTCCGAGGGGTCCGTTCCCCCCTTGACCGAGAAGTCGTCGACCCACTCGGCCAGCTTGTTGAGATTTCCGGGGACGGCCTTCAACATGCCCGACTCCGCCGACGCGGGCGAGAACATCGGATACGCCTCGTCGCTGAAGAAGATGACGTAGAACTCCTGCTCGGGCAGGAGTTCCCGTGTCGATCGAACGATTTCCCTGGTCGCCGCTTCGAATCTCTCCCCGGACATGCTGCCGGAGCAGTCCACGACGTAGACGTACCGGTCTCCTTCCGCTGCAAGTCCGAAGAACTCCCCGCCGCCGACGGAGAACCGGTCGGAGTCGTCGGAACTCGGGCCTTGAACGGACGGAAAACCGTCGGCCGGCACGTCCGCCGGGGGCTTGGGCGGAGGACTGGGGTCACTGCCGCTCGACGGTGGAGTGGAACTGCCGTCGCTTCCGCTCTCGGACGACTGGTCCGAATCGTCCTCCCCCTGTTCCGCCGCCCCGGAGCCGGTCGCACCGCCGCTCCCGGAACCGGATCCGGCACTGCTGCCCGAGCCTCCACCAGTGCCGAACCCGTTGGAGACGAGCAGCAGCAGTGCGAGGAGAAGCAACAGCAGGAGAACGGCCGCCACCACGATGGACACGACGGCCGTGCGTTGACTCCGCTGCCGGACGCCAGTCGCTCCTCCGGCGGGGACAGGGGGCGGTGGGCTGGCGGTGACCGGTTCCACGACGGCGGTCGGCGGTTCGTGACTCACCGGTTCGGAACGCCGCGGCAGACGACGCCGCTGCAGTCGTGTCGGCGTGGTCGGGGTGGACGTTCTACTCGCTCGAGTTCGCACTCGGGGGACGACGGTCCCGATGGGAAGCCAGTCACCCTGCTGCCCCTGACGGACGAGAGAGTTCGTCGGAATCTCGCCCCGGTCGACCAGGAACGCCAGATCCGACTTGGAGAAGGGCCCTTCGGTTCCGTTCGCCGTGCTGCAGTAGTACTCGCTCACCGGCTGTCTCCGTCAGTCGCCCGTGTCCGATTGGAACGGCATGATCCGCAGGCGGTTGACCACGTTCCGCGAACAGTAGTCGGTGCAGCTCTCGAGGAACTCCTGCTCCGACTTTCGCAGGAACGTGACGATCAACTGGATGAACAGCGCCGCCACGAGCGCTTCGAGCGTCGTCTCGAAGGCCGTCGACAGTCCACCCATCACCTTCTGCAGTTCGGTCTTCATCACCTCCATGTCGGCGGCGTCCTTCAACACACCGCCGAACCCGCCGATCGCGCTCGACAGCCCCAGGACGGTGCCGATGAACCCGAGAACGGGAATCGCCCAGACGAAACCGCCCACCAGGGAGTAACTCGTGTCGAGGGACGCCTCGTCGAGTTCCGCCTGCGACCGGAGGATCTCGTCGACGTCCGAGGCCCGCCCCAGGTTCCGGAGGTTTGAGATGGCGACCGAGATCCGGTTGAAGAGGACGAAGTGGCGGGGTTCGTCCACGATCTCGTAGAGGCGGTCGCTCACGATCTCCGCCGTGGCGGACGACAGGACGAAGTCGTGTTCCTCCGGGACGACGACGTAGCGAAGTGCGCGCTACTGGAAGGCGAGCTTTCGCCACTTGATCGCCAGGGACCACGACGTGAAGAACACGATGAAGTAGGGGATCAACCCTTGTTTCGTGAACATCTCGGCGATGCGGGTCCCGTCGAACGGCAGCAGGACGGCGTAGAACACGACGGTGGCGAGGAACGCGACGATTGCCGAGAGAAGGCTGTTCACGCGCGTGTGACGACCGCCGCGGAACAACAACCGCTGTTCGATGTCCTGTCGCGACCAGGAGAGAATCGACAAGTCTGTTCTCGGCAAAGGCGTTGGAGTCGGACGAACGGATTCAGATCGGTGCGGCTGCCGCGGCGACGACGGCGAGCAGCGTTGCGACGACGCCCACGACGAACAACACGAACAGGACGACGTAGCCCAGAACGAGTCCGGCGAGTGCCATGCCTCGGCCGCGTCCACCAGCCGTGTCACTCCACGACAGGTGACCGAACACGACGGCGAAGGCGCCGAGCAGTACGGGAACGAGCGAGAGCCCGGCTGAACCCACCCACCGCGTCGTGGAGGGCCAGGTCGAAGTACTCACGGCGAACACGGCCGCCGGCACGGACTCCGCGTGCGACTCTGGGCTGGCTCCTCGCCGGCGGGATCACCCTGGCACTGCTGCTCACGACGGCGATGGTGACGTTGGCGACAGTCGTCGGAAGGGCTCTGTCCACGCAACAGGTGAGTTCCACTCAGAACTCGCCGCGGCAGCCCGCGAGTCTTCAGCCGCCGAACGGGAACCGAAGTCCGAAGCCCAAACCACCCGCGCCCAAGCCTCCTGCGAGCTCCCCCACTTCGGTCGCCCAGCTCGAGAAACTGGCGGACAGCGGCAGCGCCAGTGCTCAGGTCGAACTCGGAACACGGTACCTGAACGGCAATGGTGTGAGTCGGGACGAGTTCCTGGCAAGGAACCTGTTCCAGAAGGCCTCCGACCAGAACTACGCGGAAGGCCACTATCGACTGGCGGCCCTGCACTTCAGCGGCACTGCCGGGCTGGCGAAAGACGAGGCGAAGGGGGTCGAACTGCTCGAGAAGGCCGCAGGCGGTGACCACGTTCCCGCGATCGTCGAACTCGGCGACTCCTTTCTGCGGGGGGGCGCGGTGTCGGCATCGACTGGTCCAAGGCGGAGACGTACTTCGCCAAGGCGTCGAAACTCGGCTCGGCAGAAGGGGCGAAGCGGCTCGCCGAGACCCGGAAACTCATGCGGGACGAAACAGCGCGGGCGAAGGCGATGACGATCGCGGATCTCTGGTCGAACGTCGATCTCACTCGTACTAATCCTACACGACACCGACGCGGTTGGAGTCCGACTTCAACGGAGGATACGTTGTCAGGGGTGGCAAGAAGATGTCGGAGCGTCAGGGGCTCTTCGTCAAGGGGCGAGCGTCGTCCCGGTTCCACCACGTCAAGCTTCGCGTCACGCTGCGGATCTCGTTCAAGACCTTGCCGTTCAGGAAGCAGGAAAACGCTTTCAACTACGTGCAGTACCCGGCGAATTCGTTCAGTGAGTCGGGAACGATCGTGATCGACCCCGCGGGACACGCGCCGATCGACTCGCAGACGCTGACGGTGGAGGTCGCGAGAGTCGAGGTCCTGTGAGACTGCGCCAGTTTCTGCGGCAACCAGCAGGCCCTCGAGTCCTGCCCCGGACGCGGCTGTCTGCTGGAATCACGATGACGATCTCTCGCCGGTCGTCGATGCGTGGCCATCGCTCTCCGGACCCGTTCGGGCCGCGATCTTGACGCTCGTCGAGGTCGCGAGCGAATCACGACCAATCGGAGACTCAACGGGCGCAGTGGACTCTGGACAATCGGCTTTCCAGAGCGCATCTCACGAACGTGTGGCGGTCGTTGATCGAGGACTTCACGACCAAACGTCGTTCGAGTCGCTACACGCAGCCCGGATCGGGGCCATGGCTGGTTGACCCCACATCCAGATAGCGAGACGCTGCAGCTTCGGGGAAGCGATTGAAAGGAATGCCGATGGTCGTAGCCAGTGTGGGGGAGATCCTGTGGGACGTGTTTCCGCGAGGGCCGCGGTTCGGTGGTGCCCCAGCGAACTTGGCGTGCAGCCTCCGCGGAGTCTCAGGCGAGGCCGTCTGCGTCTCGATGGTCTCCGCCGTCGGTTCCGACGAGCTGGGTGAGCGGGCGATCGCGGAACTGGAGTCGCGCGGTGTCGGTGTCGAGTTCGTGCAGCGATCCGACCGGCCGACGGGAACGGTCGACGTGTCGATCGACGAGCATGGTGTCGCCTCCTACGAGTTCGCGGACGACACGGCCTGGGACGGTCTCGGCTGGAACGACGCACTCGAAACGCTCGCGATCAAGGCCGATGCGGTCTGCTTCGGGACTCTCGGGCAACGGTCCGAACCATCACGTGCGGCGATTCAGCGATTCGTGGCGTTGACGCCCGAGTCGACGCTCCGCTTCCTGGACGTGAACCTGCGTCCGCCGTTCGACGAGCGCTCCGTCGTTCTCAAGTCACTCGAGTTGGCCAACTTCCTGAAGCTGAGTGACGACGAACTGGCGAAGCTGAGCACGTGGTGCTCGCTCGACGGCACCGAGGTGGAACGGCTGAGGTCTCTCGTGGACCGATTCGATCTCCGCGGCGCGGCGCTCACGCGGGGTTCGGCCGGGGCGGTGATCGTGCGGGGGGACGAGGTCAGTCGTCATCCGGGGTTCGCCGCGACGGTGGTGGACACCGTCGGTGCCGGGGACTCGTTCGCCGCCACCGTTGTCGTGGGGCTGCTCCGGGAGTGGCCGTTGGAGACGGTCAACCGCACCGCGTGTCGCGTCGCCGCGTACGTCTGCTCGCAGGAGGGGGCGACGCCGAGAATCCCCGCGGAACTCGTCGCGAGCGACGCGTAGGGTCCGTCACACGCGGTGGAGCCAGAGGACCTGGTAGGCGTCGAGCCCGAGATCCTCGGAGGTCGGGTAGGTCGTCCCGGTGATGCGGTCCTCGAAGAACCGCCCGAGGCCGGCGGTTCGCATGGCGTTTCCGGCCACGCTCTGCGGTTCGTCGGAGAAGTTGGCGAGCACGACGATGCGGCTCGCATCGGTCTGTCGGACGAACGCGAGGACGTTCGGGCTCGTGACCGGCACCAGTTGGAGATCGATGCCGGCGAAGGCCGGCTCGCGCTTGCGGAGCGCGATCAGGTTCTGGAGCGAGCGGAAGATCCGCTTGCGAATGGAGCCGTTGCCCGAGGCGATTCGGTCGTCGAGCTCCTCGAGGAACTCCCACTTCATCTTGGGCCGGTGAATCCAGCGCGTGTCGCCCGCCTTGGCGGGATCCTGCACGAAGTCGTAGTCGTTGAGGATGCCCCACTCCTCGCCGAGGTACAGCAGCGGGATTCCGCCGATCGCGAGCACGACGCCGTTCAGCAGGATCATGCGTCGGACGGCCATCTCCTTCAAGTGCTCGTCGTCCGACTCGATGGCCTGTTCCAGTCCCGCGAGCGACGCCAGCGTTCCGGCGATCCGCATGTCGCCGGTGTCGGGGTTGTGCTGGAACGGAACGCCTCGGGCGAACGACCCGGGAAACTGTCCGGTGTAGAAGTCGTTCAGGAAACGTCGGTGGTCGAAGGCGTTGATGCCGACTGCGGCGGCGTCCGCGTCGTCGAACGTCCAGCCGATGTCGTCGTGGCAGCGGAGGTAGTTGACCCAGGTCGTGTTCTCGGGCAGGGCGTGCCGGTGCGACAGCGACCGTTTCAACAGCCTCGTCTGGCGGGTCGCGAGCGACTCCCAAAGCAGGGCCATCAGCGTCGGGTTGTAGGAGATCTGGCACTCTTCGGGACTGATGTAGCGGACCACCTCGTCGGGGTGGACGATCGCCTCCGACTTGAAGACGAGTCCCGGGGCGGCGATCCGGACGGCGGCGTTGAAGGCTCGAATCAGGCCGTGCGCCTCCGGCAGGTTCTCGCAGCCCGTGCCCATCTGCTTCCAGATGAAGGCGACCGCGTCGAGGCGGAGAATGTCGACGCCCATGTTGGCGAGGAAGAGCATCTCGCCGAGCATCGCCCGGAAGACGGCCGGGTTGCGGTAGTTGAGATCCCACTGGAAGTTGTTGAACGTCGTCCAGACCCAGCGGCCCATCCCGTCGTGCCAGGTGAAGTTCCCGCGCCGGACGGTGGGGAAGATCTCGCGGAGCGTCCGCTCGTACTGGTCCGGCAGGGTCCGGTCCGGGAACAGGTAGTAGAACTCCTGGTACTCGCGGTCCCCGGACTGGGCCCGCTGAGCCCAGTCGTGGTCGTCCGACGTGTGGTTGAACACGAAGTCGAGCACGAGGTTGATGCCGAACGCGCGGAGGTCGTCGGCGAGCCGCCGCAGGTCGTCGATCGTGCCGAGCTGGGGATCGACGCTGCGGTAGTTGCTGATCGCGTAGCCGCCGTCGTTGTCGCCGGGGCGGACGGCGAACAGCGGCATCAGGTGCAGGTAGGTCAGCCCGAGTTCCTGGAAGTAGGGGATCGTCTCCCGCAGCTTCCCGAGGTTCTCCGCGAACAGGTCGACGTAGAGCGCTCCGCCGACCATTCGCTCGGACTGGAACCAGTCGGGGTCGTTGACGCGGTGCTCGTCGACGACCTTCAGGTCGTCCGGTCGCCGCGCCCACGCGCGGGCGAGTTCGCCGACCATCTCCTCGACGTGGAAGAAGAAGTCGTACCGTCGCCCGTACAGCCGGAAGAGCTCGTCGAACAGGCTCGGCCAGTGCTCCCGGAGCCGGACCTCGAAGGCGCGGACCGTCTCCGGGGCCGCCTCCTCCTCGACCCAGACGGGGGCGACGCGGGGCAGCAGTCGGCGGAGCGTGAGTTCGGCCTCGTAGGCGAGGTCGAATCGATCGTCATCACTCGTCGATGCGATCATTGGGGATCGTGATGTGGTCCAGGAACTGGTAGTAGTCGATGCCCTCGAGGATGCCCCGGGCGTGGTGGCCTTCGGCGAAGTAGACCCGCGGCCACCTGCGGAGCGGCTCGAGCTCCGGACCGTGGTTGCCGACGACGACCCCTAGCGTGCGGCCCTTCAGCATCCCCTCGTCGTTCCCCGAGTCGCCGGCGACGAGGACCTGCTCGGGCGTGAAGCCCCACTTGTAGAGCAGGTGCCGCATCGAGAGTTCGCTGCCGCCGCGGACCGGGATGACGTCGAGGTACATGCCCAGCGAGAAGACGAGCTTCGCCCGCAGGCCGGCCTCCCGCAGCATTCGTCGAATGGCGGCGATCGAGGGGGCGACCTCGGCGTCGCGGGTGTAGCTGATCTTGAACTCGGACTGCTCCTTCTCCGTCTGGAGGAACAGCCCCTCGACCTCGCCGAGCAGGTCGCGGATCTCGTCCGGCCTCCAGTGGTGGCCGATCTGTTTTCGCCAGCTGAGGTCGTCGGTCAGCGACTCGCCGTAGTGGAGTTCGGTTCCGACCGAGGTGTCGAGCACGTCGGGACGCGGAAGGCCGAGCTTCTCGATGACCTCGAGGGCGTCGTCGAGGCGTCGACCCGTCGCGATGCCGAATCCGCAGTGCTCGGCGCGGTCGATGCGGTCGAGCAGCTCCCGGAGCGCCTCGTCGTCGCCGGTCAGCGTGTTGTCCAGGTCGGTGACGATCAGGCGGTCGAACTCCGGCAGCCTCCGCCGTCGATGCGTCGCCACGTCCGCGAGCACGGGCGTCTCGGAGTGCTCGACGATGTCGGTCACGTCGCGAAGGTAGCGGTCGGCGTGCGTGCTCCACGAGTAGTGCGCGTGGGCGCCCTTGAGCCCGTTCTCCGACCAGCGGTCCCACTCCTTCGGCTCCGTGAGCACCCGCAGCAGTCCGTGCTCGATCTCCTTCGGGTCGAACGGGTCGACGAGCAGGCCGTTCTCGCAGTTGGCAACGATGTCCCGCGGGCCACCGTCGTTCGTCGCCACGATCGGCAGGCCGCTGCCGGCCGCCTCCAGCAGCGTCAGGCCGAACGGTTCCGTCATCGCCGGGTTGACGAACACGCCGCGGTTCTGCGCGGCGAGACGGTACAGGTCCGGTACGTCGGAGGGCTGGTGCGCCTTGGGGTACGCCACGGAGCCGTAGAGGTCGTAGACGTCGATCAAGGTCAGGACGTTGAGGAGGACGTTCCGCTGCGCCTTCTCGATCTCGCGGAGGTCGTCACGGGCCCCCATCACGAGGACGAGGTTCGCCACCTCGCGGAGCCGCTCGCTCTCCCCGTACACGCGAACCAGCATCTCGAGGTTCTTCCGCTCGTCCGGGCGGGCCATCGCGAAGATCATCGGCTTCGCGGGATCGCGGAGGAACCGGGCCACCTCGGCGGCGATCGGGGGCACCTCGTCCTCCTCCTTCGGGGGACGGAAGGAGGACAGGTCGACCCCCGGGGGGATGACCTCCATGCGATCCGGGACGTAGTGGTCGTAGAGCTCGTACTGCTGCTCGACCTCCTGCGACGTGCTGGCGACGACCATCGCGGCCGTCTCGAGCGCGAGTTCCTCCGCCTCGACCCTCGTCTTGAAGTGGTACTTCTTCTCCAGCGACTCGGGGCTCGCCTTGCCGTGCGACAGCCGTTCCCGCTTCACCCGACCGAGCGAGTGCCCCGTGAACACGTACGGGATGTGCAGCAGCCTCGCGAGTTGGGCCCCGGCCAGTCCGGCGTCTGCGTAGTGGCCGTGGATCACGTCCGGCAGACCCGACCGGCGAAAGTGGCTGAGGGTCTGGTCGACGAAGACCTCGACGTACGGCCACAGCGCCTCCTTGCGGAGGTACCGCTTCGGACCGAACGGAATCCGCACGATCTTCGCCTTCTCGGCGATCGGCTCCTCGACTCGGGCGTAGGACTCGTCCACCCGCTCGTCGATGATCTGACGAGTCAGCAGTTCGACCGCGCGGACGTTGGGCTTCCGCGCGAGCTCGGCCGCGAGTTCGAGGACGTACTTGACCTGCCCGCCCGTGTCCGCGTCTCGGCCGAGTTCCGGTTCGTCCGCCCGGATCAGGCCGTGCAGGCTGATCAGCGTGATCTTGTAACCGTCCTGCTCTTGACTCATGTCGCTCCCTCGGGGCGAGTACTGCCGCCGCGTGGAGTTCGGCCACCGGCTGCGAGGTCTCAACGCGTCGAGCGGCCAAGGACCGCCAGGCTCTCGCGTTCTTCGAGAGCATGCGTACGCGGAGGCACGGGTCCGGGAAGACACGGAACCCACAAACTCGCGGTTCGACCCGGCGTCGCCGTCGGGTGACGCCACGGCATCTTGAACGCGGTCGGTTAGAATAAGGGCATGAACGCCGAATCTCCACCCACGCAGCGTCCGCGCGTCCTGGCCACCGACCTCGACGGGACGTTGATCCCCCTTCCCGGCCGGGACGAGAACCGCCGCGACCTCGACGTGCTCCGCGAGCACTTCGACTCTGGCGACGCCGTCCTCGTGTTCGTCACGGGACGACACCTCGCAGCCATCCGCGACCTGCTGATCGTGCACCAACTCCCGCGCCCCCACTGGGTGATCGGGGACGTCGGGACGACTCTCTACGCGCAGGACGCAGGAGACTGGCGCGAGGTCGGAGAGTACCGGCGGCACTTGGCCGACATGGTGGTCGAACTGCCCGTTGCCGACCTCCGTTCCGCCCTCACTCGATTCGACGACCTCCGGCTTCAGGAAGACCACAAGCAGGGGGACTACAAGCTGAGCTACTACGTCGATGCCGAACGCCTCGACGACATCGCCGCTCGCACTCGGGAGTGGGTCGACGAGACCGGGGCGCCCTACTCGTTCGTCGCGAGCGTCGATCCGTTCAACGGGGACGGACTGCTCGACTTTCTGCCGAAGGACGTGTCTAAGGCCCACGCGCTCGACTGGTGGCGGATGCACGTTGGCCACGAGCCGCACGAGATCGTGTTCGCCGGAGACTCGGGGAACGATCTCGCCGCCTTCGAGTCCGGCTACCGGTCCATCGTCGTGGGCAACGCGGATCGCCGACTCGCGTCGTGCGTGCAGGAGCATCATCGGTCGCAGGGCTGGGCAGGGCGGCTCCACCTTCCAGTCGAACACGCCACGAGCGGCGTGCTCGCCGGCTGTCGCTGGTTCGAACTGCTGCCCGACGACTCGCCGGCGTCCGGCGACGAACGGAGTCCGATGGGCGCCACAACGCTCTCGCACGGCCGCACGGCGTTTCGCGTGTGGGCTCCGCACGGCCAGCGAGTCGCCGTCTGCCGGGAGGACGGGACGACGTGGCGGGAACTCGAACCGGAGGGAGACGGTTTCTTCGCCGGTGTGGCCGAGGACTGCCCGCCCGGCACCCGGTACGGCTATCGCCTCGACGATGGCCCGCTACGCCCCGATCCCTACTCGCGATTCCAGCCTGAGGGCGTCCACGGTCCCTCCGAGGTCGTCGACCCCAACGCGTTCGCCTGGCAGGACGTGGACTGGCGGGGCGTGGCCAAGGCCGAACTCGCCGTCTACGAGATTCACGTCGGGACCTTCACCGACGAGGGCACGTTCGCGGCGGCGATCGGCGAACTCGACCGACTCCGCGAGCTCGGAATCACGGCCATCGAGGTCATGCCGGTCGCCCAGACGTCCGGCCGGTGGAACTGGGGATACGACGGCGTCAACCTGTTCGCCCCACGGAACTCGTACGGTACCCCGGACGACTTCCGGGCGTTCGTCGACGCCTGCCATCGTCGTGGAATCGCCGTGATTCTCGACGTCGTCTACAACCACGTCGGCCCCGAGGGCAACTACCTCGCCGAGTTCGGGCCGTATCGCTCGCCTCGACACCACACACCCTGGGGCGACGCGCTGAACTACGACGGCGAGGACAGCGGACCGGTCCGGGCGTTCGTCGTCGACGACGCCCTCCACTGGGTCGCCGAGTACCACCTCGACGGACTCCGGCTGGACGCCGTCCACTTCATGCACGACGACTCGGAGTGGACCATCCTCGACGAACTCCGCGTCGCGGTCACCGAGTTCGCCCGGACGGTCGAACGACCGATTCACCTCGTCGCCGAGACGAACGTCTTCGACGAGACACTGGCGACCGCCTCGGCGAACCGCGCGGCCTACGACCTGCTCTGGTGCGACGACCTGGCCCACTCGGTCTACTCGGTCGTGTCGCCCCGGACGCGACTGACGGACCGGGAGTACCACGGTGCGAGCGACTTGGCCGCGGTCCTGGCGAACGGGCACGTCTACGAGGGGGCCGACTTCGTTCGCACGTCCGGTGGGGACGCCGCCCGGTCACACGAATCCCTGCTGGTCGGGCTGCAAACACACGACCTCGTCGGCAACGAACCGTTGGGCCGGCGAATCCACGAGTTCTCCTCGGCGGACGCGCAACGGGCGGCGGCCGCGCTCGTACTGCTTTCCCCCAGCGTCCCGTTGATCTTCATGGGCGAGGAGACCGCGAACGAAGCGTGCTTTCGGTTCTTCAACGACTTCGAGGATCCCCGGCTTCGCCGAGCCGTCGAACGGGGTCGCCGAGCCGAGTACCCCGCCGAGGCGGGCCCGGCCCCCTCACCCACGGACCCGGCTGCGTACTTCGCATCCCAACTCGGCGAGTCGACGGATCCGGCGATGTCCGGCTGGTACCGAGATCTACTCGCCATTCGCAGGACGTGGATCGAACGCGGCATCTTGGCTGCCCGAAATCTCCAAGTCGAATGGCACTCCTCGGCTTCGGTCTTCGTCCTGCAGTACCAGACGCAGAACGAGCCGTTCTTCGTGGCCTCTCGAATTCCGCCGGAGACCAGCGGGACCCCGGTCTCGGTGGAGATCGAGGGGAGCGTGCTGATGGACTCAAGCGACTCGTTGTCAGTTGCAGCCGTCCCGCCAAACGCGGCAGCCTGGGCACTGATCGGCGAGGGACGCATCGGCCTCCGCTAACCGGCTTCACCGGTGTTTCAAGACCGGTGCAGCCCAACCGCAAAGAGCGGATGAGAGAACGGCGGCCGATCCGGACGATGACGACGAAGGCCGCGAGACCCCTGAATTCGTAGGGCCTGAGAGCGATTGCAAGTCGCTGAGCGACGATGAGCAAGCGGAGAGGGCGGGATTCGAACCCGCGGACGGGTTGCCCCGTCTCCGGTTTTCAAGACCGGTGCATTCGGCCACTCTGCCACCTCTCCGGGGGCAGGCGGATGATACCGGACCGGCGTGGGGTCGCCAATCGGCGTTCCGGCTGCCGAGGGGAAGGACGGGGCGAACGGCGGTCGGGTTCGCGCGGGGTCAGCCGAGAATCCGTTTGAAGTAGCGAACGACCGTGAAGCCTCGCTCCTGCCCTCGGACCTCGAGACGGGACTTCTCCACCACGCGAATCGTCACCGTCTGGTTGCCGAGGCCGAACAGGGCGGCCTTCTGTTCCTCGTCGATCCGGTACGCGACCGGTTCCTGCCGTTGGAGGACGCCGTCCACCTCGACGGAGATCTGCACGGCGTTCACCATGTTGCCCTCCATGTCGGGAACCTCGCGGAACTCGACGATGAAGAGCTTCCCGTCGTCCACCCACTCCTCCTTCTCGGCGACGTAGTGCTTCGGCTCGCCGCGCCACTTGCCGGCGAGCAGCTCGTGGGTCGGAACGAGGGCACCGTCGGCCGGGGCGAGCCCCGAGGGTTCCGGCTCGGTCGGGGTGCCGGGTTCGGGCATCGGGTCGGGGTCGGTCGTGGTGGTCGGCGGATCCGTCGGCGCGCTGGTCCCGCCC
>JANQQW010000008.1 GCA_028284885.1 Planctomycetaceae bacterium
TTGTCGCCCGCCGGCGCGTCGAGTGTCGCGAGCGTGGTGGCGACGGACTCCGCGGGCATCGTCGTCAGCTGCCGGGCCAGCCGGTTCGACTCGGCCACCCGCTCGGTCGTCGTCAGGTCCTCTCGCGAGTTCACGTGACGGTGGACGTGGTCCCACCAGAACGGCCGTCCGGGATCGTCGACGTAGGCGGTGGCGACGAACATCGTCGTGGGCAGCCCGGCCTCCCGCAGCCGCGGCCAGGCGTGCAGCGCCACGTCCTCGTACGCGTCGTCGAACGTGATCAACACGGCCTGCGGCGGCAGTTCCTCGCCCTCGCACACGGCTCGCCGGACCGCGTCCAAGGAGACCACCGTCGCCTGCGACGCGAGGAACCGGACCTGTTCGGCGAACGCCGTGGGCGTGGCGCTGATCAGCCGCGGATCGAGGTCCGGCCGGCGACCCGGTTCGTCGACGCGATGGTACGTCAGCACCCGCAGCAACCCCGGCCGGCGGTCGCCGAGTGCCGCGAGGAGCCGCGTGAACCCGTCGAACGGTGCCGACCGGAGCAGACGTCGTACCCCCTTCTTGACGATTGCCTTCATGCCAACGTCGTCTCCTTGGGGAGAACGTCGACCGCCGGGCTCGGCTCGTCGCGTCGCCGACCGAGCAACGTCCTCCCGAACGACCGGAGCACCTCCAGCATCTCCGCCCGAGCCGGTCCCGTGTCGTCCCACGCGAACGTGTCGATCGCGTCCCGGCCCGCCAGCATCCGCAGCCAGTCGAGCGCGACGCCCCCCTTCGAGACGTCGTTCAGCTGCCAACCGGACGGGCTCGACTCCGCCGACCGCCCGCCAACGGCCACGCGCGTGAAGCGGACGTCCTCGAGCAGGTTGCGGCAGCGGACGCCGACCCGGTACTCCTGCGGGAACTCCGTTCGGTCGAGGACGAGCAACTCGTAGAGGTTCCAGGGAAAGTCGACGCCGGCCGCGAGCGACAGCGGCAGCGACCCCCAGAAGCGGGGGTTCGCCTCGATCAGCACCCAGTCCCGCGAAGCCGGACAGCGCCGGAACTCGAACATGCCAACGCCGGTGTAGTCCAGTTCCGCGGCCAGCCGGCGAGCCGCCTCGACGAGATCGGCATCGAGCCGTTCCGTCATGCGGTAGGTGCTGCCGTGCCCGGTCGTCTCGTGGAGCCGCACGTGCTGCATCGCCCGCAGGATCTGCCCCTTCTTCGCGAGAAACCCGATGCCGACCCCGTCCCCCCCGAAGACCTCCTGCACGAGGCACGGCAGCGGCGGGGCGAATCGGAGAGCCTCGTCCGCGGAGCGAAAGCGTCGGACGAACTGCTTGCTGTCCGGCGTTGCCTCGCCGATCGACGTCAGCGGCTTCACGACCACGCCGTCACGACAGCCCCGTACGGCCTTCTCGTACGCGACTCGGTCGCGGGCGCAGTCCGTCCGCGGCACGGGGACCTGCAGCTCTCCCGCCAGCTCGGCCGTCAACTGCTTGTCGCGGGCGATCTCGAACGACCGTCGCGACGGCAGATGGTAGGGCAGCGCGTGCAGCCGTCCTCGGTGTCCGTGCATCGCACAGGCCACCGGCTCGGTCGCCGGCAGGACCAGATCGTAGCCGCGGGCCGCGTGCAGCTCCGCAACGCGTTGAATCCACTCTTCCGTTCGCGAGAGCGGTGGAAGGCCGTGAAAGCGGCGGACGTGCCGCGAGCGGCGGACCGGGGAGTCCTCGGGAACCCAGCCGAGATCGACGTCGATCCCGTGCCGGCCGAGCGACCTTGCGATCGGCAGCAGCATTCGTGCGTCGGCACCGAGAGCCAGCACGCGTCCCGTTGGCGACGACGAACTCAAGAGACCGACTCCTCGAGCACCCGACGTCGCGGCGTTCCGGGCACGGAGACGAGGGCGTCCACGAGTCGCACGTCTGCGTCGGTCCGTTCGGTCGAGTCGGTCCGTGCCGTCGCGTCACGTCCGGCGGCCACGGCGCGGTCGAGTTCGCAGAGTCCGAACCTGAGGAAGAAGACGGCCGCCCAGGTCTTCGCGACGTCTTCGAGCGACAGCCGCAGGAAGCCGTCGTGCGCCCCGAGTGCGTCGATCCCGATCATCAGCGTGAACAGCCCCGCCGCCGCGACCAACGCCCTTCCGGACGAACTGCCCCACAGCCGCCACCCGGCGAGGACCGCGAGGAACGCCACCTCCGCCACCGCCACTCCGAGCAGGATCCAGTGGTCGCCGATCGACAGCTTCGCGGCCAGCGTCTCGTGCACCTTGAAGCGGTCGTCGAACCCGAGGAACGCGAAGACGACACACTGCGAGACCAGGAACCACCGGTCACGGTCCGACAACGCCCGGCCGTAACGACACCCCAGCCCGAACAGCACCGCGGTCGTCCACAGCAGGAACACGCTCAGCGTGGTGTTCACCGCGTAGAACGGGACCGGCCCCTCCACGTCGGTGACGAAGTGCCGGACGTAGTCCTGCGAGGTGTTCCACTCGATGCCCACGAGGACCACGGAGTAGACCGTGAGCACTCCGAGTCCGATCACCCAACCTCGTGTCATGTTCCACCTCGTTCTCAGCTGTGAGTCAACTCGCGTGCCGTCACGTCCTGCGTCTCCGCGACGGTCGGCGTCTTCTCTTCTTCGGAACGTCCAGGTTCCTCGCCGTGGGCACGTGCGGTCGCCCGGTTCAGAAGCCCGGACAGCGTGACCTCCTCCTCGGGGAACGCGGCGACTCCCGTCCTCAGCGTCCTCTGGTCCCACGGCGTCAACTCCGGCAGGAGACGCTCGACGACGCTCGCGGCGCCGCTCGCCGGGGTCTCTGGCAACAGCAGCACGACCGACTGCTCGTGGGGCAGCACGAGGTCCGCCCCGTTCGTCCGCTCGGCGATCGCACCGGCCAACGCCGTGCGCTCACCGTCCGTCAGTTCCCGCTCCGTGCCTCGGAACACGACGACCGACAACGGACGCCCGTGGCGACGCGACCGTCGCATCTCCCGCTCGGCCACGTCGATCGGCGACTCGGACTCGACAGGATCGCCCACGGTCCCGGAGGGACTCCGGCGGACGACCTCGACCGTCACGAGTCCGGTGCACAGCAGCCCGAGCGTCGTGACGACGTCGGCGGGGTTGTCGCCCAGATGCCACAGCACGACTCCCGACAGGAGCGCCAACGCGAGCGGCCACCCGGCGTTCGTCCGCCGCGCCGCCGGCAGGGCGGCCACCACCAACGCGGAGCCGTAGAGGTCGTCGATCCCCATCCCCCGCAGCATCAGGTGCAGCGAGCAGATCCACAGGGCCAGGATGGTGACGCGGAGAGTGCTCATGATCGACTCGTTTCCAGTGGACGAAACCCGGCCGCGCGGACGTCGGCGCGCACGACTTCGCCGAACGCCTTCCTCGAAACCTAGGTCGCCGAACGCCCCGCGACGGGTCGGGGTCGGAGTCGTGTCGAAGAACAGCGTCGCCGTGCTTCGCGAACTCGACGGAACCCCACGCCCGCCACGACCGGCCTCACCGTCGCAGACGCTGCCCTCCCACCGACCGTCGTGATCCGCGCCCGTCGAAGGGTCGCCGTCGTTCCGCTCCGGTGCGTGGTCGCGCGGACGGCGGCGGCACGCTGGCGACGTAGGTTTGCGGACCGCGGCCCACCGCGTCCGGACCGGCGAACGCGCCGACCCCACCGCTCCCCCGGGCCGACGTCGTCTCTCGGAGAACGAAGGTGAACGACCGACCGTCCAGTCAGGGAATCGACCTCCACGCCGTGTGGCGGGGACGCTACGTCGTCGCCGCCTGCATCGGCTCGTTCGTCGCGTTGGGAGCGGCGTACCTGCTCGTCACGTCGCCCAGCTACGAGGCCGAGGCCCGCGTGCTCGTGCAACGGGACGAACTGGTCTTCGACCGCAACGAGGACCGTTTGAAGGACAAGGCGTTCCTCGCCACGCAGGGCGAGGTGCTCGCCAGCCCGCTGTTGATCGGCCGCGCTCTGGAGAACAGCCCGATCACCGTGACCGACGCTGAGAAGGACCCGGTCGAGGTCGCCCTGAAGCAACTCGAGGTCGCCCCGCTCGTCGAGACCGACGTGCTCCGCATCCGCTTCACCGCCCCGGCCGAGGGGGAGGCGCCCCGGTTCATCCGGGCACTGCTCGACACGTACCGAGAGGACGCGGCGGAGTCCTCGCGGACGGAGTTCGCCGAGTCGATCGAGCTGCTCCGGGAGGAAGAGCGACAAGTCCGGTCGGAGCTCGAAACCGTGCAGGCGGAGTACCTCACGCTCCGTGACGGCGAGGCCCAGTCCGCCGGCGACGGTGCCGAGCACCTCACGCGGGAGCTGTCCGGCCGCCTGGCCGACACCCGCGCCCGCCGAGTCGAACTGGAGCGTCGGCTCGCCGTGTTGAAGAAGACGATGAGCGAGGCCGTCAACGTCCCGGGCGAGGACACGTCCCGCCGCCCGAGCGACGCCGTGATCCAGATCCTCGTCGAGGAGGAGGTTCTCGCCGTCGAGGACATCGCCGATCTCCGCCGACGCCGGTCGGAGGCCGAGCAGCGACGGGCCCTGCTGGCCGGGTTCGGTTCCCGGCACCCGGTCCGCCGGGGTGTGGACGCCGAGATTCGCCGACTGGACGAGATGCTGGCGACCCGCGTCTCCGAGGCGGCCGTCACACTCGAACGCGAGTACGAACTGGCCGTCGCGGCGGAACGGGATCTCGAACGAATCCACTCCGCGGCCGGTCGCGAAGCCCGACGGGCGACCGAGTCCGACCTCCGCGAGGAGCTGCTCGTCACCAACATCGACCGCCTCACCCGGCTGCACGAGACGACGCTGCAACGCCTGTCGGACTACCGCCTGGCCGACGGGGCGGTCGGCAAGGGGCGTGCGACCGTCCACGTGCGGGTGCTCGAGGGACCGGAGTTGACCGAGAAGAAGGTCTGGCCGTTGCCGGTCCCGATCCTCGGCGCCTGCCTCCTGCTGGGCAGCGTCGTCGGGCTCGGCGTCGTGTCGCTCACAGAGGGAACGCCGTCCGACGCGAACCGCACGACCTCGTCCAAGTCGGTCGAGGACGACCGGCTCGCCGACATCGAACGGGAGGTCGCCGCCGCACGCGAGGAGATCGCCGCCGCCAACGCCGTCGGGCGTGAGGCGGTCGTCCCGGGAGGCCGTGGCGACCGATGAGCCGAGGGCCGAACGAGAAGAGCGGCGAGACGCGCGCGAACATCCGCGGGGGCGTCTCGCTCGTGTTGGGACGCGGGCTGTCGCTGGTCGTCAGCATGGCGACGCAGGTGCTCGTCGTACGGCACCTGCTCAAGTCGGACTACGGAGCGTTCGCCTGCGTCCTGTCGCTCGTCGAGGTCCTCTCGACGCTCGCGACGTTCTCCATGGACAAGACGGTCGCCCGGTTCGCCGCGCTCGACGCCGAACGTGGGGACCGACGGCGACTGGTGGCGACGCTTCTCTTCGCGACCGGCCTGACGACGGTCCTCGGCCTGCTCGCCGTCGTCGGCGCTTCGGCAACGATCCTCACCGGCGTCTGGCAGGTCGGCGAGAGCCCCGACCACGGTCTCCAACTGCTGCTGTTGATCGCCCTCGTCCCGGTCAACGCACTGGACGCGCTGTTCCTGTCGTGCTGCAACGTCTTCGGCGGAGCGCGGCCGTTGCTCGTCCGCCGCTTCGTGCTGGGTCCGCTCGTCAAGCTGGCCGCCGTGGCGTGTGTCGTCTTCACCACCGGCGGGCTGACCGAGATCGCGGCCGCCCACGTGTTCGCGGGACTCGTCGGCATGCTGGTCTCCGGCGGGCTCGCCTGGCGACTCGTGTCGAAGGCCGGCATCGACCTGCGGGGGGCGTGGACGTTGGGGAACGTGTCGCTCGCCGAGGTCCTCGCCTTCTCCGCGGCCCAGTTCGGCTCGGACCTCGTGCAACTGCTCTACGGCTCGATGGTCGTCGTGCTGCTCGGCGTCTACGGGTTCGCCGAGGGGGCCGCCGACTACCGCGCCATCCTCCCGCTCGCCCGCCTGAACCAGCTCGTCTCGATCGTGTTCACGGTGCTGTTCGTCCCTTCGGCCTCACGTCTGTTCGCCCGCGGCCAGATCGACGCGATGGGCGACCTGTACCGTCGCGGGCGGGCGTGGACGGCCCTGTGCACGTTCCCGATCCTCGCGGCGACGGTCGTCGCCGGCGGCCCACTCGCCGTGCTGTTGTTCGGCGAGTCCTACGCCGACGCCCGAACCGTGCTCGCGTTGCTGTCGGTCGGCCTGTTCGTGCAGTCCGCGTGCGGCTCCAACGGCCAGGCCCTCCGCGTGCTCGACCGGGCCCGCGTCGTGCTGCTCACGGACGTCGTGGTCCTCGCCCTCGCCCTCACCGCGAGCCTGCTGGTGGTGCCCGAACTCGGAGCGGTCGGCGGGGCCGCGGTGGTGGCCGCGTCGATGTCGCTGCACTCGCTCTGGAAGCAGTGGCTCGTCGCCCGCTCGAACATCCGGACGTTCGGCGAGGACTTCTGGAGCATTCAGCTCTCGACCGTCGTCGGCGTGCTCGGGACGGCCGCCCTGGTCGGCTACTGGTCGCTGAACCTGCCGGCGACGTTGTTCGCCGTCACAGCGGTCTGGGGCGTCGTGCTGCTCGTCAACCTGCAGCACCTGCGCATCGAGGAGACCTTCCCCGAGATCGCTCGGTGGTCCCTCGTGAGACGAATCACCCACTGGCGGGAGACGCGAACGTGAACACGGCCACGCTGGACCGAACGACCGTCGAGCAGACAGCTCCCCCGCGTCACGACGCGCCCGTCCGGGCCCGTGTCGCGTACGTCCTCTCCCGGTTCCCGAAGCTGACCGAGACCTTCGTCCTGTTCGAGATGAAGGAACTCGAACGGCAGGGCGTCGCGGTCGAGATCTTCCCGCTGCTGCGGGCGCGGAACACCGGCACGCACCCCGAGGGGGCGTCGCTGTGGCGGAAGGCACGGGAACTCTTCTGCAAGCCGGCGACGAACGCCGTGATGCACGAGGAAGCCCGGCCGTACGTCGAGCGGGCCCACTTCACGCCGCTGCTCGGCGCGGGCATCGCCTGGTCGAACCTCCTCACGTTCGCCCGGCAGCCACTCACCTACCTGCGCACGCTGACGACGCTGGTCCGCGCCAACTGGGGCAGCCGGAACTACCTGCTCGGCGGGCTGCTGATGTTCCCGAAGTCGGTCGACCTCGCCCGGCGGATGCAGCGGGTCGGCATCACCCACGTCCACGCCCACTTCGCCAGCCACCCCACGACGACCGCCTTCGTCGTCCACCGACTGACCGGCATCCCGTACACGTTCACGGCCCACGGGGCCGACATCCACGTCGACCAGCACATGCTGCCGGAGAAGCTCGACGAGGCGGCCGCCGTGGTCGCGATCTCCCGGGACAACGTCCGGTTCCTCGCCGAGCACGGGGGCCGCGAGTTCGTCGAGAAGATCGAGGTCGTGCACTGCGGCGTCGACGTCTCGGTCTTCCGCCCGCGCGAGTGGACGCCCGAGGACCGGGCCGAACGGGGCACCGTCGAACGGCCGCTGCGGATCACCTGCATCGGCACGCTGTACGAGGTGAAGGGGCAGCGGCATCTCGTCGAAGCCTGCCGTTTGCTCGCCGAACGCGGCCGGCAGGTTCGCTGCCACCTCGTCGGCGACGGCGAGGACCTCGCTGCCCTGCGGCAGCAGGCGGTCGGAGCCGGGCTCGGCGAGCAAGTCGTCTTCGAGGGCCGCCGCACACGGACGGAGATCGCCGACCTGCTGCAACGAACGGACGTGCTCGTCACGCCGAGCGTCGTCGCGCGGGACGGTCGACGCGAGGGAATCCCGGTCGTGCTGATGGAGGGCATGGCGAGCGGCCTCCCCGTCGTCGCCAGCCGACTCTCCGGCATTCCGGAACTGGTCGAGGACGACGTCTGCGGGCTGCTGGTCGAACCGGGCAACGCGGACGCGATCGCGACGGCACTCGAACGACTCGCCGCCGACCCCGTCCTGCGCCGCGACCTCGGCGAGGCGGCGCGGGCGAAGGTGCTCGCCGAGTTCGACCTCGAGACGAACGCGCGGCGGCTTGCCGCTCTCATCCTCCAGCAGAAAGGGACCGAGTCGTGATCATCGCCTTCTGGGCCGCGGTCGGCCTCGTCGTCTACACGCTCTTCGTCTTCCCCGTGCTGCTGCTCCTCCGCGGGCTGCTCGTCCGGAGGACGGTTCGCGCCGACCGTTCGCACACGCCCAGCGTGACCGTGCTCGTCGGGGCGTACAACGAGGCCGACAACATCCGCGCCCGCATCGAGAACCTGCTCGCCCAGGACTACCCGGCGGACCGGCTCGAGATCGTCGTCGCCTCGGACGGGTCGTCCGACGAGACCGTCGCGATCGCCGAGTCGTTCGACGACCCACGCGTGCGAGCCCTCGACCTGCCGCGGGGCGGCAAGGGGAACGCGTTGAACCTCGCCGTCCCCGAGACGAACGGCGAGATCCTCGTCTTCACCGACGCGAACACGGTCTTCGCCGAGAACGTCGTGCGGGAACTCGTGACTCCGTTCGCGGACGAGACGGTCGGGGGCGTCGGCGGCGACCAGGTCTACACCCGCGACGGCACGCCCAGCACGACCGCCGACGGCGAACGCGCCTACTGGAGCTACGACCGCCTGCTGAAGCGACTGCAGAGCCGGGCCGGCAGCATCACGTCGGCCACCGGGGCGATCTACGCCATTCGCAAGTCGCTGTACACGCCCGTCCCGCCGAACGCCATGGACGACTTCGTGATCTCCACCGGCGTCGTCGCCAACGGCCAGCGGCTCGTCTACAACGGCGAGGCGAAGGCGTTCGAGCCGGTCGCGACCCGGGAGGGCGTCGAGTTCAGCCGCAAGGTGCGGATCGTCGCCCAGGGTCTGGCCGCCGTGCTCCACGTGCGGCCGCTGCTGAACCCGTTCCGGTACGGCTTCTACTCCCTGCAACTCTTCACGCACAAGGTGCTCCGAAGGCTGCTGTTCGCGGCCGCCCTCGTGCTGCTCGTCGTCAGCCCGCTGCTGTGGCAGCAGGGTCTCGTCTACCAGGTCGCGACGGTCGGGCAGATCGCGTTCTACGTGATGGCCGCCGTCGGCATCGTGGCTCGTGGACGGGGCGGCAGGTTCGGGAAGCCGTTCGCGATGGCCTACTTCCTCTGTGCCGTGAACGTCGCGGCCGCGATCGCGACGCTGCGGACGGTGACCGGCCGCGCGATCAAGCGCTGGGAGCCGGAGCGGCACGGGTCCGCGGGAACGGGAGGCCCCGTCCCGTCATGACGACCGCGACGCGCCCGACCTCCGTTGATCCGCGAATCGTCCCCGTCCTCGGCGTCGGGGCCGGTCTCGTGGTCGGTGCGCTCGTCGGTCTGTCGCCTCTCGTGTTGGTCGGTCTGTTCGGTCTCGCCGTCGTGCTCGCCGTGCTCCGCTGTCCGGACCTCGTCACTCCGGCCGTGCTCGCGGCGATGTACGCGAACGTCGGTGGCGTGCTCGTCCAGGAACACGGGCTGCCGCTCGTCGTCGGTGCCGCGATTCCGGCGGCCCTCTGTTGGCCGGCGTTGCGGTCGTTGGTACTCGACCGCTGCCCGCTCGTCGTCGACGCCCGGTTCTGGGCCGTCCTCGCGTTCGCGATCGTGCAGACGGCCGGCATGCTGGTCGCCGTCGAGCCGAAGCTGGCGGCCGACGAGGTGCGGACGATCCTCGTCGAAGGGCTCGCTCTGTACCTGCTCGTCACGCACTCGGTTCGCACCCGTCGTGTCCTCGAGTGGTGCCTCGTGGCGGTCGTCGCCGTGGGATGTGCCGTGTCGGCGCTCTCGGTGGTCCAGTACGCGACCGGCAACTTCTCACAGGAGTTCTTCGGGTTCGCGAAGGTCGAGAACTTCGACCCGGCCGGGGAGAACCCGTTCGAGAAGCCTCGGGCGGCCGGACCGGTCGGCGAGAAGAACTACTTCGCCCAGGTCCTCATGATGCTGGTGCCGATCGCCTTCGTCGGCCTGGCACGCGACGGTTCGCTGCGCGGATGGCTGGCGACGGCCGCGACCGCGTTGCTGCTGGCCGGCGTGGCCGTGACGTTCTCGCGCGGAGCCATCCTCGCATTCGGCGTGCTGTTGGCCGTAGCGACCCTGCTCGGCGTCCTCTCGCGACGACTGTTCGTCGTCGGCCTGCTCGTCGCGGCGCTCGGGATCGTCGCCGTGCCGCAGCTCCGGGAACGGGCGGCGTCGATCGGCCGGCTGGCGCACCTCACCAGCGGCCGGGCGGGCGTCCAGCGAACCGACAAGGCGACCCAGGGGCGGCTGACGGAGATGGTGGCGGCCGCACGCGTCTTCGCACGGCATCCGCTCGTCGGGGTCGGGCCCGCCATGTTCCCCGTCCACTTCCAGAGCGAGTCGACGGCGCTCGGGTTCCAGGTCCACGCCGACCGGCGAGAGGCCCACAGCCTGTACCTGCACCTCGCCGCCGAGCACGGCCTACTCGGCCTGCTGACGTTCGCCGCCGTCGTCGTCCTCCACGTCCGCGGCCTCCAGGAGGCACGCCGACGGTCGCGGGACGAGCTGGTCCGACACGTCGCGACCGCGCTGTTGCTGTCGTTCGTCGCGTTCCTGGCCTGCGGCCTGTTGCTGAGCTTCAAGTTCGTCCGCTTCTTCTGGCTCGTCGCCGGACTCGCCGCCGCCACGTGCCGGCTGGCCGACGAGTCTCAGGAGTCGTCGGAGCCGCACCGCCTCCGGGCGCTCGAGGGGAGGGTCGCCTGATGCAGGTCCACGTGGTTCGTCCGGACGAACTGAGCGACGCAGAGCGACAGGCGTGGCGAACGCTGTGTCGCACTTCGCCGGTCGACTCCCCGTTCCTCCGACCGGAGTACACGGCCGCCGTGCACGCCGTGCGCGGCGACGTCCACGTCGGCGTCGTCGAGCGGTCCGGCGAGATCGTCGGCATCCTGCCCTTCCAGCGTCGGTCGCTCGGCCGGGGCGTGCCGGTCGCCGCACGCCTGAGCGACCTGCAGGGGGGCGTGTTCCGGTCGGACGTCGAGATCGACCCGGTCTCCGTCGTCCGCGGCTGCGGTCTGAGTTCGTGGACCTTCGACCGTGTCGTCGGGCTTCCCCGGGCGGAGTCGCACACGCGGTCCACCGAGGAGTCGCCGTACCTCGACCTCCGCACCGGGTACGACGAGTACTGCGCGGAGCGAGCCGCCTCGGGTTCGCGGCAGGTCAAGGAGACCGAGCGGAAGCGACGCAAGTTCGAACGCGAGGTCGGGCCGATCGGGTTCGTGCTCGACGCGGACGACGACGTCGCGTTCGACCTCATGGTCGGTTGGAAGAACGAGCAGCACGATCGCGTCGGCTCGCTGGCCGTGTTCAGGCAGCCGTGGGTGCTCGACCTCGTCACCCGGCTGCGCGGGACCCGGACGCCGGAGTTCGCGGGGGTGCTCTCCGTCCTGCGGCACGAGGACCGCGTGCTCGCCGTGCACTTCGGACTCCGAACGGAGACCGTCCTGCACTGGTGGTTCCCGACCTACGAGGCCGAGTTCGGGAAGTACTCCCCCGGGAACATCCTGCTCCTCGACGTCGCCAACACCGCGGCGGCGGACGGCGTCGAGCGGATCGACCTCGGGACCGGGGACGAACGCTACAAGCAGAGCTTCAAGTCGGGCGACCTCGTCGTTCGCGGGGGCTCGTTCGACTCCGGGTCGATCGCCCGTTTCACGAGCTCCGCCGGCCGTCGGATGCGAGAGGCCGCCCGGCATCCGCGACTCCGTGGCGGCGTGTCGCTCGCGAAGCAGGCCGTCCGCGGCCTGCAGTCACTGTTCACTCCGCCCCGCACGCACACCGAGGATTGACCGCCGTGCCCATCACGCTCAAGTCCGTCGGCGATCTCACCGACGTCGAGTGGTTCACCTGGCAGGACCTGCACGACCAGGCGACGACGCCTCCGCTCGAGAGTCCGTTCTTCCATCCCGAGTTCACGCGGGTCGTCCACGCGGCCCGCGGGGACGTGGAGGTGGCCGTGCTCGAGGAGGGGGGCGAGCCGGTCGGGTTCTTCCCGTTCCAGCGCGGCCCCGGCGGCGTGGCGCAGGCGGTGTGCGGTCGGCTCTCGGAGTTCCACGGCGTGCTCGGCCGCCCCGGCCTCTCCTGGGACGCCGTCGAGCTGCTCCGGACCTGCCGGCTGACGGCGTGGTACTTCGACCACCTTCCCACGGACCAGGCCCCCTTCCAGCGACACGCCTGGGGACAGGCGACGTCACCGCACCTCGACCTCTCGGACGGGTATGAGGCGTACCGCGCAGGCCGCAAGAAGTCCGGATCGCAGGTCTCGCAGACCGAACGGAAGGGCCGCAAGCTCGAACGGGAGGTCGGACCGCTGCGGTTCGAGTACCAGTCGGACGACGAGGCGGCGTTCGAGAAGCTGGTCGAGTGGAAGTCGGCCCAGCATCGCCAGACGGGAATGCTCGAGGTCATGCGGAACGACTGGGTTCTCGAGACGATGCGATCCGTTCGCGACGCTCGGGCGAACGGCTTCGAGGGGGCCTTCTCGGTCCTCTACGCGGGCGACCGCGTCGCCGCCGTGCACCTCGGGCTCGTCAGCCGGGCGTCCCTCCACATGTGGTTCCCCGCCTACGACGACGACCTGCAGAAGTACTCGCCCGGCACGGTTCTGCTGTTGAAGCTCGCCGAGGAGTGCGCCGAGCGCGGCCTCCAGCGGATCGACCTAGGCCGGGGCGGCGAACGCTACAAGCAGAGCTTCAAGTCGCACGACTTCACGATCTGGGAGGGCTCCGTCGACCGGCACGCCCTCCGACGATCGCTGCGACACGCGTGGTACGGCACGAAGATGTGGATCCGCAGCACCGACCTCGGCCAGCGGTTCGAACCGGCTCTCGAGGCGACGAAGACCCTCCGCCAGTGGGCCGCCTTTCGCTAGGCGTCGATCCCGTCGCGGACTCGCGACGCCTCGCAGACGACGACCGGCCTCGCAAGCCGCCGAAGGCTCCTGGCAAGTCGATGCCGAGAGCACAGCGTAAAAAAGTGGGCGCGGAGGGACTCGAACGAGGTTCTTCAACGCACGTCGTCGGCGACACTTGCGGAGACTCGACTGCGTGGGGCGGTGCGGAATCCGGTGCATTGGATGCCGAGTTGAGAACGGTGATCCAGTATTGGCCGATCCTTAGTCGCCAAGAACGAACTGCAGTAATGGCAGCTATTGGTCGGGTCTTGCCGCGATGACTGCGACGTCTGCTGGGAGCTGGGTGGGATTAGACGAGTTCTGGGCGGCCTTTGGCCCAAGCCAGAGGCCGAGTCACGGATTGACTTCGCCGACTTTCGGTGGCACCGCATCGACGTTCGTCGATCTGGGCGCCGTTGGCCCACGAACGCATTGGAACGCAGTGCTCGACCGGCCGAAGCCACCTGAGGCAGATCGTGTAGCGACCTGCATGACGAGCCTCGGGCAACTTCTCTGCTGGGATCTCGTCGATTCTCTTGCGTTCGGTCGCAGGTCAGTGCGAATGTCCCGAGTGAACCTCGCTGAACTCTCCCTGCGAGGGCTTGCCGTCGATGACGCCGAGAACCGTTCCCTCGAAGTCGGCAACGTTGGCGATGCCGGGGTCAGTTCCGACGAACTTCGCCGCCTTGCCGTCCTCCTCGTTCTGCGGCAGCAACTTGATCGTCATGGGCTCGACGACCGTGCCGTCCGCCGTCTTCGTTGCTTTGGTCGTCAGCGTCAGTTCCGATGCGGCGACCGGAGTCGTGGTCTTCCCGTCGTCACCCAAGACCAGGACCGTGCACTCCTTCTTGGGGTGGTCGACGGTGAACTCAGCGTGGTACTTGCCTAGGTCGAATACGACCCCGCCGTTCGGGCCGGTGTCGTGAGAGTGGCCGTGCTCGTGACTGTGGCCGTGACCGGTCTCACCGCCAGAGCCGCTGCCCTGTGCGGTGCCGTCTCCCTGGGTGTCGCTGCTGTTCGAGCAGCCCGTCAGCGCGAGGGCTGCAACCAACAGGCCCAAGCCCAGCATCTTGAAGTTCGTCATCTCGTTCATCCTGTCCTTGAGAACAACAGTTCGACCATCCTGTGGGCTCACGCGGCCCGCAGAAGTTCTTCGTCGGAGGCTTCGTTTCGGACCAGCCGTTCGGCGTCTCGGCCGCTGAACCTCCAGAACAAACCCGGGTGGATCAGGAACTCGCAGAAAGTCGAGGTCACCAACCCACCTACGATCACTGTGGCCACGGGATACAGAATCTCGAGCCCCGGTTTTTGTCCGCCGACCACGATCGGGAGCAGTCCCATCACAGCCGTGATCGCCGTCATCAAGACGGGAGCCAGTCGCTCCAAGCTGCCGCGGAGCACCATTGCCTCAGTGAATCCCTCACCCTCCTCCTCCATCAGGTGGAAGTAGTGGGTCACGAGCAGGATGCCGTTGCGGACGGCGATTCCGCTCAGCGAGATAAAGCCGACCATGCTGGCCACGGTCAGCGTCTGGTCGGTCAGGTACAGGGCCAGCACCCCGCCGATGAACGCCGTCGGGATGGCGTTCAGGATCTGGAACGTGATGCGGGCGGACGGGTAGAGCATCATCAGCACGATGAAGATGCCCCCCATCGACACGGCGGCCAGCACGGTGATCAAGAGTGTCGCCGACTGCTGGGCCTCGAACTGTCCGCCGAACTCGACGAAGTAGCCGGGCGGCACGTCGACCTCGGCCCGCACACGCCGTTCGATCTCGGCGGCCGTGCTCGCCAGATCGCGGCCCGACACGTTGCAGCGGATCGTCTGTCGTCGCCGTGCGTTCTCCCGGTTCACGACGTTCGGGCCGCTGGCCGACTCGGGGAAGTCGGCCACTTCCCGGAGCCGAATCTGGCCCCGGCCGTCCGGCAGGTCGAGCCTCAGCTCCCGGAGATTGTACGGGTCGGAGCGGAACGGCTCGTCGAGCTTCACGACGAGATCGAACCGGCGTTGCCCTTCGAGCACCTGAGAGACGGCCTCGCCCTTGAGCGCCGTCTGGACGAAGTCGGCCACGTACTCCCGACTGAGGCCGTAGAAGGCGAGGTCGTCCGGCCGCAGTACGACGTGGAGCTCGTCCACGCGCTCCTGCGGATCGATGATCGGCGGCGTGGCTCCGGGAATGTCCGTGATGACGTCCCGGACCTCGCCTGCGAGTTCCCGTAGCTTGTCCAGGTCGTCGCCGTACAGCTTGATGCCGATCTGAGCCCGCACGCCGGAGAGCATGTGGCTGATCAGGTGCTGGAGCGGCTGCTCGGCCTCGATCCCTACCCCCGGGACGTTCTTCTCCAAGTCGGCGAGCAGGGACTTCAGGAACTTGTCGCGATCGTAGTCCGCCTCCGGGTTCATCGTGAGGATGTACTCGCCGACGTTCACCGGCAGCACGTGTTCGTCCAGTGCCGCCCGGCCCGTGCGGCGGAAGAAGTGCAGGACGGGGCCGTCCGGGTTCTCCGGTGACTTCTGCAAGGTCCGAAGCTGATCGTCGATCACCGCCGACGCCTCGTTGGACGCCTGGAGCGACGACCCGCCGGGCAGGGTGACGTTCACTTGCACGCTCCCCTCGTCGAACTTCGGCAGGAAGTCGGCCCCGAGATTTGACAGTGTCCAGACGCTGAGCGCGACGAGCACCCACGTTGCGAGCAGGAGCGGGCCGGCGAACCGCATGCTGAATCGGATCAGGAATCCCGCCATCCACTTCAACAACCGCAGCAGCAACCCGTCCTCGTGCTCGTGCGTCGCCTGCGACTGCGGCAGCAGGTAGTAGGACAGAACGGGCGTGACGGTCAGCGACACCAGCAGCGACGCGAGGATCGAGACGATGTAGGCGACACCCAGGGGCACGAACAGGCGACCCTCGACGCCGGACAGGGCGAACAGCGGCATGAAAGCCAGGACGACGACCGCCGTCCCGAAGACGATGGCGGAGCGGACTTCCTTGCTCGCCAGGTAGACGACCACGACGGCCGGCTTCGGGTTGTCGCTGGCGTTGTTCTCGCCCAGCCGGCGGAAGATGTTCTCGACGTCGACGATCGCGTCGTCCACGAGTTCGCCGATCGCGACGGCGATCCCACCGAGCGTCATCACGTTGATCGACAGTTCGGTCCCCGTAACGATCCCGATGGCTCGGAACACCAGCGTCGTGATGACCAGCGACAGGGGAATCGCCGTCAGCGTGATGAACGTCGTGCGGAGGTTGAGCAGGAACAGGAACAGGACGACAACGACCAGGATCGCACCGATGGCGAGCGCTTCCTCGACGTAGTAGACGCCGCGGTCGATGAAGTTCTTGAGTTGGAACAGGTCCGTGTTGATCACGACGTCCGCGGGCAGCCCGGCCTCGGCATCGCGGAGTGCGGCCTTGACCTCGTCCGTGAGCTTCCGCGTGTCGGCGTGCGGCTGCTTGACGATGGTGATCACGGCCCCGGGGTTGCCGTCGATGCTGGCATCGCCACGCTTGGGAGCCGGCCCCTCCACGATCTGGGCAACGTGCCGCAGCAGAACGGCGCGGTCCGCGTTCATCTTCACCGGCGTCTTGCGAAGATGCTCCAGCACCTGTTCCGACAGCGGTCCGAGCCGTGCGATCACGCGGACGGAACGCTCGGACTGACCTTCGACGAGGAATCCGCCGCTCGCGTTCAGGTTGTTCGACCGGATCGCCTCCTCGACCTGTTGGAGGGAGACGTCGTACTCCTGCAGACGGTCGGGATCGACCAGCACCTGGTACTGCTTCTTGTCGCCCCCCATCACGATGACCTCGGCGATGCCGCTGATCTTCAGCAGCTGCGGGCGGATCAACCAGTCGGCCGTCGTCCGCAGGTCCATGCGTTCCTCCAGCGGACTGCGGAACACGACGTCGACGGACCGCCCATTCAAGCCGAACGTGACCTCACGCCGTGGTGGGGACTCGCTCCAGACGGGGTTCTCGATGTCGATCTTCTTCCACGCGGCGGGATCGTTCCGAGGACGGGGATCCCAGACGGTGAGAACCGGCTCGCCTGCGGACTCCGTGCGCTCGGCCTGCAACCCGGACTGACCGACGGGCACTAACTCTCCGCCCTGCGGACCCTCTCGGCGGTGAATCCCAACGTGGAGGATCTGGCCCATGATCGACGCCTGCGGCGTCATCACCGGACGAATGCCGGGGGGCATCGGCACGTTCGAGAGCCGCTCGGCAACGATCTGGCGGGCGTAGCGAGGATCGGTCTGCCAGTCGAACTCGATGTAGACGACGTTCATCCCCTGGCTGGACTGGCTGCGAACGTCCTCGACGCCGTTCGCCCCGAGGACGGCGGTCTCGATCGGGTAGGTGACGAGCGTCTCGACCTCCTCGGAGGACAGACCGGGGCACTCGGTGAGGATGACGACCCGCGGACGATCGAGGTCCGGGAAGACGTCGATCGGTAACTCGGTGGTGAGGTAGCCCCCGTAGACGAGCACGACCACGCAGCCGGCGAGGACCAGCGTGCGGTGGGTCAGCGAGAGTCGGATGATGGCGTTGAGCACGGCCTACTCCTCGTCTTCGTTCTTGTGCAGGCTGCCGTCGGCGTGAATGTGGTAGCCCTCCGGCAGGCCGTCGCCCGACTGCGACTTCAACATCCGGTTCAGCTGGGCGGCGGCGTTCTGCACGACGAACGAGCCGGGCACCAGCGAACCGTCGTTGGCGACGACCGTGTGCAGGTGGTCCTGTGCCAGGATACGGACCGGCTTGCGCTCGAACGTGTTGACGTTCTGGGTGAACACGAACGCCTCGGCGAGGTCGCGGGTGACCGCGTCGGCGGGGAGCACGAAGGCATTCTCGATCTTCTCGATCCGAACGAGGATCTTGACCTTCTGACCGGGCCGAAATCGCCAGAGGAGTTGCGTCCGCCCTCCCTCGTTGACCTCCCTCGACTCGTTGTCCAGCGGGATGCGAAAGCCGAACGTGCGGTTGACGGGATCGATGACGTTGGCGATCTGACGAATGAAGAACGTCTGCTCGACGGGGGGCCAGTCGGCGGCCGCATTCTCCTGGAAGTCCACTGCCACGGGCCATTGACGACGGACGCTCCGCTCGAGCAGCAGGGTTTCGTCGCGGAACGCCCGCCCTTCGATGTCCAGCATCCTGTGGTCGGACAACACGCAGAGCGTCTTCCCGGACTGGACCTGGTGCCCGACGTCGACGTTGAGCTCTTGGACCTCGAACGTCGCGGTCGGCACCTCGGTTCGGCCGCCGGCAGTCTGGATCACGACAGGCCCCTTTGCCGTCAGAGCCTCGGTGTCATCGGAGGGAGCAGGGACGAGGACGTTGATCTCGCTGACGAGATCGCCCTTCGCCGCCCGTTCGATCTGCTCCGGCGTGAGTCCGCGGGTACGCAACTCCCGACGGTACGCCGTGACGGCGACCCCCAAGCGAGTGATCTGGCTCTCGACCTCGATGACGCGGGCCTCGGGAATTGCCTCCCCGGCGGACGCCAGCCGCTTCTTGCGCTCCTGAGCGAGGAAGATGTCCTTCATCGCCTTGAACAGGTTCGACTGAATCGCGTGCAACGACTCGCTGAGAACCTGGATCGTGAACAGTTCGTCGCCGGGACGGACCGTGTCGCCCGGAAAGCGGTGGATCTTGGTGACCACGCCGGTGACGGGCGTGATGACACCCCGATCGCTCCGGCCGGGTCGGTCCACGACCATGCCGGGAACCTGGATGGTCTTCCAGTAGGTCGCCGGGAGGGTGGACTTGGCCGTTAGGTGCAAGTTGGCGATCGCCTGGTCGGTCAGGAGGATCTTCTCGGCGGGAGTATCCGACTCCGTTGTCTCAGGGGCCGACTCGGCCGCGACCTCAGCTGCATCGTGTTGGAGCAAAGGCAGCCAGTGGCTGCGGGTGAAGTACCCGCCCGCGCCCAGCCCGCCGATGACGACCACGTACAGGAGCGGCTTTCCCATCGACTTCAGGAATCGAAGGAAACGCGTCATGGGTCAGACCTCTCAGGAGAACATGGCCGTGGGAAGACGGTCAGGCGGATCCCAACAGCGGCAACGTGAACGTCGGGAGCAAGAAGAGGGTCCGGCACTCCCCACGTCGCAGGCACCAAACCAACGCCACTGACGCGGCGAGGTGGGTGGCGCGTACGCCGAACCCAGTCCGACAACGTGGGACGTGTGCTCGACGGTGTCCTAGGTCAGCAGCACACCGGAGCGCTCGAAGCGCGCAGCATCACACAGAGAGTTACGACACGAGTCGTGGCGATCGACGCAGGTTCTCGGATGAGCCACGTCGGCCGCGAGAACGGCGACCTCGATCGACGGCTCGCACGCGGGCCACGACCTTCCGATCGAGCTAACGTCGGTCGCCTGTTCGTCGACGACACGCACGACACGTTCGTCGTCGCCGAGTCGGTCCTGCTCGCCGGGATCGTTCCAGGGAATCGGAAACTCGACGCCGAGCAGAACGACGTGGAGATGCCAGCCTCCCTCGCCGTGGTCCGGCTCGTCGCTCCGATGGTCGTGGTGGTGGTGCCCAGGACCGTGGCCAACGTGCGGATGACCGTGGCCATCGTGACTGTGAGGGTGGGCACTGTGCCGGGGGGGCAGCTCCGGGTCCTCGGTGTTGGGCTCGCTGGACAGCGCCTCGTGCACGTGCGCCAGCGCAGGCGGCGTCACGGACGTCAGCAGCACGGAGACTGCTGTGAGGACGGTGGCGAGCTTCGAGGCGATGACCAATCGTCGGTTCCCAGTTGGTCACGAACACCTGCCGAGCGTAGGCCGGTCTCGAAACCGTGTCAATCTGCCAGCGTTACTGGCCATCAAGCGATTGACCACGAAGTCCCTCGCCGCGGAGTTCACCCGTGTCGTTTGCCTCCGGAACCGCATTCAGTCCTCCCGTGAGGAGCAGTCCGTCGATGGCGACGCTCGCCCGGTTGGCGGCGACGAGGGACTGGACCGCGGCGAGCTGAGCCTCGAAGTAGGCTCGACGTGCCGTCAGGACACGGAGGAAGTCGTACTCTCCCTGTTGGTAGCCGGCGTCGATCAACTCGAACGACTCGCGCGACATCGGCACGATGGCATCCCGATACCGTTCGGCCTGTTGCCGGGTCTGACCGTACTCCCGAAGGGTCTGGGCCAACTGCTGACGAAGCCGGAGTCGAATTCGTTCGGCGTCTCCCTGGGCGCGATGGTAGACGGCGTAGGCAGCCCGCACGTTTCCCTGGTTCCTGTTGCGAACCGGGAGGGGGACGCCAACCTGGATGTTGGTGACGACACTGTCCGTCGCGAAGTCGTTGGCCACGCCGAACTGGGTCAGTACGTTCGGCTTGGGCTGCAGTTGTTGCCGGGCAACGGCACACCTGGCTCGCTGGATGCGGACCTCTGCCTGCTGGAGCTCTGGACTGAGCGAAAGCAGCGTCGCATAGGTGTCGTCCCAGGCGACGTCGGCCAACTCCTTGGGCAGCTCACCGACGAGCGGCGTTGGTGCGAGAGAGGGCTGACCCGTGAGGCTGGCGACTTCGTTCCACGCGGCCTCGAACGCAATCTCGGCGTTCTGCAGTGTGACCTGCACCTCGTTCAGCTGGACCTTCGCCTGCAGAAGGTCGGGCTTGGCCGCCTGCGCGGCCCGGATCTGTGCCTCGACCGACGCCACACCCTTCTCCGCGATCTCGACGAGTTGCCGGGCGATCTCAGTCCGCCGCTGTGCACCGAGGGCCTCGTAGAACGAGGAGCGGACGTCGTTGAGGACCCGGTATCGCTGTGTCTCGGCGATCCACCGCGCCTCCTCGGCGTCCCAGTTCGCGATGGCGCGGTTCAGTTGCAGCTTGCGGCCGCGGACGAACGTCTGACTGACGAAGAAGCCCTGCTGGCCCGCCTCGCCCTCGTTCCCGATCTCGACCCCTGAGTACCCGACGACAGGGTTCGGCCTCAGACCCACCTGCGTGCGGACGCCTCCTTTCTCGTCGATCCCGAGGCCGGCGATCCGAAGCGTCGGGTTGTTCGCCAAGGCCATCTGCTCGACGTCTTCGAGAGTGAGGCCGACCGCAGATGGACGGGCCTGCGCGTCCGTAGACCCGGCATCCGGCACATCGCCGCCCAGGGTGTGTGGCGTCCGGGACTCGCCCGCGGCGGGAAGCTCCCCGGTGGCGTCCTTCGGCTCGGAAGCCTCGTCGAGGTTCGACAGGAGGAGCGGTTGAGGGACATCGACGCGAGTCTCCACTCCCGCTGGGCGGACTCGGTCAACGCTCTCGAGTTCCGTGTGAACGTTCGCGACCGAAGCAACGTCGATTGCCTTCCCAGCAGACTGCTGGCCTCGCGCCATAGCGCTTCGAACCAGCCGACTTGGCAGGGCATCGGCAGCCACCACCGGCGAGCTCGCGTTGGCAGAAGGAACCGGAGCCGAAACCGAGGTCGCCCCCGGTGTCCGGCAGGACGCAAGGCAGCAGGCCAATCCACATGCCGCACTGCGAAACCAGTGTCGGAAAGACCCAGAGTCCATTCGATGCCTCCAAGCTGCAGATCCCACTGCGTCTAGTCGTCATCGTCGGTTCCCGGACGGAAGTCTGCTCTTGGCGTCATCGCCGCTCCAGTCGCTACCAGTCGCACATCCGCGCGGGCCTGCCGTCGTCGGAGCCGTCATCCTTCGAAGCCTCACCCGAGCCCGGGCTTCGAGGGATGATGGCGGAGACGTCGGCAGGCCGCTGCCGTTGGAGGGGTCCGATTCCCGAGGGGCCTCGCGTCGGGGATCGCAGCGGAAATCCCGCAGACCGCCCCCGGTAGTCTCGCCGCCTCCCAAGTGGGATCCGGCACCAGCGGCGTGCCGCGCCCGACTGTCTGCGGTCGAGGAATTGCAGCGTAGAGCCCGGCCCGAAGGGCGACGCCAGAATGACGTGTTGACGCGTCGCACAAAGTGAGCGAGTATGCGTCACGGTAACACAACTTAGGCGCCCGAGCGTGAGGTGACGGAATGCCAATTGGGGCGGACAAGATGCGAGTGCAGGGTGTGGTGGACGTCGAGCTCGGAGAGAGAATCAACGAGCTGGCAGACCGCATGGGCGCGAGTCAGTCACAAATGGTCGCGATGCTCCTGGAGGCGGCGGTTGACGACAACGAGTGGCTCATCGCGGCCGTGACGAGCAAGCTTGCGAAGAACATTCGGGCCGCGTTCGGCCCGAGCAAGCGTCGGAAGAAGCCGGCCAGCGAGGCCGGATGAAGAAAAGGGGCCCCAACCGTCGACAGGTTTGGCGACTCGACGACGGCGGGGCCGGTCAGCAACTCATCAAGGATGAACGATGACGAGTCGAGACGACGCAGATCGTAGCGAGCGTGCGCGCGGACCGGAAGATGGAGCGGACGGCGGCGAGCGAAGCGCCGCGAAGCGGAGCGAGTCGCCGTCCGATCCACCAGACGCCCCCGGGTGCCTTGGTAACACCCGGGGGCCAACTAGCCAGATCGGGTCATCCGGTGAGGCTGTGGTCGCGGAGGACTGGTTCGCCTGGAGCCTGTCGATTCAATGGGATCCCGGAGCACACGCCGTTCTCGTGGCCCGCTTGCTTGCGGTCAAGGACCGGTGCCAGCAGGAGAAGTCGGCGAGTGGTTGGCTGAGCATCGACGGGCTCGACCCCATCGAAGTCTCCCGGCAGGGCCGGACGCTCGGGGGCGGCAAGGGGACTCACTTCGAGTTCGCCCTGCGGGTCAACGGTGTTCGTCTCCTCCTCGCTGATCGCCCCGGCTACAAGAAGACACTTCCGAACGGACATGCAGTGGCCGACGGTCGCGCCTGCCTGTTGCTGGGAGTTGCGAACTGCTTGGAGACCGTCGCGCGTGTCGTCTCCCATCTCGGTGGCCGGATCGAGAAGCGGACACTCTCGCGGGTTGACATCGCAGTCGACATCGCCGGGGTCGATCTGAACGCATTCCAGGTACCGTTCTCGAACCGCCATTTGCATGCTTCGCGTGTACGACAAGCTCGAAGAGATGATCGCGAAGAGAGACGCAGAGAAGCTCGCGGCGATGAAGGCACGCCGTTGGGGAGGCCTGCCCGAGGACGCGACCCGTGTCGAGTGGGAACTCGGTCGCGGGTGGCTCAAACAACACGGGATCGACACCGTTGAGGACTACTTTCGGAAGCGCGGCTCACTCGTTCGGAAGCTGTGCCACGACTGGTTTCGCCTGACGGACGGTCCCGTGAATCGTGAGCAGAACCACCAGTCACGCGCACGCGTTCTTCCCCTTTGGCGTGACGTCCAGAGGGCGCTCGGTGACTGGGCCGGGAAACCGACGTTGCCGCTCGAACCGCTGCCATCGGGGCAGGTCACGGCGATCGACCTCGGCAAGCAGATGGTCGGATGCATGCGTCGAGCCGCGTTGCTCGAACGGGTGGAGCTCCCGACTCTCGACGATGCATGCTTCTACGGCGATCGACTCTTCTACCGAGTCGTGCTGCTGGACCCGAAGTGGCTGGAGAAGTACCGCCGTGAACTGGCTCAGCAACCGGGATTCGAGACGAAGGAGGTCGACGACGATGCCCTCGAATGACATTCCCGAGAGAATGCTCGTCGACTCCCGTGCGGCCGCTCAATTGCCGTGTGTCTCCCAACGAACTCTGTGGAGCCTGAAGGAGTCCGGGCGGCTTTCGTTCGTGGCAATTGGCCGCCTGATCCGGTTTGATGTTCGCGACCTGGAGGCGTTCGTGTCGGAGTCCAAACGGAAGGCTGGTGACTGATGGCGAGCGTCAGCACGGACAAGAAGAGTGGGCGGCGAACGGTGCAGTTTGTCGCGACGGATGGCAAGCGGCGGAGCATTCGCCTTGGGAAGGTGCCGCTCAAGGTGGCGAACTCGGTTCGCCGACGTGTGGAGTGCCTCGTGGCCGCGAAGCTGGCCGGGCATGCAATCGACGGCGAGACGGCCCGGTGGGTCGGCGCACTCGACGAGGCGATGCACGCGAAGCTCGCTGCGGTCGGGCTTGTCCCGGATCGCGAGAAGGACACGACGACGCTCGGGGCGTTCCTCGATCGCTACTTCGCCTCTCGCGTCGACGTGAAGGGCTCGACGAAGACCGCCTGGGGACACACGCGGCGGAACCTCGTGGAGTTCTTCGGCCGGGAGAAGCCGCTCGTGCAAGTCTCACCCGGGGACGCCGACGAATGGCGGCTGTCACTCGTCGAGCAGAAGCTCTCAGACAACACGATCCGTCGGCGGTGTGGACTCGCGAAGCAGTTCTTCGCGGCGGCGATTCGGCACCGACTGATCGAGGCGAATCCGTTCGCGGACCTCAAGGCGGCCGTGCGGGCGAATCCCAAACGGTTCCACTTCGTGACGCGCGACGTGGCGGAGAAGGTCATCAAGGCGTGTCCCGACGCGCAGTGGCGGCTGCTGTTCGCCCTGAGCCGCTACGGTGGCCTGCGGTGTCCCTCGGAGCACCTGGGCCTGCGTTGGGTCGACATCGACTGGGACGGCGAGCGGATCGTGGTGCACAGCCCGAAGACGGAGCATCACCCAGGCGGGGAGTCGCGAGTGATTCCGCTGTTCCCGGAGTTGCGGACGCACCTTGAGGAAGTGTGGGAGCAGGCGGAGGACGGAGCGGAGTTCGTCATCACGCGATACCGGGACACGAACGCGAATCTCCGGACGCGGTTGCTTCGGATCATCGGGCGGGCGGGCGTCGAGCCCTGGCCAAAGCTGTTCCAGAGCCTGCGAAGCACGAGGCAGACCGAACTTGAGGAATCGTTCCCCTCGCACGTGGTCTGCCATTGGATCGGCAACAGCGAGAAGGTCGCCCGAATGCACTACCTCCAGGTCACCGACGATCACTTCGCGAAGGCGGTGCAGAATCCGGTGCAGTGTGGTGCGGAAACGGCTCGCACGGTCTCGCACCAAGAACCACGAAACCCCGGAAAACGCGGTGTTTCCAGGGGTTCAGGGATCTCGAAGGTGGGCGCGGAGGGACTCGAACCCCCGACTTCTTCCTTGTAAGGGAAGCACTCTAGCCAACTGAGTTACGCGCCCGTGCGGTCGCCGACGGCGACGGGGTGCCGGTTGGACACGCCCGCTCGCGGACCGGTTCGCGACCGGAAGGCGATTGTCGGTTCGGCGTGAGCGGTGGTCAACGGCAGGCGTTCGGTCACGCGTTCTCGTTGCCGTGTCCGACCTCGAGACGGGCCGAGGACCCGGCGGGAGCGGCCTCGGGGGAAGCAGCCTCGGCGGTTTGGTGTTCGGCACCGAGGAAACGACCGACGACTCCGAACCGGCCGCCGTGCAGCAGGATGAGGTACGCCGGGACGAGGATCGGCCGGACGACGAACGTGTCGAGCAGCACGCCGAAGGCGAGGGCGAAGCCGAGTTGCCGCATGCCGTCGAGCGAGCCGGCCAGCAGCGAGGCGAACGTGCCGGCCATGATGATCCCGCAGCTGGAGATGATGCCCCCCGTGCGGGCGAGCGCCACGCCGACCCCCTCGACCGGACCGTGCCGTTCCTGTTCCTCTTCGACTCGGGTGACGAAGTAGATGTTGTAGTCCTGCCCGACGGCCACGAGGATCGTGAACAGGAACATCGGCACCTTCCAGTCCAGCCCGGCGAAGCCCTCGGCCCCCGAGAGGGCGTAGAAGGTCGTGATCGTCACTCCCAGCGTGACGAAGTAGCTGAACAGCACGCTCAACATCAGGTAGGACGACTTCGCCGAGGCGTTGCCGCGGAGCGCGACGACCGCGAGCACGAGGACGAGGTCGACTCCGAGGAAGGTCGGACCGAGCAGCGAGAGCCCCTGTGCCGTCGCCGCGAACATCCAGGCGAAGTGGGCCACCACGAGCGTCAGCACGAGCCCCGGCGACCGCTTGCCCAGCAGGACGACGAGAATCAGGAACACGGCCAGCGAGACGACGAGGTTGATCTTCACCTGGTCGTGGTCGGTGACGATCTTCAGGTCCCGGATGCTGGGGGTGGCCCCGAGGTACTCGATCGTCGTGCCGGAGCGGAGTTCGTCCGGAAGCAGCCCGGGGAGTTCGGCGCGGAACCGCTCGAACTCCTCGATGCTGTGTCGCGAGAAGGGGTCGTTCTCGAAGACGACCTCCATCCGCATCAGCGAGTGGTCCGGGGCGTCCGGCCCGCTGACGAAGTACTGCGGAGCCCGGTGTCGGAAGACGGCCCGCTTGGCGATCGACATCTTCACGTGGATGCCGAGCGGGTTGGTCAACGTGCGGACGTCGGCGACGCCCAGTTCCTCGCGTTCCTCGGCGATGCGGTCGGTCAGGTCCCCGATCACGCCCTTCGCCTCGCGGCTGGTGAAGTCGAACTCGGGGTTCTTCACCAGGACGGTGACCGGGCCGACCGTGCCCGCGGGGAAGTGGTCCTGGACGGCCTTCGCCCCGACGACGCTGGTCGCCTCGCGGGGGAGCTCGGACAGCAGCCCGTAGCTGAGGTGGTCGTAGAACGTGACGCCGACGACGGCGAACGGGACCATCAACGAGACGGTGACGCACCAGATCGTCGCCGGCCGCTTCTCGAGGGCCCGGCCGACGCGCTCCCACACCCGTGAGAAGAGTCCGCTCTCGATGATCCGGGAGACGAGCGAGGTGGGCGAGACCCAGCCGGCGGCCACGAGCCGGTCACGGCTGACCTGCGGCCAGAAGGCGTACCGCCCGGTGACGAACAGCAGGGCCGGCGTGAAGGTGAGGGCGGCAACGAGAACGAACAGCAGGCTGAGGGCGATGGCGATTCCCGCCTGGCTGAACTTGCCGAAGTCGGCGAAGTAGAGCATGCCGATGCCGCACACCGTCGTGCTGGCGCTGGCGGCGAGTGCCGCCCCCACGCGGGAGATCGCGCTCTGGATCGCCGCCTCGGTCGAGGCGCCGTGGTCGAGTTCCTCCTTGTACCGGGCGATCAGGAACAGGCAGTAGTCCACCCCCGCCCCGTACATGATCACCACGATGTACGACTTCACCCCCGTGAACAGCCCGACGAGACCGTTGTCGGCGAGCAGCGAGAGCACGCCGATGGCGACCTTCACGGAGACGAAGACCGTCATCATCGGCAGGATGGCGAGCAGCGGCGCGCGGTAGATGACGACCAGCAGCACCAGCACCAGCACCAGCGTCAGCAGTTCGGTCGCCTCCGCCGACTCCTGCTGCGCGATCCGCATGTCACGGCCGGCGACGGCGATGCCGCTGACGGTGATCTCCAGGCCGCCCAGTCCCCACTCTTCACGAAGTTCCGGGTCGCTCTTCAGTTCGACGACGAGTCCGCCGCTCGGGTCGTCCGGGTCGTCGATCGCCTTGATGATCTCGTGGTTCCGCTCCTCGAGGAACTCCGTCACGAGCTCGACGACGACCAGTGTCGCCTTGCCGTCCTCGCTGAGGAGGAGGTCGCCGATCGACTTGTCGTTCCACGTGCGGACCCCGGCGATGACGGGCTCGCGTTCGGACGCGTCCTCGGCCTCCGCGTCGGACTCCGGCTCCGGCGGCGTGACGTCCCCCGCCTCCGCGGGCGACTCGTCGTCGTCCTCCGCGTCGGGTGCCTCGGTGACCGCGAGGCCACCGAACTCGTCCGCCAGTTCCAGCAGCCGCGGCTTCAACTCCTGCTCGACGAACTGCTTGTCGCGTTCCGTCAGGCCGCCGGTCTTCTCGCCGTTCTCGTCGATCTCGACCGGGCCCCTCCGGCTGACGACCAGCACGATGTTGCTGCGGACGATCTCCTCCTGGTCGGTTCCCTCTCCCGGACCGAACGCACGGTTGAACAGCTGCTCGGCCCGTCGGCTGTCGACGTCGTCGGGCAGGTAGGCGAACTCCCCGTCGACGACGACCTCGTCGAAGCGGTTCGCGCTGAAGGAGAGCGAGCTGCAGGAGGCGACCCAGACGATCAGGACGACGTACGGATACCTCGTGACGAGCTGGCCAATCGTCTGGAACACACGGACGTCCGTGACTCGGGTTTCGTGGGTCGGGCCGGTGCCGTCCGTGCTCGTGCGACGGACGAGGCCCACTTGGACGGGGCGTCGTCTTGGAACCGGTCCTTCGGCGCACGGACGGGCGACTCGACGCCACGCCGTGCCGCAGCACAAACCGTCAGCGTAGTCCCGTCCGGCCGGAACCGTCAACGCTCGGGTTCGGCCGGGGCGACCGCGGCACGGGACGGTTGTCTCGCCGATGCGGCCGGGTATACTTCCGGTCCCGGGAGGCGGTCGGTTCGTCTCCCCGCTCTCCGCTGGGTGCCGCTCGCCCAGCCGGCCCGACCTCCGCCGGGAGGTCCGGGGCCCGAGTGTACCAGGTCGTTCGAGTCACCATTTCGAGGATGCCCCCATGTCCGTTGCCGTTGGCCAGCCCGCTCCCGACTTCGAGGTCACCGCGTACGACCGCACCAAGGACGGCGGTGACGACCAGTTTCCGACCGTCAAGCTCTCCGACTTCAAGGGCAAGTGGGTCTGCCTGTACTTCTACCCGCGGGACTTCACGTTCGTCTGCCCGACGGAGATCGTCGCGTTCGACAACGCCGTCGGCGAATTCGAGGATCGCGAGACGGTCGTCCTCACCGCCAGCACCGACAGCGAGTACACCCACAAGGGCTGGTGCGACAGCCACGACGACTTGGGCAAGCTGAAGCACCTGATGCTCGCCGACCCGGGCCACGAGCTCTCCAAGTCGTTCGGCGTGTACGACGAGGCGAAGGGCCTCGCCTACCGCGGCGTGTACCTCATCGACCCCAACGGCGACGTCCGCTGGATGGCCGTCCACGACCTCGGCGTCGGCCGGAACGTCGACGAGGTGCTCCGCGTGCTGGACGCCCTGCAGACCGACAAGCTCTGCCCATGCAACTGGAAGGCCGGCGAGGAGACGCTCGACTAGTTCGAGCCGTTCCGCCACCGAGACCACGGCGCCCCGGCCCACAAAGGCCGGGGCGTTCTCGCTGCGCGACCGCTCGCGTTGCTTGAACGAGGCCCGGTGTCGGCCGTAGCCTCGGGCGGCAGCTCGACCCGGTGGAGGGTCGAGTCCGACACGAGGCACGAGGACGGGGATGAGCACGGCACCGCAGCCCCTCCGCGTGCTCGCCGTCTCCCACTCGTCCGGGCTGATGGGAGCCGAACGCTCGCTGCTCGACCTCGTGACCGGCCTGCCGGAGCACGGCATCGAGGCAGACGTCGCACTGCCGACCCGCGGCCCGCTGCAAGACCGACTCGCCGAGGCGGGACTCCGCTCCCACGTCACCGGACACGACTCCTGGTGCCACACGAGGACGTGGCTCCCCACGCGACTCACGTCGTTCTGGTACGCCCCGGTTCGTCGGGTTCGCAACGGCTCGGCAACCCGCCACCTTCGTCGGCTGCTCGCGAACCAGCCGTTCGACCTCGTCTACTCGAACTCGCTCGTCGTCCCGACCGGCGCGTACGCTGCTCGCGGCGCCGGCGTGCCCCACGTGTGGCACGTTCGCGAGCTGGTCGAGGGCGGGCTGGGCCTCCGATTCGACGTCGGCCGGGCACGAGCGATGCAGCTGTTGTCGGAGGCGAGCGACCGAATCGTCTGCAACTCTCGCGCGATTCTCGAGGCAACCGTCCCGTCCGCCGCGAGAGACCGGGCCACGGTGGTCTACAACGGCCCGCTCGACGACGACTGGACCCGTTCGGCACCCGCGACTCCCCGAGTTGCGGACGACGGCGCCCCGAGGCTCGGGATCGTCGGGGCGGTCGCACCGCACAAGGGTCTCGAAGACGCGATCCGAGCACTCGGCGTCCTGCACGGCCGAGGGATCGCGGCACGGCTCCACGTCGTCGGCGACGGCCGTCCCGCCTACCTCCGCGAGTTGAAGACACTCGCCGGGAAGCTCTCGATTCGCGACGCCGTCCACTGGCGAGGACGCGTCGACGGCAACATGCAGTCGGTCTACTCGTCGCTGGACGTCGTCGTGGTCTGCACCCGCTTCGAGGCCTTCGGGCGGGTCGCCGTCGAGGCGATGGCGATGGGCCGGCCGGTCGTGGGGGCCGCGGCGGGCGGGCTCCCGGAGATCGTCACGCACGGCGAGACCGGCCTGCTCTACGAGCCGGGGAACGTGGACCAACTGGCCGACCGAATCGCGGAACTCCTCGGCGACCCGGATCGCCGCCGGACCATCGCGGACCGCGGCCGCGCGGACGTCCTCGAACGCTTCGGCCGCGACCGCTACGTCGCCGAGATGGCGGCGTTGTTCCGTCAGGTCGTCGAGAGGCCCGCGACCTGACGACCGGTGGGTCGCTACCAGTCGAAGCGGAACGTCTTCCGCACGAAGCGGAGGAGCCTTCGACCGAGCGACCGGGGGGCCACCGTGATCGCCGCCCGGCCCGTCGCCCCGATCGGCACCGGCGGGCTGCTCTCGTCGAACCGCACCCGGGCGAGGTACGACGTGCTGAGCGGCGTCGGCCGGCC
>JANQQW010000015.1 GCA_028284885.1 Planctomycetaceae bacterium
GGGCGGCGTCGAGCGACTCGGAGATGCTGTCCAGCGGCAGGTACCGCAGCGAGTCCGCCCCGATGTCGTCGGCCATCCGCTGGCTGGTCTCGGCGTCGAGCGTGTTGCCCGTCATGTACTTCGGCGCGAACAGCTCGCCGACGGTCGACATGTCGATGCCGTAGAAGCAGGGTGAGACGATCGGCGGGCAGGCGACGCGGACGTGGATCTCCCGCGCGCCGCCCCGGTCGCGGAGCTGCGAGACGAGCGCCTTCATCGTCGTCGAACGGACGATCGTGTCCTCGACGAGCAGCACCTTCCGCCCGGCGAGCACCTCCCGCAGCGGCGTGTACTTCATGCGCACCTTGTCCGCCCGGTTGCTCCCCTCGATGAACGTCCGCCCGACGTACCGGTTGCGGATCAGCCCCTCGACCGACGGGACGTTCAGCTGGTAGGCCATGGAGTCCGCCGCGGCCTTCGCGGTGTCCGGCACCGGGACGACGATCGTGTCCGAGTCGATCGGCACGTCCTCCAGCTTCGCGAGTTCCTCGCCCAGCCGCTTGCGGACGACGTACACGCTCCGCTCGTCGAAGCAGCTGGCGACGTTGGCGAAGTAGATCCACTCGAAGAAGCAGTGGGCCGTGCGGGTCGACTCGGCGAACGGGACCAGCGACAGCTCGCCGTCCTCGACGACGACCGCGTGGCCGGGCGGCAGGTCGCGGATGTCGGACTCCTCGAACCCGAGGTGCGAGAGGGCGACGCTCTCGCTGGCGGCCGCGAACAACGGGCCGTTCACGGCGAAGCTGAGCGGGCGGATGCCGAGCGGGTCGCGGGCGACGAACATGTCCCCGCTGGCGTTCAGGAACACGAGGTTGTACGCCCCGTCCAGCCGGGTGGCGAGGCCCTGCAGCATCGCCTGCAGCGACGGCTTGCGGTCGCCCGAGAGCTCCTTCGACATGAGATGCATCAGGATCTCGGTGTCGGTCTCGCGGGCGAGGTGGAAGTCGTCCTCGGCGAGGATCTCCTCCCGCAGCGGCAGGTAGTTCGCCAGCTGCCCGTTGAAGGCGAAGCTGAACCACTTGGACTTCTGGATGTGGTGCCGCTCGAACGGCTGGGCGTAGCTGCGGTCGTCCTCGCCGCAGGTGGCGTAGCGGGTGTGGCCGATGGCGGCCGGCCCGCCGAGTCGGGACATCAGCTCGTTGTGGACCTCGGCGTGGTTCAGATGGAAGACCTCGGTGACCGTGCCGACGTCCCGGTGCGTCCGCAGCAGGGAGTTGCGGTCGGGGTCGAAGGAGGTCATGCCGGCGGCGAGCTGGCCGCGGTTCTGGATGTCGAGCAGCAGCTGCGACATCAGCCGAGACGTGAGGTCGCGGCGGCCGCGGGGGACGAGCGGACTCGTGGCCTCCCCGGGGAGGTGGTAGACCGCCGCGACGCCGCACTCGTGGAACAACTCGGCCATGGGCCGCCGTACTCCGTCCGAAATTCGTAAGAGCGGCGTGACGAGGCTCCGCCGCAAACCGGAATGATAGCGAGGCGGGCGACCGTGAACCAAGGCAGGGCGTCCGAGAAGCACGGAAGGCCCGGCGAGCGGGATCCCCGGGGCGCTCGACCGGCAGCGGCTCGCGTGGCGACCCGACGGCCGCTTGGCGTATCATCACGAACCGACCGGTGCCGAACGCCTCCATGCGGGCAGCAGGCACCACTCGGGGTGGTAGCTCAGTCGGTTAGAGCAGGCGACTCATAATCGCTTGGTCGGGGGTTCGAGTCCCTCCCACCCTACTTTCGCGGACCACCGGCCATCCCGCCGATGGCAGACAAGCCGGAACGACAGGGGAAGTGATGAGAGTGGTCCTTCTCGTAACCCTGGCACTGTCGCTCGATGCTGCACTGGCCGTGGGCCAGGATGTCGTGATCCCGTTGAAGCAGTTGACGTCCGGCGGGCGGGAGGAGCGGATGCGCCTCCCCGAACGTGTCCGCGCAGCGAACGTTCGTGTGCGGGAAGCGGCCCTTGGTGTTCTTGACGAGGCATATCTCAGAGGCGACGTCGGTGGCGAGGCGGACGACGGCGACAAGCGCGTCGTCGCCCTACGAATGCTGGCCGCCGTACCGCCGAGCGGCAAGGCAGCCGCCCGGGCCGTTTGGTTCCTAGACCTGGAAGTCAGTGATTTCCTCGAGACGCCGGTGACGCCGCCGACGTACCGCTTTCCGGCTGTGTATGCGCTATGGCGCAATGGCCCCGAGGGAGCGAAGGCGGCATTGTCTGCACTCGAGGGACGAGACTTCGAACCAGCCCAACGTGAACGACTGCTCTGGGTCGTAAGTGCAGTCTACGGGTCAGACCTCGGGCTCGTCGTGCTGCAGTCCAGAGCGGAGGAGCTCGAGGTGTTTCGTGTGGAGCTCACCGATGCCGAGTTGCGAGAGCGACGGAAGCGGGCAGCTCGTTTGAGGGAGGCGCAGAAGGACTATGAACGCCGGTATGCGAACATGAACACGAACCGTCCTTGAGTGAAGTGGTGGACCGACTATCGATGAATGTCGGGCAAGTAGCCCTGAGCGCAAGCGACGGGAATTCGGTCCCATCAGCGCGAGGTCCCATCGCTTGCGCTCCGGGCTACACTTCTGAGCTTGGCATGTTCCAGGAGTCGCACCGCGACTCATGCGAGGCTCGGACTCACGACGGCTTCGTGATGCTCTCCAGCGCTGACTCGACGCGTTCGACCGCGCGGGCGTCGTCGAGGTGTCGGCGGGACAGGTCGACGAGCCAGTCGGCCTGCTCGTGGACGGCCGTCGTGTACTCGGCGTGGTCGGTCGAGGCGGCGACGACGGCGAGGGTCTCGGCGACGCGTTGGAGGACCGACGGGCTGCCCGTGGCGTGACGGACGAGTGGTTCGACGGCCGCCTCGAGGACCTCGGGGAAGGCGACCCGCTTCGCGACGACGCGGACGGTTCCGGACTCGTCGAGCCGTCGGTGGTCGGGGGCGGCCCGCGTCGCCAGCCGGGCCAGCCCCGCGCCGAGGTAGTCGATGCAGGTGATCGCCGTGAACGGGTCGTTCACGCCGGGCGAGAGCGCCCGGACGGCTACCTCGACCAGTTCGTCCACCGCGCAGACGACGTCCTGCCGAGGCGTGCGGCGGTCGCCGAGAAGGAAGCAGCGGCGGAGCAACGCGAGCGTCTCGTCGTCGATCTCGCCGTCTCCGACGACCGCGGCGACCTCCGTGTGCGGCGTGACGAAGGCCCCGGGAGCCACGAGCAGGTGGACGACGAGGTCGCGTTCGACCGTCGCCGTCAGCAGGCTCTCCCCGTCGACCGCCTGCAGGTAACCCAGCCCCACGTCACGAAGTCGCACGGCCTCCGCCGGCGGGGCCTCGTCAGCGGCCGGCTCCCGGTCGGCGTCGTCGGCCTCGCCAAGCGGTTCCGGGAACAGCCGGTCGACGGCGTCCGCGAGGTCCGCGTGCACGGACCGGACGACCGTACGGGCCTGGATGGAGGAGGCGGTGTCGTGCAGGAAGTAGATCAGGGCGAACAGGCTGACTAGTCCGCCGAGCACGCCGACGGTGACCGAGAGGTGCGGGACGAAGTCGTCCCCGCCGTCCTGGCCGACGGTCCGCAGGACGAGTAGGCAGTAGACACTGGTTCCGAGGAACAGGCCGAAGGTGACCTGGGCGACGTTGCCGTCGGCGACGGTCCGGAGGAGTCGCGAGCCGTACTGCGAGGCGGTCTGGGCGAGCACGAGCATCGTGATCGAGAAGACCACGCTCGTGCCGGTGAGCAGGGCGCCCGCGAGCGCGGAGAGGATCGTCCGCGCGGCCGGAGCCGACGACGTCAGCACCGCCGGCAGGGCGACCCTCTCGGCCATGCGGGCGTCGAGCCACAGCATGGACAACGCAACGACGACGGCCGCCCCGATGACGAGCGACGGCAGGAACCAGAACCCGCTTCGCAGGTCGTCGAAGAGATTGGTCAGCCAAGTTCGCACGTCGGCGCGGCTCCCTTCGACGGCGGGGACGAGCCGTCACGCACCCGCGACGGTCTCGAAGCCCTCGGCGAAGGCGGCGACGTCTCCTTGGCCTTTGCGGTCGCAGAAGTCGCCGAAGGTCTCGCCGTTCTGGCGGTCCTGGGCGAAGTAGGCGAGGGCGGGGCTGAGGGTGCTGCCGAGTTCCTCGAGCGGGACCATGTCCTTGTAGATGTAGGCGAGGCGGGTGCCGCGGGCGTTGCCGCCGAGGTACATCGTGTACTTCCCCTTCGCCTTCCCCACGAGGCCGACGTCCGGCGTGTACGGGCGGGCGCAGCCGTTGGGGCAGCCCGTCATGTGGACGGCGACCTTCTCTCCCTCCAGGCCGTACTTGGCGAGTTCCACCTCGATCTGGTCGATCGCCTGCGGCATCACCCGTTCGGACTCCGTGATCGACAGCCCGCACGTCGGCAGAGCGGGGCAGGCGATGGAGTACCGGCGGACAAGCGAGAGCTCGTCGGCCAGCTTCACGCCGTGCGACTTCAGGATGCTCTCGAAGTCCTCCTTCCAGCCCTCCTCGACGTCGCAGAAGATGATCCCCTGCAGCGCGGTCAGGCGGGTCTCGACGGGGTACTTGGCGAGCAGCGTCCGCAGGGCCGTCTTCAGACGGAAGTCCCCCTCGTCCTTGACGCGGCCGTTCTCGACGTTGAGGCCGAGGAACCACTTGCCGTCCCCCTGCTCGTGCCAGCCGACGTGGTCCTCGGCGTCGGTGACGACGGTGGGGTGCGGGGCGGGGAGCTTCGCGCCGAAGTACTCCTCGACCTTCGCCTTGAAACGGGCGAGCCCCCAGTCGGCGATGAGGTACTTCATGCGGGCGTGCTTGCGGTCCTCCCGGTTGCCGAAGTCCCGCTGCACCTTCACGATCGCCTCGGCGACGGCGACGACTTGGTCCGGCGTGACGTAGGCCATCGGCTTGGCGACGGCCGGGAAGGTCGTCTTCTTGGCCGGCGTGACGCCCATGCCGCCGCCGACGAGCACGTTGTACCCGGCGATCGCGTCGTTCTCGACGACGGCGAGGAAGCCGAGGTCCTGCGTGTGCAGGTCGATGCAGTTGTCCTCCGGCAGGGCGATGCCCGTCTTGAACTTCCGCGGCAGGTAGGTCGCCCCGTAGATCGGCTCGTCGACCGGCTTGAACTCGGCGAGCGGGATCTTCTCCCCCTCGTCGTCCTGCAGCCAGATTTCGTGGTACGCGGTCGTCTTCGGTTTGAGGTGCTCGGCGATGCGGTCGGCCATCGCCTGCATTTCGTCCCGGACCGGGTTGTTCCGGAACGGGGCGGGGCAGCACATCACGTTTCGCTCGACGTCACCGCAGGCGCAGAAGGTGTCCAGCAGGCTCTGGTTGATGCCCTGGACGGCGGCCTTCAGGTTCGTCTTGGGGACGCCGTGCAGCTGGAAGCCCTGCCGCGTGGTGATGCGGAGGGTCTCGTTGCCGTACTCGTCGCAGAGGTCGAGGTGCGTGAGGAACTGGGCGGCGGTCACCTTCCCGCCGGGGATGCGGGTGCGGACCATGAACATGTACGACTTGCCGCCGCCGCCCCGCTCGTCGCGGTTGTCCTGCTGGTAGCTGCCGTGGAACTTGAGCAGCCCGGCCGCGTCCTTGGAGAGGTGGTCGGCGTCGCCGGCGAGTTCCTCGGCGATGGTGCCTCGGAGTTGCCGGCTGTTCAGCTTGAGGAGCTCGGGCCCCTTCATTTCCTTCGTCTCGGCCACGAAATGCTCTCCGTCGTGGGGGTCCGCTGGGCGGCAGGTGGTCTACGTCGCGAGTATAGTGGCCGCCGGGAACTGCGGGTAGGTGACGCGAAACCGGGGGGTTCGGGTGGAGTCTGACGGCGAGACCGACGCACGCCCCCGCGAACCGGACCCGCCGTCGAACGGCCTGGTTCGGCCGTGGGTGACGGCTGTCGCCACCGGATTCGGCCTTGGACTCGTCCCGGTCGCCCCGGGGACGTTCGGCAGCCTGCTGGGGATTCCGCTCGCGTTCGGCTTGCTGCAGACGCCCCATCCCTTGATCGGCTGGGGGCTGGTTCTGCTTCTGGTCTTCGTGGGGATTCCCGTTTGTGGGGCAGCCGCGGCGGCCTTGGGCGAGGAGGACCCGGGCTGCGTGGTGATCGACGAGTACGTCGCACTCGCGGCCGTGCTGCTGGTGCTGCCGTGGACGGTGCTCGGCGTGGTCGTCGGGTTCGTCTGGTTCCGCGTGTTCGACATCGCCAAGCCGCCGCCGCTCGGGTGGCTGGAGCGGCTGCCGGGCGGGCTGGGGATCATGGCGGACGACTTGGGGGCGGCAGCCTACGCAGCGGCCGCCGCGTACGTCACACTGCTGGCCGTGAACGGACTCGGTTGAACGGAGGGAGCTCGGCGTGAGTGCGACGATCATCGACGGCAAGGCGGTCGCTGCGAAGGTTCGCGAGGAGGTCGCAGCAGGGGCGGCGGAGTTCCTCGCCGAGACGGGCGTAAAGCCGCATCTCGCGGCCGTCATCGTGGGAGACGACCCGGCCAGCAAGAAGTACGTCTCCATGAAGCGGCGGGACTGCGAGAAGTCCGGGCTCGACAGCTCGCTGTACGAGTTGTCGGCCGAGACCTCGCAGACCGAGCTGCTGGAGCTGGTCGCGAAGCTGAACGGCGACCCGGGCGTGCACGGCATCCTCGTGCAACTGCCGTTGCCGTCGCAGATCGACGAACAGGCCGTGCTCGACGCGATCGACCCGCTGAAGGACGTCGACTGCTTCCACCCGGAGAACGTCGGCCGGATGGCCCAGGGGCGACCGCGGTTCCTCCCCTGCACGCCGCACGGGGTGCAGCGGCTGCTCGTCGAGTCCGGGACGGAGATCGCCGGCGCTCACGCCGTGGTGCTCGGGCGCAGCGAGATCGTCGGCAAGCCGATGGGGCTGATGCTCGTGCAGAAAGGGGACGCGGCGAACGCCACCGTCACCGTCTGCCACAGCCGCACGAAGAACCTCGCCGAGATCACGAAGACCGCGGACGTCCTGATCTCGGCGATCGGCCGAGCGGGCTTCGTGACGGCCGACATGGTGAAGCCGGGAGCCGTCGTGATCGACGTCGGCACGAACTTCGTCGACGGCAAGCTCGTCGGCGACGTCGACTACGACGCGGTCAGCGAGGTCGCCGCGGCGATCACCCCGGTTCCGGGCGGCG
>JANQQW010000035.1 GCA_028284885.1 Planctomycetaceae bacterium
GACGGCCGAACACGGCTCGGCTCACGAGCTTCGTTCGTGGCCTTCCGTGGCCACTCACTTCGCTGCCTGCACTGCCCCCTGACACCTGACTCCTGCCCCCTGATCCCCGACCTCTGCCCCCTGGCACTCCCGTGTCCGAACGCCAACTTCGATTTCGAGTCGGACTCTTCGTCCTCGTCGCGATGGTCGCGCTCGGGTGGCTCGTGTTCCAGTTCGGCAAGCTGCACAAGCTGCTGGAACCGGGGTACGCGATCGCCGTGCACGTTCCGTCGGCCGAGGGCGTACACCCCGGGACCGGCGTCCGGCAGCACGGCATCGTCGTCGGCCGGGTCAAGGAGATCCGTTTCGACGAGCAACGGGGCGGCGTGCTGCTCGTCGTCAACGTGGACGGTGAGCACAAGCTGCGGACGGGGACGAAGGCGAAACTGGTCACGTCGCTGCTCGGAGCGACCTCGATCGACCTCGTGCCCGGGACGGGCGACGACTACCTGCCGCCCAACTCCCTGCTGAAGGGAACGCCGGCGGCGGACCCGTTCGAGATCGTCAACCGAATGGAGGAGCGGGTCGCCACCACGCTCGAGTCGTTCGAGGCGACGAGCACGCAGTGGGGCCAGGTGGGCGAGAACGTCAACACGCTCATCGAGGGGAACGAGGACCGGCTGCACGACGTCGTCGAGCGGTCGGCGGTCGCCCTCGAGGAGTTCGCCGCGACGATGAAGTCCGCGAACCTCGCCATGCAGAGCGCGGACCGGCTGCTCGGCGACCCGGAGATGCAGAAGCACATTCGGGAGACGTTGGAGACGCTGCCGAAGCTCGCCGGCGACACGCGCGAGGCGGTCACCGCGATGCGGGCGGCCGTCACGTCGGTCGAGAAGAACCTCGAGAACCTCGAGGACGCGACCGCCCCGATCGCCGAGCACAGCCGGACCATCGTCGCCAAGCTCGACAAGACGCTGTCCAACCTGCAGTCGGTCTCGGACGACCTCGACGAGTTCTCCCGGACGATTCGCGAGGAAGAGGGAACGGTGCAGAAACTCATGACCGACCCGAAGCTCTACAACAACCTGAACAACTCGGCCGCCTCGTTGGCGGCCCTGATGCGGAACCTGGAACCGGCCGTCCGGGACCTGCGGATCTTCTCCGACAAGGTCGCCCGCCACCCCGAGCTGATCGGCGTCGGCGGTGCGCTCCGCGGCAGCTCCGGCGTGAAGGAGGCGCCGTCGGACAAGCAGGCCGTGCCGGTCCGTCGGGCCAGCGGAACCCCCCGCGCGGCCGTGCCCCGCCGTTGAACCGGCTGCCGGCAATCGCCGTTCCCCCGGTTCCCGATCCCCGCTATCCTCCCCGCCCGCGCGAGACCGAGCGCGGCACCGTCGACGACGTGCAGGGACGCACCCCGTGACGATCTACGACCGCTACCTCCTCCGCAGCTTCCTGTGGATCCTGGTGATCTGCTTCGTCTCGACGTTCGGGCTGTTCGTCGTCATCGACCTGATGGACAATTTCGACGACTTCGTGACGAACACCGGCGAGGGGGGGAAGGCGAAGCTCGCGTGGAACATCGCGTTCTACTACGGGCACTTTGCGTTCTTCTTCTTCGACGCCGCCGGGCGGGCGCTGGCGATCGTCGCCGCGATGACGCTCCTGATCCTGCTGGAACGGGGTGGGGAACTGAAGCCACTGCTCGCGGCCGGCATCCCGACCTACCGGATCGCCGTGCCGGTCCTGGTGGGGGCCGTCATCGTCAACCTGTTGCACGTGGTGAACGCCGAGGTCGTCATCCCGCGGATCGCGCACCACAAGTACGACGCCCGCGGCAAGCACGAGGGGACCGCCCACACGGTCGAGGCGGCCTACGACCACTCGACCGGGCTGCTGTTCGACGGCTCGGAGGTGCACATCGGCCAGCACCGGGTGGACGACCCCAAGTTCCTGCTGCCGGCCCCGTCCGCCGTCCACGAACTCGTCACCATCCGGGGGCGCGAGGCGGTCTACTTCGCGAACAAGGGGGGCTGGGTCGTGCGGGACGCCGAACCCGCCTTCGCGCGGATTCCGCTGACGACCGCCGGCCGGGAGCTCGTCAAGCCGATCAAGGACTCCGCCGACGTCTTCGTCGTCGGGTCGATCACGCCGGCGGATCTGTACCGCGGGACGGAGAGCGCGAGCATGCTCTCGACCCCCGACCTCGTCCGTCGCATCAAGAGCCCCAGCCACAGCTGGATTCTCGCCCGGCAACTGGTGCTCAGCTTCCACCAGCGGATGGTCGGCTCGCTGGTGAACGTGGTCTGCATCCTGCTCGTCATCCCGCTGATGATCCGCCGGCACAGCCGGGGCATGGTGCAGAACTCCGCCCTCTGCATCGCCGTGATGGGCGGGCTCTTCGGCGTCTACCACGGCTTCGCGTACCTCGGGTACTTCAACCTCGTCTCGCCGGCGTTGTCGGCGTGGGGGCCGTTCATCGCCTGCGGTACGACGTTCGCCTGGATCAGCGACCTCGTGCAAACCTGACGTGCCCGCATGACGCAGCCCACCGTCGAGTTCTCCGAGAACCTCACCGGCGCGACGACCGGAACGTGGACGAAGCGGTTCGTCCTGATGCTCGGTGGCGTGCTCGTGTTCCGGTTCGTCTACGCGGCCGTCGTGCCGCTCGACCTGATCTCGGACGAGTCGTACTACTGGGAGTGGTCCCGCCGCCCGGCGCTGGGCTACTACAGCAAGCCGCCGATGGTCGCCTGGCTGATCGCCGCCTCGACGAACCTGTTCGGTTCCTCGGAGTTGACCGTGCGGCTGCCGGCCGTGCTGCTGAGCACGCTCGGCCTGGTGCCGGTCTTCCTGTTGGCCCGGCGGATGTACGACGAGCAGGTCGCGTTCTGGACGGCGGTCGCCTTCCTCGCCTCGCCGGGGGGCGTCGTCTCCGGACTGCTGATGACGATCGACGCGCCGCTGCTCTGCTTCTGGGGCACGGCGACGTACGCCGTCTGGCGGATGCTCGAGCCGGACTCGAATTGGGGCCGCTGGTGTCTGCTGGCAACGCTCGCGACCGGGTTGGGGCTGCTGTCGAAGCAGACGATGCTCGCGCTGCCGGCCCTCGTGGGCCTGTTCCTGCTCGTGCAACGCGATGACCGCCGGCAACTGGGGCGGCCCGCGGTCTGGTTGTGGGGGCTCGCGAGTCTGGCGTTCCTGCTCCCCGTGTTGTGGTGGAACTCGCAGAACGGCTGGATCACCTTCGAGCACACGAGGCACCACTTCGGATCGGAGACGGTCACGCTCGGCAAGCGACTCGGTCGGGCAGGCGAGTACCTGGGCGGGCAGTTCGGCGTGCTGTCACCCGTGACCTGCTGGCTGGTCGCGGTCGCGTTCGCCGGGGCGTTCGCCGTGTTCCCGCGACTGCAGCGGCGGGAGCGATTCCTGCTGCTGCTGAGCGGCCTGCCGCTGTACGGGGTGTTCGCGCTCAGCTTCACCCAGCGTGTGCAGCCGAACTGGCCGGCCCCGTTCTACGTCGCGGGTGTTCTGCTGACGGTCGCCTGGGTGCACGGCCGGTTCGAGCTGGCGACGTGGACGACCCGGTTCCGGGCTGGCTTTCGCCGCGGGCTCGTCGTCGGCGCCGCGTGTGCCGTCGTGACGATGGCGATTCCATTCGTCGTGCGGCCGGCGAAGATCGCGGGCGGCCCGCTCGACCCCACACGCCGGCTGAGTGGCTGGGAGGAACTGGGACGCCGCGTCGAGGACGTTCGTGCTGGACTGCCGGCCCGCGACCGGACGTTCCTCGTGACCGTGGGCGACCGGGCGACCGCGAGCGAACTCGCGTTCTACCTGCCGGACCGGCCGCGCGTGCACCGCTGGAACACGGGCAACCGGATCGAGTCCCAGTACGAGTTGTGGCCACGGCCGGACGAGGTCGGCTGGGACTCGTTGATCGTCGTCCCCGCGGAGGTCGCTCTGCCGGAGGAGCTCTCCCGAGCCTACGAACGGGTCGCCCCGGTCCGGACGGTGACCGTGCCGCTGGGGAACGACAGCGAGCGGACGTACGAGTTGTTCCTCGGCGAGGGGTTCCGCGGTTGGCCGAAACCCGCGCCGCTGGCCGCCCTCGAGGCCGAACGCCGCCGCGGCTGAATAGGACGAACGGCCGAATCGGTGATTGAAGGGTGGTCTGTCTACGGGTAGTCTCTCGTGTAGGTGCTCCAACGGGGGTTCTTCCCCGAGTCGTTCCGACACGCCTGCAACGAAGAGGTGTCCGATGTCCCGTCCGAGTCGTCGTGGTTTCACCCTGATCGAACTGTTGGTGGTGATCGCGATCATCGCGATCCTGATCGCCCTGCTGCTGCCGGCCGTGCAGCAGGCTCGCGAGGCCGCTCGCCGGTCCTCCTGCAAGGCGAACCTGAAGCAGCTGGGCATCGGCCTCCACAACTACCACGACACCTTCGGTCGCTTCTGCCGCGGCGGCGGCGGGCCACACAGCCGGGCGAGCGAGTACAGCGGCCTGATCTCGCTGCTGCCGACGATCGAGCAGAACGCGCTCTTCGAACTCTGGGAGAACGGCGCGTATCCGCGGTCCTGGACCGGTGGTCCGGAGAACGTCACGCAGGTGTCGGTCTTCCTCTGCCCGTCCGATCCCGTCCCGGCGCCGCACGGTTCCGCCGGCGGCAGCGCTCAGAAGAACTACTTCTTCTGCTATGGCACCACGGCCGCGGGCAACTACAACCAGGCGACCACCGGGTTGTTTGGCATCGAGTCCTACAGCCGCTTCCGCGACATCACCGACGGATCGAGCAACACGATCGCCTTGTCCGAACGGGCCCACCGGCAGGGGGGCAGCGACGTGCTCGGCAACACGCGGCACAGCGTCACCCCGCTCGACAAGTCGCAGTGCCTGTCCCACGTCAACGGGAACGTCTACGACGACTCGGCGAGCATCGTCAGCTGGAGCGCGGGGTCGCTGTGGTCGTTCGGGCACCCGCACTGGAACGCGTTCACGACCATCACCGCCCCCAACGGTCCCTCCTGTTCGACGGGCGGCGACAACCCGAGCAACCAGTCCGGCATCTGGTCCGCCAGCAGCCGGCACACCGGCGGCGTGCAGGTCGTGATGGCCGACGGGGCCGTCCGGTTCATCAGCGAGAACATCGACTCGAACGGCGGGCCGTCCGGCTTCGGACTGTGGGGCTCGCTCGGCACGCGCGCCGGCGGCGAAGTCGTCGAACTGCCGTGACCGGCTGTCGGAGTCTGCGGGCATGAAGATCGTTCAGAGTCTGGCACTCCTCGCGACCTCGTTCGCGGTGGGGTGCGGCGGGGTCGCCTCGAAGGACCAGGCCGAGACCGTTCCGGTCGCCGGCACGGTCGTCTACGAGGGCCAGCCGGTCGCCGACGCCGTCGTCACGTTTCACGGGGGGCCACGGCAGGCGGTCGGTCGGACCGACGAACGGGGCCGCTTCGTCCTCCGGACCTACGAGGCGGGCGACGGGGCCACGGTCGGCAGTCACGTCGTGACGGTGACGAAGTACGCGGGGGGATCGGCCGACTCGGGCGACGAACCGGTCTCCATGGAGGCCGCGATGAACCAGCCGACCAGCCCTGGGCCGCCGGAGAACGTGTTGCCACAGAAGTACGCCGATCCGGCCGCGGGGACTCTCGTGCTCGAGGTCACGGCGGACGGAGAGAACGACTTCGAGGTCGAACTCTCCGACTGAGCAAGGCCCGGTCAGCGCTTCCGCGGCGGCCGTCCGAAGTACTCCAGGCGGCGGTTGACGACGTCGTTCCGAGCGCCCGGCTTCAGTTCGCTCGGCGCGAAGTCGATGCCGGGGCCGCCGTCGCGGAGGAAGACGACGGCATTCAGGATCAGCCCCGCCTCGGTGCCGGACTTCGTCGAGGAGAGGGCGTCCAGCACCGTCGGCTTCGGGTCTCCCTCGCCGAGGATCGCGAGGAACTCGGCCGCCCGCACACGGACGAGCGGCTCGTCGTCCTGCAGCAGCTCGACCGCGCGAATGGCGAGGCTCTTCGCCTCCTCGCCGAACGAGGCACAGACCGTGAGGGCCCAGTAGCGGGCCCACTTGCTCTCGGAGACGATCGCCGTCTCCAACGGTCGCTTCGCCTGGTCGAACGGGAGCAGGGCGAGGTCGGCGACGTCGGCCAGCCGGTCGATCTCCTCGGCGTGCTTCCGCCCGAACTCGGCGGCGTTCGGGGCGGCCTCGTCGACGATCACGCTCTCCGGGTAGAAGCTGAGGTCGGGAAGCGCTCGCTCGATCGCGCCGAGTCGCTGCCGCAAACGGTGCAGATCGGCCGTGTGCTCGGGGTTCCCGGCGAGATTCCGCGTCTCGTACGGATCGGCCTCCACGTCGTAGAGCGCCTCGACCGGCTTCGGCTCGAAGAACGTTCGCTGCGTCTCGTCGAGCTTGCCGGCCCGGAACAGCTCCCGCCACTCCTGGTAGGCGAGCATCCGGTACCGGTAGTTGTTCTGCAGGCCGTCCGGGTAGAACGGCTCGTAGTTGCGGACGTACTTGAACTTTCCCTTCCGCAGCGTGCGGACGAAGTCGCTCTTCTCGTCGAAGCGGTCGGCGTGCCCGAACGTCTCGTCCCGCGACTCGACGTCCGCCTTCGTGATCCCCTCGCCGAGGAACGCCCGGCCGTCCATTGAAGCGGGCGGCTTCACGCCGGCGAGATTCAGCACGGTCGGCCCGAAGTCGACGAAGCTGACGAACCCTTCGGCCCGCGAGCCGGACTCGTACGGGACCAGCTTCCGCCACTTCTCCGGTATCCGGACGACGAGCGGCACGTGCAGCCCCGTCTCGTGCGTGTACCCCTTGCTGCCCGGCAGCACGCCGCCGTGGTCGCCGAAGTAGAAGACGATCGTCTCCTCCAGCAACCCGTCCTCCTCGAGCTGCCTCACGACCTGGCCGATCTGCGCGTCAACGGCCTTCATGCGGTCGAAGTAGCGGGCGTAGGTGTACCGGAACGTCGGAGTGTCCGGGTGAACGGGGGCGATCTTGACGGCGGCCAGGTCGGTCTCGGTCTTCGTGGTCGCCATCGTCTTGGGGGGGAAGTGCAGCGAGCTCTCGTGGGAGACGCCGAACGACTGCATGTGGAAGAACGGCTGGTCCTTCCGCGGCCGCTTCCGCCACGTCGCCTTCTTCGAGGACTCGTCCCAGACGCCGTCGGCGACGACGTTGAAGTCGGTCTTCGAGTTGTTCGTGGTGTAGTAGCCCGCCTCTCGCAGGTGGGCGGGGAACAGCTTCGCACCGTCGGGCAGGGCGACCGGCTTCAGCTTGCGGTGGTAGTGCGCGCCGATCCGGGGGCCGTACGTGCCGGTCTGCAGCGTCGTCCGTGCGACCGAGCAGACCGGGGCGTTCGAGAAGGCGTGCTCGAAGACGACGCCGTCCGCCGCCATCGCCTCGACGCTGGGCATCTTCCCCAGCTCGTGCCCGTACAGCCGGGCGTAGTGAACCGAGTTGTCCTCCGAGACGAGCCAGACCACGTTCGGCCGGTCCGCGGCGAACAGCACGGACGACGAGACCGAGGCGAGAACGGCCAGCAGCAGCGAGCACTTCACGGCAGGTTCCTTCGACGGGGCGAGTCACGACGTCGCCGCATCGTACCGTCCGCCGAGACGCCGCCGCCACGCGACACCGCTCTCGGACCGCCGTCGACGGTCAGAGCAGTTCGGCCGAGTCGCCGAGGGCGTCCCAGTCGAACGGGCCGGACGTCTGCGTGATGTGGTCGCCCGGAGCCGGCTCGGCGTGGCAGACGAGACACGACTTGGCGAGAGCGACCGGACGAGCTTCCGGCTCGGCGTTCGGCTGATGGCAGTGGGAGCAGCACTGCCAGACGCCTCGACTCGTCCCGGCGACCGTGAAGGTCGGCCGGCAGTCGTCGGCCGTGCCGAGAGCGACCAGACGGTCCGCGTGCGAGTCGTCGAGGAGCTGCAGTGCGGCCGTCGGGCGTGCGCCGTTCCCGGACGCCGGTTGGCCGCGCTGCAAGGAGACGAGTCCGGCCCCGATCATCACGCCCGCGATACAAACCGCGGCGAGCGCCAACACGGTCGGTCGCGTGCGAACCGGAGTGGTCGGGCGAGTTTCGCGGGCGACCGTCGGCCGTTCCCGGACGACGACCGCGCCTTCGCCCGCGACGACCGGCAGCCGGCCCTCGTAGCTGGGCAACGCGTCGGCCTCGTCGTCGGCGAGAACCTCGTGCCAGAGATCGACGGCGGGCCGCATCGCCTCGGCGAGGCGGCGGCAGTCGTGGCACGCTGCCAGGTGCCGCTCGAGGGCGGCGTCCGTGTCGGCGTCGCCCGTCGGGAACGGGCCACGCGTCAGTAGGTCGAAGGCGATGTCGCAGTTCACGTCACACCTCGTCGTTCGTGTCGGTGCACTCGGCCAGTTCGGCGAGCGCCTCGGTCTCGGTCACGATCGTCGCCAGTCGCACGAGCCCCTTGCGGACCCGGTTCTTGGCCGTCCCCAGCGAGCAGCCGGTCGCGTCGGCGATCTCCTGGAACTTCAACTCCGCGAAGAACCGCAGCCGTAGCGCGTCCGCCTCGGTCGTCGGCAACCGGTCGAGCGACCGCTCCAGCAACTCGTCCCGCTCCTTCGCCAGCAGCACGGTCGTCGGCGAAGGACTCCCACTCGCAGGATCGATCCCGCGTTCCGTCGCGTCCCCGGTCGTCTCCGACCAGCCCCGCACGCTCGGCTTGCGGCTGTGCTTCGCGTGGTTTCGTTTGCAGCCGTTCAGCAGGATCGTCCACAGCCACGTGCGGAAGCTGTACCGGGAGTCGTACGTCGCCAGCGAGCGGTGAGCGGAGAGGAACGTCTCCTGCACGACGTCCTCGGCCCGGTCCGCGTCCCGCAGGCGACTTCGAGCGACGCTCAGCAGCGGCCGACGATACCGTTGGAACAGCACGCGGAACGCCTCGTCGCTGCCGTCGAGCGCGGCGGCGACCAGTTCTCCGTCGGTTCCGGATGCGTTCGGCTGGGACACGCCTGCTCCAGGTGGCTGGCCTCAACCTGTTCTAGTCGCCGAGTGACGACAACGTCCAACGAATCCCGCGGATTCGTGGCTACTCGACGTCGAAGACGACGATCCCCTCGCCCCCCGCGGCGGCGGTCGTGCCGTCGGGGTGGAAGGCAATCGACCGGACGGGGCCGAGGTTCCAGTCGTACCTGGCCACCTCCCGACCGGCGGTCCAGTCCCACAGCCGCAGCGTGCGGTCCGTGCTGGCGGACGCGAGCAGCGGCAGCGTCGGGTGGAAGGCGACCGCGTTCACCCGTTGGTCGTGTCCCTTCAGATCCCGTGGCTCCGGCTTCGCCTCGCCGTCGATCCGCCACATGCGGACCGTCCAGCCCATGGCCGCGGCCAGCGTGCGGCCGTCGGGGGAGAAGGCGAGCGACACCGGCTGCGTCGGCGTCAACAGTTTCCGCAGCCCCGGCCGGCCGATGCGACGGAGTTCGACCCGGCGTTGCTGGGCGATCGCGATCCGGTCCGGCTCGACCGGCGACCATGCGACCGCCGTCGCCCCACTGCCGTCGGCACGGCCGACAGGGTTGGGGCTCGGCTCGAACGGCGAGTTCACGGCGACCTCGAACAGCAACGCCTCGCCACCGCCGCCGCTGGTGTACTTGTCCGCGGCTCCACTCAGGATGGTCGTGTGCTGGCCCGGCCCGACCGTCAGCGTGACGGGGGGCCGGGTGTGCCCGGTGAGCACGGCCGTCCAGCCGGTCGCCCGGTGGCCAGCGTGCACGTCGCCGCTCCCGGAGCCGAACACGAACCACTCGCCGCACGCGGAGTACGCGACGGCCCGCACGTAGTTCTGGCAGGCGTGCCGTTCCGTCGGACTGGAGTCCGCAGGCAGCTTCCAGTGCAGTACCTGCCCGCGACTGCGGCCCCGGCCGGCCGGCATCAAGCCGGTTCCCGCGGCGAGTTCCGTCCCGTCCGGCGAGTAGGCCAGCGAGGTGACCTGGTACTCCCGCGGCTCGGGCGGCCGCTCGTGCAACCGGAACATCGGCCCGCTACTTCATCGCGAAGAAGAGTCCTGCCCAGACCTTCGGGTCGATCATCGCCCCTTCGTCCTCTTTCGACTGCAGCCACTGCCGCACCCGCCGCAGGGGCACCAAGTGGACGAGGATGTCCTCCGTGTCGTCCCCGCCGCCGCTCCCCTGCTTCCTCAGCCCCTCCGCGCGGACGAACGTGACGACCTCGCTGGAGAGGCCGGCCGACGGCGGGCCGGCGGTGAGGGCCACCATGGACTTCGCCCGGTAGCCGGTCTCCTCGTAGAACTCCCGTCGGGCGGCGGTCAGCAGGGACTCGTCCTCCTCGCCGGCGACGTCGCCCGCAAGGCCGGCCGGGAGTTCGATGCAGACGGAGTTGACCGGCTTGCGGTACTGCTCGACGAACAGCATCTCGCGGTCCTCCGTCACCGCCACGATCACGGCGACCGCCGTCGTCTTCAGCCGTTCGACGTACTCCCAGGTCCCGTCCTTCACGAGCCGCAACCACTTGCCGCGGCCGAGGGTCTTGGGCTTCGCTGGCATGGGCAACTCGCTTGGGAACGGGGCGCTTCGAGGGGTATCATCGTTTTCGAGCGGCCGTGCGGCAAACCCGCGTTCGCTCGTGCACGTCCCCGTCTCGGAGCCCACCATGACACGCCGTCTGTTCGCCGGTCTCGTCCTGCTGACCACGTTCGCCCTGCTGGCTCCGCCCGCCCAGGCCGAGGGCAAGACGAAGGCCAAAGTGCTGTTCCTCACGCAGAGCAAGGGCTTCACGCACGGCTCCGTCCGCCGCAGGGGCGAACTCGCCCCCGCCGAGATCGCCATGAAGCAACTCGGCCAGCAGACCGGCCTGTTCGACGTCGACTGCAGCCAGGACGCCGCCGCCGACTTCACCAAGGAGAACCTCGCCCGGTACGACGTGGTGATGTTCTACACGACCGGCGTGCTCCCCATCTCCGACGAGGCCCGCGAGTACTTCGTGAACGACTGGCTGAAGCAGAAGGGGCACGGCTTCATCGGCTTCCACTCCGCGACCGACACCTACCGCTTCAAGCCGGACCACAGGGACTTCGAGAAGCACAAGTGGTACATCGAGATCGCCGGCGGCTCGTTCAACGGGCACCCGTGGGGAGCCGGCTCGGACGTGGTGCTTCACGTGCACGACCCCTCGCACGCCGCCATGCAGCCCTTCGGCACCGAGTTCGAGCACAAGGACGAAATCTACCAGTACTACAACTGGCACCCTGAGAACGTCCGCGTGCTGATGAGCCTGGACATGGGCAAGACGAAGCTGAAGAAGCCGTACCACGTGCCGGTCGCGTGGTGCCGCAGCTGGGGCGACGGGAAGATCTTCATGAACAACCTCGGCCACCGTGAGGACACGTGGACCAACGAGGCGTTCCTGAAGTCGACCGAGAACGCCGTCCGCTGGGTGCTGGGCGAACTCGAGGGCGAGACGACCCCGAACCCCGACGTCTCCAAGGCCTGGGACGAGAAGAGCAAGAAGGACGCCGGAGGGGCGTGAACGTCCCAACCACCGGAAGTGCGAGAAGCCCGGCACCTCTACGTTGCCGGGCTTCTTCATGCGCTCCCGGCGAGCCGGGAGGGGGCAGTTCCTGTCGGATGCACGTCGAGTGGAGTGGCACGCGTAACTGGCCGGCTCACACCGGCCGCTCGCCACCCGGTTCTCAACTGGTTCACGCCCCGAACCGCACGCAGTGGACCATCGGCAGGTGGGTCGAGACCGTGGTCCAGTCGTCGCCGCCGTTCTCGGTGACCCACAGGTTGCCGGTGGTGGAGCCCATGGCGAGGCGGTTGCCGGTGCGGTCGACGTCGAGGGCGTGGCGATAGACGACGTCGTACGCGTGGGTCTGCGGCAGGCCGTTCGTCAGCGTGTCGAAGGTGTTGCCGCCGTCGCGGGTGCGGGTGACGACGAACCGGCCGTCGACCGGGACGCGGCACTCGTCCTTCACGCCGGGGACGAACCAGGCGGTGTCGCCGTCGTCGGGGTGCGTGACGACCGCGAAGCCGAACGTCGACGGGCCGGCCTCGGTGACCTGCTGCCAGTTCTCGCCGGCGTCGGTCGACCGGTAGATGCCGCAGTGGTGCTGCACCCACAGCGACTCGGGGCGGCTCGGGCAGCTGACGAGGCGGTGCGGGTCCTGCCCGTTCGGCTCGTCCGCCTTGTCGGGCGGCATGTAGTCGGCCGTCATACCGGACGTGCGGTGGTTCCACGTCTCGCCGCCGTCCTCGGTGACCCACACGCCGCCGCAGGAGATGGCGACCGTCACGTGACTGGAGTTCCGCGGGTGCACGGCGACGGAGTGGATGCCGGGGCTGTCCTTGCCGCCGCCGAACCACTGCCAACGGTCGTCGCGGTGCCACAGCGACTCGACGAGCTGCCACGAGTCGCCGCGGTCGGCGGAGTAGAACAGGCCGCCCGGGATGGTGCCGGCCCACAGGAAGCCGGGCTGGTCCGGCCCGCCGGGCGTCAGCTCCCAGAACTCGCCGAGCTTGGAGAAGTCCCGCCGCGCGCCGAACTCGCCGGCCTCCGCCTGCTTCGCCTCGTCGGCCTCCGTGAACTCCGGGTAGGTCGGGACGGCCACCTCGGTCCACGTGCTCCCCTCGTCGTCGGAGCGGTGCAGCTTCACGCCGAAGTGCCCGTGGTCGAGGGCGACGTACAGCGTGCGGTCCCGCGGGTCCTGCAGCAGCATGGTCGCGTTGTCGCCGAGGAAGTCGACCTTCGAGACGGCCCAGCCGGACGGGCCGCGGTCGACGGTGAAGACCCCTTTGTGCGTGGCCACGTGTAGTCGTTCGCTCATGTCGCTTCTCGCAGGAAGTGGTTCAGCCGCCCGAGAGGGCCTGCATGACGTAGATCTCGCCGTCCGTCCGCACGGCGTCTCCCAGCCCGTCCCGGTCCTTCACCGGTTCGCCGTCGACGTAGACGACCATGTGCGTCCGCAGCCGGCCGTGCTCGTCCACCACGTACCCCCGCAGCTTGGGGTTCGCGGCGAAGACGGCGTCGAGTGCCGACCGGACCGTCACTCCGGCGACGTCCGCCTCCGGGCAGTCGACGTGACGACGCAGGTTCGGCGTGAAGACGACGCGTGGCACGGCGGCCTCGGGCGGTGGACGGAACGGCAGTCAGTCTGCCCGAACGTCCGCGTGAAGGCAACGCGTTTCCTGCGGGACACTCAGCCGCGGAGTTGGTTCGTCGTGTGTCTCAGTCGGAACGCGAACACGACCTGCGACACGCCTGCGAGGATCGCGAAGACCCCGAGAATCTGAAGGGCCACCAGGCCGGCCACCAGCGGCCGCAACGCGATCACGACGCCGAACAGGATGGAGATCACGCCGGCGAGGACCATCCAGATCTCGCCGTCGATCTCCTTCCGGTGCCGGACGGCGACGACGATCTCCATGAAGCCGTTCGTGATCGCGGCGATGGCGAGGAGCAGCAGCAGGATCGTGATCATCAGGCCGGCGACGACCGGAGCGAAGACGTAGACGAGCCCGCCGAACAGGATGCCGATCGCGCCGCGGCCGAGCGTCAGGCCGCGTGACTCGGTCTCGCCGATCAGCCCGGCGACGACGGCGAGCAGGCCGTCGAGCACGATGAAGACGCCGGCCACCTTCATGTAGGCGACCGCCGTGAGGGCCGGTGCGGTGAAGGCGTAGCCACCCAGCACGAGCAGCAGCAGGCCGCGGACGAGTGCCACCCACCAGAGCTTGCCGAGCGAGTCGAGGATGATCTCGCGGGAGGAACCAACGTCGTCGGACATCTCACTTGCTCTGCGGGAAGGCGTGGCGTCTGCGGCTCGGACCGTGGGCTCGATCGTACCGCCCGTCCGGACGTCCCGCACCCCGGCGGTGACGGCACGACCAGCACAATCGGCAAGGTCCGCCGATTCGGCACCGGGTTCGACCGGAGAACTGGACCCCGAGGGCGAGAACGGCCGAAGACGAACGGGCGGGGGAGAACGCGACCGGGAGATCGGACATGGAGGACGACGGACCGCCGGGCGTGCCGGAGTGGGTCGTGACGTACGGCGACATGATGTCGCTGCTGCTGACCTTCTTCATCATGCTCGTCTCGCTCAGCGAGGTCGTCGCGGACAAGAAGTTCCGTGCGATGCTCGAGTCGTTGAACCAGCGGTTCGGCTACCACACCAGCGCGCCCGCGGCTCCCGGGAAGAACTTCCCGCTGAACTCGATGCTCGAGAAGCTGACGACGCTGGGGGCCTACACCGACGCGGACGATGGCCGGGGGGGCATCAAGACGCGGGGCGTGGCCGGCGTCGACTTTCGCGTCTTCCGCAACCGCGCGGGCGACGGGCTGCCGGTCGGCGAGCCGCTCCACTTCCCGGCGGACCGGACCGAGCCGACCGACGAGATGAGCCCGTTGCTGGACGACGTCGGCCGTCGCCTCGCCGGCATGCCGAACAAGGTCGAGGTGCACGGGCTCGTCGCCGCCGTCGAGACGTCCGACCTCGACGACCCGCAGGTCGAGACCGGCCGACGAAACCGCTGCTTCGAGCGAGCCCGGGCCGTCCGGGCGGCACTCGTCGCCCGCGGGGTCGAACCGGACCGGGTGCGGATCGTCGTCGACACGCGACACGTCGAGCACGACCCGACCCACGAGCTCACTCCGGGCGCGCGAGTGCAGGTCTTCGTGCTGGACACCCACACGTCCGACTTCGTCGGAAAAGGGGAAGGCTGACGTCGCGACGCCGGGCTCGACGCGAGGCGGCCGCGCTCAGAGGTCCGTGTCGTCGATCTCGCGGTCGACGTCGTCCGACATCGTGCCGAGCACGTCGAGCGACGCACGGAGCGTCTCGTCGACCAAGCCGTCGACGACCTGTCCGAGCGGGTGGTCGCCCCCCACGTTCAGCTCCCAGTCGAACCCGAAACCGCCGGACAACGCGGCGAGTCCGTCACCGAGGGTGTGCAGGTCCGCGAGACGGTGCTCCTCGCCGGGCGGCACGGGTTCGTCGGCCGGTACGCCGAACTTGCTCGAACCGACCAGGTAGCCGTCCTCGCCGAGCGAGTCGAACGCGATCGGTTCGCACGCGATCCAGACGTACTTGGCGTTGAAGGCCTCGGCGGCGTGCGTGACGGCCGCGACGGTCCTCGGTTCCAACGGGATGAACGACCGGTAGTGGACGGCGATGCTCACGTGAACGCCTCGAACGTTTCTCGGATCTTCGACACGACCGGCGGCCAGCTTCCGCCATGCTCCCGGTGACGGCTACGAGGTTGCGAACCAGTCCTGCAGGCACTTGACCTTCGGGACCGGGCTCTCGGCGAGCGCCTCGAGGGCCGTCACGACGGCGAGGGCACCGGGGACGGTCGTCACACAGGGGACGTTGTTCTGCATGGCCGAGGCGCGGATGCGGCCCTCGTCGCGGCGGGCCCCCTTGCCGGACGGCGAGTTGAAGACGTACTGCACCTCGCCGTTCGCCATCTTGTCCAGGAGGTTCGGCCGCCCTTCCTGCACCTTCTTGACGACCTCGACCTCGATGCCGGCCTCCTTGAGCGACCGGGCCGTGCCGGACGTGGCGACGAGGTCGAACCCGAGCGTCCGCAGCCGGCGGGCGGCGTCGACGAGTTGCGGCTTGTCCTTGTCGGCCACGCTGATGAACACCGTCCCGTGGGCCGGGAGGGCGTTGCCGGCGGCGATCTGGCTCTTCCCGAACGACATCGGGAACTCGTCGTCGATCCCCATGACCTCGCCGGTCGACCGCATCTCCGGGCCGAGGATGATGTCGACGCCGCTGAACCGGGAGAACGGGAAGACCGCCTCCTTCACCGAGGTGTGCCGCGGCACGATCTCGTCGGTCCGGCCCTGCTCCTTCAGCGACTGCCCGACCATCACCTTGGCCGCCATCTTCGGCAGGCTGCGGTTGATGGCCTTCGAGACGAACGGCGACGTCCGGCTGGCCCGCGGGTTCACCTCGAGGATGTAGACGAGCCAGTCGCCGTCGACCTCCTTCACGGCGAACTGGATGTTCATGAGGCCGCGGACGTGGAGTTCGCTGGCGAGCAGGTAGGTCGCCTGCTTGATCTCCTCGACGACCGAGTCCGGCAGCGAGTAGGGGGGCAGGGCACAGGCGGAGTCGCCGGAGTGCACGCCCGCCTCCTCGATGTGCTGCATGACGCCGCCGACGAGCGTCGTCTCGCCGTCGGAGATCGCGTCGACGTCGACCTCGATCGCGTCCTCGAGGAACTGGTCGACGAGGACCGGCTTGTCGGGCGAGGCGTCGACCGCCTCCCGCATGTAGCGGACGAGCGACTCCTCGTCGTAGCAGATCTCCATGGCCCGGCCGCCGAGGACGTAGCTGGGGCGGACGAGGATCGGGTAGCCGATCCGCTCGGCGGCGGCGCGGGCGCCGGCGGTGTCGGTCGCCGTGCCGTTCGGCGGCTGCTTCAGCTCGAGCTTCTCGAGGATCGCCTGGAACCGCTCGCGGTCCTCGGCCGCGTCGATCATGTCCGGGCTTGTGCCGATGATGGGGATGCCGGCCGCCTCGAGGCCACGGGCGAGGTTCAGCGGCGTCTGCCCGCCGAACTGGACGATCACGCCGTCCGGGTCCAGGCGGTCGCAGACGTTGAGCACGTCCTCGAGCGTGAGCGGCTCGAAGAAGAGCAGGTCGCTCGTGTCGTAGTCGGTGGAGACCGTCTCCGGGTTCGAGTTGACCATGATGCTCTCGATGCCGAGCTCGCGGAGGGCGAAAGCGGCCTGACAGCAGCAGTAGTCGAACTCGATCCCCTGGCCGATGCGGTTCGGCCCGCCGCCGAGGATCATGATCCGCTTCGGGTTCCGCGGCACGAGCGGCATGCGGAGGATTCCCGACTCGGTCGAGTCGATCTGGTCGCGGGTCGCCCGGTCCTCGTTCCCCCCGAGGGCCCCCGGCGTCTCGTCCTCGGACTCGTAGGTCGAGTAGTAGTACGGCGTGTAGGCCTCGAACTCGGCCGCGCAGGTGTCGACCTGCTTGAAGACCGCCACGATGCCGAGCGACTTGCGGTGCTCGCGGACCTCCATCTCCGTGGCGTCCCACCAGCCGGCGAGTTGCTGGTCGGAGAAGCCGGCCTTCTTGGCCCGCAGGATCAGTTCCGGCGACGCCTTGTCGAGCCGGTCGACCGAGCGGATCTCCTCTTCGAGTTCGACGAGGCCGGCGACGTGGTCGAGGAACCACGGGTCGATGTCGGTGATCTCGTGGATCTCCTCGACCGACATGCCGGACTTGACCGCGTACCGCAGGTAGAACGTCCGTTCGACGTTCGGCACGGCGAGCTTCTGCTGAATCTCGTCGCGGGTCGGCTGGTCGGGGGAGTCCCAGAGGTCCTTCGTGCCGCCGCCGAGGCCGAAGTGTCCGATCTCGAGTCCGCGGATCGCCTTCTGGAACGACTCCTTGAACGTCCGGCCGATCGCCATCGTCTCGCCGACCGACTTCATCTGCACGGTCAGCGTGGGGTCGGCGGCGGGGAACTTCTCGAACGCCCACCGCGGGAACTTGGTGACGACGTAGTCGATCGTCGGCTCGAAGCAGGCGAAGGTCTCGCGGGTGATGTCGTTGGGGATCTCGTCGAGCGTGTAGCCGACGGCGAGCTTGGCGGCGATCTTGGCGATCGGGAAGCCGGTCGCCTTGGACGCGAGCGCACTCGACCGGCTGACGCGGGGGTTCATCTCGATGACGACCATGCGGCCGGAGTCCGGGTCGACGGCGAACTGCACGTTCGAGCCGCCGGTCTCGACGCCGATCTCCCGCATGACGGCGATCGTCGCGTCCCGCATCCGCTGGTACTCCTTGTCGGTCAGCGTCTGCGCGGGGGCGACGGTGATGCTGTCGCCGGTGTGCACGCCCATTGGGTCGAGGTTCTCGATGGCGCAGATGATGACGACGTTGTCCGCCTTGTCGCGCATCACCTCCATCTCGTACTCCTTCCAGCCGAGGATCGACTCCTCGAGGAGCACCTGCCGGACGGGGGAGTTCTCGAGCCCGTGTCGGACCTTCTCGTCGAACTCCTCCTTGTTGTAGGCGATGCTGCCGCCCGTGCCGCCGAGGGTGTAGCTGGAGCGGATGATGACGGGGAGGCCGAGGTCGCGGAGGGCGTCGCGGGCCTCCTCGCGGGTGTGGGCGATGGCAGACTTCGCCGTGTCGAGCCCGATCTTCTGCATGGCGGAGCGGAACAGGTCCCGGTCCTCGGCCTTGGCGATGACGTCCTCGCGGGCGCCGATCATCTCGCAGCCGAGCTGCTCGAGGATGCCGCGACGGGCGAGGTCCATCGCCGTGTTGAGTCCGGTCTGTCCGCCGAGCGTGGGGAGCAGGGCGTCGGGCCGTTCGCGCTCGATGATCTTCTGGACGTACTGCCAGGTGATCGGCTCGACGTAGGTCCGGTCCGCCGTGTCCGGGTCCGTCATGATGGTGGCGGGGTTCGAGTTGACCAGCACGACCTCGTAGCCCTCGTCTCGGAGGGCCTTGCAGGCCTGGGTGCCGGAGTAGTCGAACTCGCACGCCTGACCGATGACGATCGGCCCGGACCCGATGATCAGAATCTTGTGGATGTCGTCTCGGCGGGGCATGGGAGGCAGTCGAGGGTCAGGAGTCGAGAGCTGTGAACCGCGCGCGGACCCTCACCGGGGCGAGTGCGGGAGGCGTGAGGCAGCGGGCCTCGTGCAGATTTCACAGAGACTAACGACCGGGGTCGCAGATTCAAGATTCCGCCCCACCCGGCCCCGTCCCGTCGACGGGGGCCGGCGTTCGACGGCCGTTCCGCGAACTCGTCTTGCCGCGGAACGCGATTTCGCCAGAATCCCCGGTCCTCTCGCTGATTCACCCCCCACCGACCCCCGACTCCCCACCGAACGCCCGTGCGGCGGCGACTCCGCTGCGCACCGGCGGTCCCGCGTTCCGGACCCTTTACCCATGCGGATCCTGTACGGCGCCTACGCGATGGGGCACGGGCACTTCTCGAAGGCGGCCGTCCTCGTGCCGCTGCTCGAGGCCCGGGGGCACGAGGTCCGCGTCGTCAGCTCCGGCGCGGACGACCCGCCGGCCGGCTACGCGTTCCGCTGGCACCGCCACTTCCCCGGCCTCGCCTACGCCGTGACCGACGGCCGCACCGACTACAAGGCGTCGTTCAAGCGCTGGGCGAAGGACGTCCCCCGTGTCGCCCGGCACCTGTGGCAACTCCGGCGGATCGCAAATGACTTCCAGCCCGACCTCGTGCTCAGCGACTTCGAGCCGCTCTCGGCGAACCCGTTCGTGAACACCGGCTGCGAGGTCGTGGCCCTCAGTCGGCAGGTCGCCCTCTGCGACGCCGGCATCCCGCTCCCGCCCGACGCCAGCTTCGAGCGGAAGATGACCAAGACGGTCACGCGGCTGTTCACCATCGGGGCGGACCGCAGCCTGGGCTACCACTACGAACCGGCCTCGTTCCGCTGCGTGCCTCCCGTCGTCCGGGCCGAGATCGACACCGTCCGGCCGACGGTCGACGAGCACGTTTTCGTCTACAACTCCGTCCGCGGCGGCGAAGGGGGATCGGCCGCGGAACTGCTCGACTGGGCGAACCGACGCCGACAGCGGGTCGTCGCGTACGGTTACAGGGACCACGACCGGGGCGAGTTCGGTCCCGTCACCTTCCGGGCGCCGTCGCGGCAGGGGCTGCTCGACGACCTCGCCTCGGCGAAGGCCGTCATGTGCACGGCCGGGCTCTCGACGCCGGTCGAGGCGATCCTGCTGGGGAAGCCGGTTGCCGTGGTTCCCATCCCGGGTCACTTCGAGCAACTCGCGAACGGCTACCACCTGGACGCCGCCGGCCTCGCCAGCTGGTGTCCTCGCTGGGACTACGACCGCCTGCTCGAACTCGCCTCACCCGCCGCCGACCACCCGGCCCTCGACTGGCTCCGCACCCCCCCGGACCGCGTACTGGACGTCGTCCTCGGCGAACGCACGCCCCGACCCGCCGAAGGAGTGGAACGCCGCGCCGCATAGCGGTTGTCGTTCGAAACGGCTCGACTCAGTCGAACTCGAAGAGCGGCGCGAGGAGCAGCGCGCCGCGCCGCGACAGGTGCCACGGGTCGGAATACGCCTCCTCTCCGTCCACGACGACGACCGTCCGCCCCGACTCGTTCACCAGAACGTCGACGGGATCGACGACCGTAACCCCGATGAGGTCGGCGAACACCTGGTCCGCAAGTCGACGATCCTCGTGGACCTCCTCGGCCGATGCGGCGAAAGACTGAGGATCAGCCGTCAGATGCGTGATGCGGCCGATTCCGCGTTCGCTCTGTCGAGGTACGCCGCGCATGACGAACACCTCGATCTCGACCTCCCGGAATCGGGCGACGACCTCGCGCAGTCCTCCCGCGACCGCGTCGGGCCCTTTGATCGAGTGGTCGTCCGACTTCAGGACGATGTACTTTCCGGCGTCGCAGTACATTGGCCAGTTCGCCACCAGCAAGACCGCTCTCGGCTTCTGCTCCAAGATCGCCTCGACCGTCGCCGTCGCCCACTCCGACGTCCGCTCCGGACGGTTCTTCGTGTCCCGCTGAATGCCGAGGAGCGGTGGTTGGCCGCCCCAGAAGATCGCGAGTCCCGACTGACCGCGGCTCTTCAGGACGTGACTCACGACCGGGGCGACGACCCGCGCATGGCTGTCGCCCCAAACCGCGACTTCGAGCGGGCCGCCGTCGACGCCCAGTCGGTACCACTCCCCCCGCTCGACTTGGTCGGTCTGGACGTTGGGAATCGTGTCGGGAGTCTCCAACGTCAGCGGGACTCTCCAGTCGCCGTGTTCCTCGTCGGCTTCCCGACGGATGGCGAGTCCCGGTAAGTCCGCCTGCCGTGCGGCGGGCGACACGAGTGTCGGCCACACGGCCACAACGACCGCACCGGCAAGGGTTGTGGCGAGGAGTTGTGTGTCCTGGCTGAGGAGTCGTCGGTTGCGGACGGGTTGTTCGACGAGTCTCCAGGAGAGGGTGGCGAGCACGAGCGAGGCGGCCCCGCAGGTCGCCTTCGACGCGAGGCCCGGCTCGCCGATCGACATGTAGTTCGTGAAGGCGACGACCGGCCAGTGGACGAGGTAGAGCGAGTACGAGATCAGTCCGACGAAGACGACCACGTGGTTGGAGAAGGCGAGGCCGGCGAGCGTGGGGGCGAGTCGTTCCTCGAGAGGACGGTCGTTCCCGAGGACGTACGCGGCCGCCCCGACGACCGGAAGAGCGGCAAAGAGCGACGGGAACGGCGTGTTCGGGTCGTACAGGAACGAGGCTGCGACGACGGCGGTGAGCCCGACGACCGCCAGCCCCTCGCGGAGCCAGCGGGGAGCCGGACGACGGATCCAAGTGGTGGCGAGCAGCCCTCCAATCGCCAGTTCCCAGGCCCGCGCGGAGAGTACGAAGTACGAGTACCCGGGCGCGCGGGCGGTCAGGTCGCAGGCGTGCCAGAAGGAGAGAGCCGCGACGCCGACGAGCATCGCCGGCACGAGCAATCGTCTGGCGCGGGCGAGCGGGACCAACAGGAACGGGTAGGCGAGGTAGAACTGCTCCTCGACGGCGAGCGACCAGAAGTGCAGCAGCGGGGTCCGTTCGGCGGCCGGCTCGAAGTAGCCGACCTCGCCGGCGAAGAAGTGGTTGCTGGCGAAGACGAGGTGCCACTGGGCACTGGCGGCGAGACGCTCGAAGTCGCCGGGCGTCATCAGGACGGAGCCGACGAAGATCGTGAGGAGGAGCGTCACGATCATCGCGGGGGCGAGTCGCCGCAAGCGACGGGGGAAGAACCGCGTGAAGCAGAACTCCCCGGCGTCGAGGTCACGCAGGATCACTCGCGTGACGAGGTACCCCGACAGCACGAAGAAGACGTCCACTCCGACGTACCCGCCCGGCACGAGCCGGGGGTCCAAGTGGTGTAGCAGCACCAGCAGCACCGCGAGCCCGCGGAGGCCGTCGAGTTCGGGACGGTAGCCGGGCTTGTCCTGCACGACGAACTCGGTCTGGTCGAAGGGCTGACGATTGACGACCGAGAGATACCCGAAGCCCCTCGCCAAGTCGCCCCGTCCCGGACGACTTAACGTAATCCTCGTGCTGTGGGGGCCACGGAGACTTGGTACGCTTCGGGGCACGGCTGGGACGTTCGCACTCCGCAGCGACGCCCGTCGCGCGCGGCGACGGGGCCGTTCGCAGCGGTTTCTTCGAAGGGGCCGACCGGGAATCCAAACAGTCCCTTCATCAAGTCGCGCGATACTCCGACGATGGATTCGTCGAGGGAACACCTTCCGCAGTTGGACGCCGTGCGCGGGGCCGCGTGTCTGGCCGTGCTCTTGGCCCACGCGAACTCGACGGCGGCGCTGCAGTGGGTTCCCGACGTGACCGGGGTCGCGGGCGTTGGCCTGTTCTTCGCGCTGAGCGGCTTCTTGATCACGCGGATCCTGCTGCGGGAACGAGAGTCGAGCCGCAGCCTCACGGGGTTCTACCTCCGTCGCGTGGCTCGCATCTTCCCGGTCTACTACGGAACGCTCGCCGTCCTGTGGTGGGTCGCCCCGTCGGAAGAGATCGGCTGGGCAGCCGACTTCTCGTTCAACTGGCGGTACCTCGCGAACTCTCGTGACTACTTCCGCGGCGACGTGGCGGAGGCGACGCCGGTGGCCCACTTCTGGAGCCTGTGCGTCGAGGAGCACTTCTACTGGGTGTGGCCGGTTCTGCTGATGGGACTGCCGAAGTGGCCGACACGGTGCATTCCGCCGCTGTTGATCCTCGGGACCCCGGCGATCGCGTACTTCGTCGGCGACTGTCTGTTGGCGTCCGGCTTCTCCGAGGAGGAGACGAACGGCCTGATCTCGCGGATCACGGTCACGCAACTGACCGCGATCTCGATCGGTGCGTGGGCGGCGTTCGGGGAGGCCTGGCTCAAGGGACGCTCCGGTCGAGTGACGCGGTCGACGTCGGCCGGGCTCGCCCTCGTCGCGTTGGCGGCGGTCCTGTACGCGTCGGCCACCGACACGCTGCTTCCCCGGTACGCCACGTCGGGGTGGTTGCTGCACCTCGCCTGTGGTGGCCTCTTCCTGGTCTGTCTGTCGGCCGAGTGGCTGGGGCGGCTGACGTGGCTGTCACTCATCGGCCGGATCAGCTACGGCGCGTACCTGTTCCACCTGCCGGTCTACACGTGGCTCGGCGTCACGAAACCGGACGCCTCGCCCACCGCGGCGGCCGTCGCGTTCGTGGCAACACTCGTGCTGGCGACCGGCTCGTTCCTCTTCGTCGAACGACCGATCCTGCAGTGGGCACGTCGGCGAAGCTCTTCGGAACTCGCCTTCGGGCTCGGCGTGGCCGCGACCGGGGTCGTGCTGGGCGTGTTCCTCAACTCCTTCGTCCGGAGTGCCCGGGAGGTCGAGGCCGTCCTCTCAACGGTGAACGACGCCCCCGTCGTCCCGGCGGACCGCGTTCGCCAAGTCGTCGTCGGCTCCTCCCACGGGGCCATGGGCATCTCCCCGCGAGAGTTGCCCCAGTACACCTACAACTTCGCGAGCAGTGGCCAGTGCCCCTGGTACGACGCCGAAATCGTGCTTCGACTGCTGGACCGGCTTCCCGAACTCGACCGGGTCGTCTGGGCTGTTTCCGAGTTCTCGCCGTGGCACTCCAACGCCGAGTCCGTCGGAGCTCAACCGTGGAGACAGTCGCTGTACTACCACGGGTGGGGAATCCTGTCCCAGCGGCACGACGGTGACGAACGTCGGTACGGCTACCCCGTCATCGCCAGTCGCCTCGGCGAGTTGGAGTCGATGAAGGCCAAGCGGAACATGGTCGAGGACGTGAACCTGGGATGGACACCCCGCGCCGGCGCCTACGACGGACCGTCGGCTCGCCTCCACGCGGCGGGGCACGAGCGGTGGTACGCCACCAACTCGACCAGGATGTGGAAGGAGACGCGGGACAAGGTCGTCGCCACGGCGAACGTCTGTCGCGAACGCGGTGTCGAAGTGGTCTTCGTGTGCACGCCGAAGACGTCCGCCTACTACGAGCACCTCGACCCCGAGATGCGCCGCGAGTGGGAGAGGTGGGCCGCCGAGGTGACGACCGCCACCGGGTGCACGCTGCTCGACTACGGTTCGGATCCGCGGTTCGGCGAAGGCGACTTCTTCGACGCCACCCACCTCAACGAGGCGGGCGCCGTCCGGTTCTCACGGATCCTGGCGGCCGATCTCGGCAACGTCGCCGCCGACACCTCCGACCAGCGGTAGCGGTGCCTCGATCGACGCCAACGCAGGCAACCTCGACCGCACGACGTTCGCCGTCAGTCTGCTGGCCCACACACGACCGGGTTGGCGGACGGTGCCACGGCGCGAAGGGCGGAGTCGATCATCGAGTCGAGCCCGTTCGTGGCCTCCGGGTGGGGGCTGATCGAGATCACGCGACCGTCGCCGAACCGTCCCGTCACGATGGCCGGCGTGTCCACCATCGTCCCCTTCTGCGGCGGGTATCTCGACGTCTCGGTTCGGAAGTACGCGAGGACCTCGTAGGGCTCGAGGCCGGGATGGCCCTTTGGCGACACGATCGGCCCGTTGTGGTAGCGGACGTCGACGAACTCCGGGGTCTGCTCGAAGACCTGCCTCCCGGCGTCGGTCATCTCCATGCGGACGTCGGCCCATCCGCCGCGGTACCACATCTGCTTTCGCCCGACCCCCTCGATCGTCCGCGATCCCGTGAAGACGCGTGTGTCGATCAAGTCGAGGGACCAGTCGTAGTGGGCCGAGCAGAGGAACGCCCCGGCGCAGATGCCGACGTAGCCGCCACCGCGTCGAACGAATCTCCGTACGGCCTTCGCACCGGACCTCCCGATCGACTCGGCCTGCTGCGACCCGCTGCCTCCCGAGAAGATCACGACGTCGAACCGGGCGAGTGCCTCGGAGTGAACGTCGGCCGGTCGGAGGTGGGCGACGTACACGTCCTTCGCCGAGTCGAGAACGCGGGTGACGTTCGCGACTCCCCGTTCCGAGGAACCCTCGCCGTCGAACAGTCCGACCGCCAGCCGGCCGTCTCGCTCGGTCGGGACGACGAGATCGACGCAGTCTCGGTCGATCATCCCGAGTTCACGCAGCGCGACGTTCATCATCGTGCGGTGCTGGTGGACCCTGACCGAGAGCCGCTGACGGTTGAACGTCGTCTCCAGGATCATGCCGCGGCAACCGAGTCGCCGGGTCGTCGCGCTGACGATGCCGGTCGAGACGGGGCCCCGGTCCAGACGGGTGAAGCGGCGGTCGGGGTCGGTGACGGTGGCGTTCGCCGCGGTCTGGATCCGTCGGGCGAGGGCCGTCGTCTGCTCGTCGTCGGCGTGGATCACGCTCGAGCCGACGGACTTCTTCTCGCCCTCGGGCGGTTCGTGCGAGACGTTGAAGGCGAACCCCTCGTGGAGGTCGAAGATCCAGTCCGGCTCCGTGTCGAGCACGAACGCCCACAGTGCCGCCGCGATCTCGCCCTTCGCCGAACCGGTCGCGTGCTCGTCGCCGGGAAAGTCGCGATTGAGATCCCGTACGGCCGGCGGAGCGTCGGGGACGAAGCGTGTGTTCTGCTTCAAGCCGAGGACGTTCGCCGCCGGCACGACGACGAGCTTGCCCCGCACGACCGGCCAGTGGCGAATCTGGTCCGCGGCCCGGTAGCCGGCCGGCTCGTTGCCGTGCATCCCTCCGACGACCAACACCGTCGGCCCGGGCACCTCCGTGTCGTGGACGTAGTACGGCGTCTGCCAGGGCCGACCCTCGCCGAGAGTCCCCGTCTCCCGCTCCGCCGCGTGACAGAGGGCGGGGAGGACACCAGCGAGCACGACCGCGAGAAGCATCCAAGAACGTAGTCGATCCATGCTGGCTGCTCCTCGCCGATCGCTCTTGTTCATTGTGGTCGAAGAGAGGTCGGCACCCTCGGGGCACCGCTCCTATGTCGCTCTGCACAAGCCTCGGCCGCCACAGTGCCCGGGTGCGCCCATTAGCCGGAATGTCGTTCCGCGAGTTCCGTAGCCAGCCGCATGGTTCGGCCTCGCCGTTCGGGGGTCGGCGAGATTCCGAGCGACACGGTCTCGATCGTCCAGAGGTAACGGAATACGTCGTCCGTGGTCCCCCCGGTGCGCAGGAGGTTCTGGAGCCCAGGCGCGTATGAGTCGTACTCGTCGGTCCAGTCAGAGAACTCGCTGACCCCGATTGGATCCCAATCCTCCCAGAGAAGTCGGCGAATCTCTTCGAGGCTCAGACTCACTTCGCCGCCTCGACCTTCTTCTCCGGGTGCACGCCCACGGCGGTTTTCAGTTCGCGGATCCAGATGTTGCGGAAGCGGACGGGGTTGCCGTGGTTCTGGATGCGGATGGGGGCCTTGGCGGGGTGGTTCTTGGGGTAGGCGGCCGGGGCGGTGAACGAGGTGGGGCCCTGCAGCTCGAAGTGGTGGTGGGTCGCCACGCCGTTGTGCAGCACCGTCACGAAGCCGGGGCGGGCGAGGTCGCCGTTCTCGTCGAACCGCGGGGCCGTGAACAGGATGTCGTACGACTGCCACTCGCCCGGGCCGCGGCTGGCGTTCACCTGCGGCGGGGACTGCTTGTAGACGGCCGACGCCTGACCGTCGAAGTACGTCGTGTTCCCGAACGAGTCGAGAATCTGTACCTCGTAGCGGTCCATCAGGAAGATGCCGCTGTTCCCGCGGCCCTGCCCGTTCCCCTTCACCTTCTCCGGCGTCGCCCACTCCACGTGCAGTTGGCAGTCGCCGAAGGACTCCTTCGTCTTGATGTTGGCCGGCCCGACCTGGGCGTAGCCGTTCTCGACCGTCCACTTGTCCCCCCCCTCGAAGGCGTCGAGGTTCGTGCCGTCGAAGAGAATCGTCGCGTCGGACGGCGGTGCCCCCGGCTCGGACCCTGGCGTGACGACCTTCGGCTCTTCCCACTTGATGCCGCTCTTGTACTCCTGAGCGAACGCGGGAGCGGCGAGGAGGAGCAGGGCGGGCAGAACGGCGGCGGTGCGTGGCAGCGTCATGAGGAAGCCTCGGGCTGTGTGGTGCAGTAGGTGAGTCCGAGTCAGCGTGATGCCGCCTGCGGGGAGCGTCAACCCGGCAGCACGTCGTCGAGGGCCGAGACGGCGACCACCTCGGCGACGCTCAGCAGCACGCGGGCCCGGTTCGGACGGATGCCGAGCTCGCGGACCTGCACGACGTAGACCTCGCGAGTCGTCGTCGTGTCCTCGAGGTCGTGAACGTCGACCTCGACGAGTTCGAGGTGGTCGCGGCCAACGCTCTGCAGTCGCCCGGCGACGACGTACCGGCTGCGGAGGTCGATGACGACCTCGCGGCCGACCAGGGACAGCAGCGGCTCGTCGCTCACGACTTCGCCTCCTCCGTCGACGTCGCGGTCACGGGCGCTGGCTGCTCCTCGGCCGACTCGCCGAGCGTGTCGCGGGCCCAGGCGGCGGCTCCGCGGACACCGGCGTCGTCGCCCAGCCCGGCCACCTTCACGTCGAACGTGTCGGCGTAGGTCGGCAGCACCCGGTCGCGGGCCGTCTCCTTCACCGTCTTGGCGAACAGCTTCGGCATCGCCTCGACGAGCCCGCCGCCGAGCACGATCACGTCGGGTGAGAGCAGGTGGACCACGCTGGCGACCGTCGTCCCGATCCGCTCGGCCGCCTCTCGGACGATGCGTTCGACGACCTCGTCGCCGTTCTCGACCGCGTCCTGCAGTGCACCGCTGCGAATGGCGCTCAGGTCGGTGCCGACCTTGTCGTGCAGTCGGGGGGCCTCGCCCCGGTAGGCGGCCTGGGCAGCCGCGGCCGCGATCGCCAACCGGCTCGCCCCGAGCTCGAGCACTCCGGCTCGGCTCGACCCGGAGAGGTATCCCTCCGGCGAGACGAAGACGTGGCCGATCTCCATCGCGCTGTAGACGGCCCCGCGGAGGATCTTGCCCTCGTAGACGCAGCCGCCGCCGATGCCCGTGCCGGGGAAGACGCCCAGCACGCACCTCGCCCCCTTGCCGGCCCCGAACGCGTACTCCCCGTACACGCCGGCGTCCACGTCGTTCAGCACGGCGACCGGCCGGCCGAACTCGTTCTCCAACGACTCGCGGACGGGGACGTCGTGCCAGCCGAGGTTCGGGGCCTCGGCGATCACGCCCTCGTCCATCTTGATCGGGCCCGGACAGCCGATGCCGATGCCGCCGAGCTGGTCGACGTCGACCTTCGCCTCGTCGAGCGCGTCGCGGATGCCGCTGGCGATCCGTTCGAGGCCGACCTTCTGGCCTTCGTGACCGCGGGTCTTCTTGCGACGGCGGCCGACGATCTCGAAGCTCGGGTCGAAGACGGCGGCCAGCATCTTGGTGCCACCGAGGTCGAAGCCGACCCAGTGGTCGCGTTTCTTCGCGGAGTCGCTCACGTCGTCGTCCGTGGGGGCTGGGAACGTGCGGAGAATAGCAGACGTGGTGCGACGCGATAAACGAACGGCGTCGCCCGTCGGGACAACGGCGGCCGGCGGACGACCGGAACCGACCGGGTCACTCGCGTCGGGCCCACGCGGTCACCCGGCCGTCGTCGAACTCGACTCGAATCACGTTCGGCACGCAGCAGACCGGGCAGTCCTCCACGTACTCCTGCGAGGAGCCCTGCGAGAGATCGACCGGGACGACGATCTCCTCGCCGCACGCGTCGCAGACGTAGCTGGCCTCGTCCTGCATCCGTGGATCCTCGGGGTGGGGGTCGCTTCGTTCGGCGTGTCGCTGTTGGCAGGGGGATTCTTCTCAGGATACGATCGCGGGCCAACGCGGAAACACCGAAGGAGGGCCGATGACGATCGACGAAGTGCGGGGGCAGTTGCTCGAGTCCGGGATTCTGGCTGCGAGCGAGATCGAAGCACGCTTCGCCGAGTGGACGGGGGGCGGCGCCCCGACCGACGACGGCGGGGCGTTCCTCGCGCACCTCGTCGACCGGGGGGCGGTCTCGCCGCTGCACCGTCGGCTGATCGAGGCGGGCGTCTCGTCCAATCCCCGGATCGGTCCCTACCGGCTGCTGGACGACGTCGCCGTCGGTCGGATCGGCCGGACGTTCCACGCCGTCCACGAGGAGTTCGACCAGCCGGTCTGTCTGAAGGTGTTCCCGGCGTCGCTCGCCGAGGACCCCGAGCAGGCCAGGAAGCTGGCCCGCGAGACCCGCGTCTCCATCCAGGTCGACGACCCGCACGTCGTGCGGACGTACCAGGTGGGACACGCGGGGCGGTTCGTGTTCCTCGTGCTGGAGCCGCTGGAGGGGGAGACCCTGGCCGCGCGACTGCGACGCGACACGAAGCTGCCGCCGCTCGAGGCGTACCGCGTCGGCCGGCAACTCGCCCTCGGCCTCGCCCACCTGCACGAACGAGAGATCGTGCACCGGGACGTGCAGCCGAAGAACGTCTGGCTGCACCGCGACGGGCGGGCCCTGCTGACGGAGTTGGCCGCCGCGAAGGACGCCTTCGAGCACCTCGACGTCGAAGAGGGGCAGGAGGCGGCCGGGTTCGTCTTCACCGAGGACGACCTCGTGAACTACGACTTCCTCTCCCCGGAGCAGGGGGTCGACGTCTCGTTCGCGGACGAGCGGAGCGACCTGTACTCGCTGGGCTGCCTGCTGTACCGCTGCCTCACCGGGCAGGTGGTGTTCCCGGACGCCAACCCCGTCCGGAAGATGCTGCGGCACGCGCTCACGGAGTCGCCGAATGTCTCCCAGGTCGCCCCGGACGTGGGGGCCGACGCGGACGAGGTGGTGGCCACGCTGCTGGAGAAGGCCCCGGAAGACCGCTACCAGAAGGCGAGCGACGTCGCCTGGGCCGTCGAACAGTTGATCACGTCGGACGTGGGTCGGGCCGTCGCGACCGACGAGATCAACCCGGACTTCCTCGCCTGGGCGAGTTCGACCCCCGACCTGACGACGGAGGAGGACGCGGGGGCGCTCGCCGGCGACCGTGAGTTCATCGACTTCCTCGAAGTGCTCGTCGAGGAGGAAGAAGAGGAGGAGTTGGCGACCTGACCGGAACCGGGACGATCGAGGAGCGACATGACCGGCAACGAGTACGAACGAGCGACGGGTGAACGGATTCCGTGGATCGGCCTGGTGGCGATCGCGGGCGTGATGGTGACGGCCCTCGCCAGCGTGGCGCTGGGCCTCGTCGACGTCGACGGGCCGAACCCCCCGCCCGGCCAGGCCGTCGGAGCGCGGCCCGGCTAGCCGGAACGCAGCCGGCGGGCGGCGTCCACGGCGAAGTACGTCAGCACCCCGTCGGCCCCGGCCCGCTTGAAGGCGAGCAGGCTCTCCAGCATCACCTTCTCGCGGTCGAGCCAACCCCGCTCGGCCGCGCCGACGAGCATCGCGTACTCGCCGCTCACCTGGTACGCGTACGTCGGCAGGCCGAACGTGTCCTTCACGCGGCGGACGACGTCGAGGTACGGCAGGCCCGGCTTGACCATCACCATGTCGGCCCCCTCGGCCACGTCGAGCGCCACCTCGCGGAGCGCCTCGTCCGTGTTCGCCGGGTCCATCTGGTACGTCCGCTTGTCCCCGGTCCCGAGGTTGCCGGACGAGCCGACGGCATCGCGGAACGGGCCGTAGAACGCGGACGCGTACTTGGCCGCGTAGGAGAGGATCTGCACCGACTGGTGGCCGGCTGCGTCGAGGGCCGTGCGAATCGCCTCGATCCGGCCGTCCATCATGTCGGACGGCGCGATCACGTCGCAGCCGGCCTCGGCCTGCACGACCGACTGGCGGCAGAGCATCTCGACCGACTCGTCGTTGACGACGTACCCGTCCCGCACGAGGCCGTCCTGGCCGTGGCTCGTGTACGGGTCGAGGGCGACGTCGCAGACGACGCCGACATCGAGCTTCGCCTCCTCGACCGCCCGCACGGCCCGGCAGACGAGGTTCTCCGGGTTGACGGCCTCAGTCGCCTCGTCGTTCTTGAGGGCGGGGTCGGTCGCCGGGAAGATCGCGACGGCCGGGACGCCGAGCTCGGCCGCCCCGGCAACCGCCTCGACGAGCAGATCGACCGTGAGTCGTTCGACGCCCGGCATCGAGTCGATCGGCGTCCGCGTGTTCTCGCCGTCGTGCACGAACACGGGCCAGATCAGGTCGTCGACGGTGAGCGTGTTCTCCCGCACGAGCCGCCGCGACCAGTCGGTCCGACGATTGCGACGCATGCGGGTGCCGGGGAATCGCGGGGACGTGTCGGCCACGTGTCAGTCCTGCTCGTCGGTGGTGAATCGAACGCTCAGCTCGAGGACTCCGTTCTACGGACCAGACGGGATCCTCGCCACGGTTCGACCTTGCGGCCCTTCGTTCGTCAGGCGGCCGAGGCCGGGCGGCGGGCCGACCCCGGCAGCTCGCTGGTGTCGTGGTAGCCGGTCACCTCGAAGCGGTCGCCGTGCTCGGCGACCAGCTTGCGGATGCGGTCGCGGGTCTCGCGACGCAGCGTGTCGTCGACGGCCGCCATCTCCGCCAACGCGTCGACCGGGTGCTCCGGGTCGTCGAGTTCGGCGCGAAGATAGTACGCGTCGCCGACGTGGAGGAGCGCGCCGTCGTCGGTCTCGACGGCGACCCCGCAGTGCCCGAGCGTGTGCCCGAAGAGCGGGACGAGCTTGACGTCACACGACAGCGAGTGCTCGACCCGACGGGCCGGCAGCCCGAGGAACTCGCAGTCGTTCGTCGCGTAGGTCTTCCAGCGGACGCCGTGGTCGAACTGCACCGGGGAGTAGCGGAAGTGGCCGGACTCGACGGCCGCGATCTCCTCGGCCGAGACGTGGACCGTGGCGGTGGGGAAGTCCGCGAGGCCGCCCACGTGGTCGGGATCGCAGTGCGTGACCACGACGTCGGCGACGATCTCGGGCGGCAGCCCCGACTCCTCGATCTGCCGTCGGGCCGTCAGCTCTTCGTGAAACTGGAAGCCGCCGACGCGGATCATCTCCGCCGGCACGCGGCCCTGCGGATCCGCGACGTCGGCGAGGCCGATGCCCGCATCGACGAGAACGGCCCGTTCGCCCTCCCGAATCAGCAGCCCGTGGCAGCACGCGGCCGGGTTCGGCGGCGCGTGCAACCAGCCCATGTTGAGATGCTCGATCGTCGGCACGGGGTGCTCCGTCTCCTGGACGCGGCTCGGGCTCAGTTCGGCCGCTTCCCTCTGCCGGCGGCCTGGTCGAACAGGTCGCCGAGGCGGATCGTGAAGCCGGGGAGCAGGTCGCGGCCGTCGAGGGAACCGGACTCGTCGATCTGGACCGGTTCGCCGGTCGGCCGGTGGATCGTCGCCTGGCCGTTCGCCGGATCGACGACCCAGACGAGCTTCGCCCCGGCTTCGACGTACTCACGGGTCTTGCGGTCGATCTCGGCCGACGTGTTCGACCGCGACAGCACCTCGACAGCGAGATCGGGGTGCACGGGCCAGTACTCGTCGCGCGGCAGACGTTGATCGGGGAACTGTTCCCACGAAACGAACGACAGTGCCGGGGCTCGGATCAAGTCGATCTGCATCCTGAGTTGGCCATCCCCCGCGAACACGAGTCCTAAGTCGTGCTGTTCGAGGAACCGCTCGATCGAGAACCCGAGCCGACCAGCGACGCGGGACTCCCAGGTCCCCATTGCCTTCTCCACCAAGGTGCCGTCGACGAGTTCGAGCGTGACGTCGCACGCGGCTTGGCAGCGCTCGAGGTCGTCGACGGTCGCGGTGCCGGGAGCCGGGGTCATGCGGATCCGCTCGAGCGGAACTCCTCCGAGCCGGTCCTGCATCTCGGCGGCGTTGGCGAAGGTGGTCGGCACGGGGCTCAGTTCTTGGGCTTGCCGAGGGTCACTTTCAGCTCGACCTTCTCCTTGCCCCGCTTGACGGTGACGTCGACCGTCTGGCCGGGCTTGTACTTTCGTAGGGCCTGGGCGAGGCTGTTGATGTCGGCGACGGGGACGCTGCCGAACTGGGTGATGACGTCCCCTTCCTTCATGCCGGCCTTCTCGGCGGGGGAGTCCGGGCTGGACCCGTTGATCTTCAGACCCAACACGTCGGCTCCGTAGTCCGGCTTCACGCCGAGGTAGGCCATCTGGCCGCCGGTGCGGGTGCTGCCGACGGAGACGTACTCGGGTCGTTCGTCGGCGGAGACGATCGCCCAGGTGACGTCGCCAGCGAAGTCGGTCACCTTCTGGAGCCCCTCGAAGTTGACGAGGTCCACGGTGTCGGCCGGCGTGTGGTACTCCTTGGTGGTGCCGGTGAAGAAGAACATGACGGGCACCTTCTTGCCGACGAAGGCGGCCTGGTCGCTGCCGCCGCTGCCGCTGGCCTGCTTGGCGAGCTTGAACCCGTAGCCGGTGTTGAGTTCGTCGAGCAGCTTGCCGAACTCCCGGCCGGTACCGGCCCCCATCACGGTGAGCTTGTCGTTCCGGAGCCGGCCGATCATGTCGAAGTTGATCATGGCGACCGTCTTCTCGAGCGGGAAGACGGGGTTCTTGACGTAGTGCATGCTGCCGAGCAGGCCCCGTTCCTCGCCGCCGAAGCCGATGAAGACGACGCGGCGGCGCGGCTTGTCGCCGTTGGCGGCGAAGCGGCGGGCGATCTCGAGGATGGCCGCCGTGCCGGTGGCGTTGTCGTCGGCCCCGTTGTGCAGCTTGTTGCGGTCGGCTCCGCTGGCTCGCGAGCCGTACGGCCCGAAGCCGAGGTGGTCGTAGTGGGCGCCGACGACGACGGTCTCGTCCGCGAGCGGACCCTCGCCCTCGAGCACGCCGATGACGTTCTCGACGGTGTCGGTGACCGTCTTGAACTCCGTCGAGACCTCGGCGGTCCAGCCGACGACCGGCTGTGAGATCGGCTTCAGTTCGGCGTCGATCGCCGTCTCCGCCGCGGCGAGCGACTCGATGTTCGCGTCACCGACGACCAGCGGGCTCGCGGCGAGCATCTCGTCGACGACGGACTGCTTCAGGAAGACGAACGGGACGTCGGCCCGCTTCCAGCCGAACGACTGCGGGGTTCCGATGTCGTCCTTCCCCTTCTGCTTGGCGACGTGGTTGGGGTCGTTGACGAAGAGGACGGCCGCGGCTCCGTGGTCCTTGGCCTGCTTCAGCTTGGTCTGGATGTAGCTGTGGTTGGTCGTCTTCTTGCCGTCGAAGAGGCTCTTCTCGTCGTCCTGCTGCGGTTCGTGGCGGAGGAAGACGACGACCTTACCCTTCACGTCGACGCCGGCGAAGTCGTCGTAGACCGCGGCCTCATCGGGGTCGGTGGAGTGGGGGTTGGTGAACTTGATGCCGTAGCCGGCGAAGACGATCTCGGCGTTCGCCTGGCCGCTGCCGCCGGCGGCGATGGGCTGGAACTGCTTGCCCTGCTGGAGTTCGAGCGTCTTGCCGTCGGGACCCTTGAGGACGACGGTGCTCTTGGCGCCCTGTTTGACGTCGTAGGGGACCTCGAAGTTCTGGAAGTAGCCGCCGTCGGTGCCGCCGGGCTTCAGGCCGATCTTCTGGAACTCGTCCCGGAGGAAGTCGGCCGCCTTCTGCAGTCCTTCGGTGCCGACGCCGCGGCCCTCGAGCTCGTCCGAGGCGAGGAACTTGACGTCCTTGGTCAGCCGCTCGAGCGAGGCCGCCTTGGTCTCGGCGGAGCGTTCCGCCGCGACGGCGGGGGCGACCGAGCAGGCGACGGTCAGGACGAGGGCGTACAGGGGGAGGCGGGGCATGAAGTAGCTCCGGGGAACTGGCGAACTTCGCCATTGTCGGGGGCGAAGACGGGGGTGTCAAAGGTCGCGGCGGACCCTTGGTCGGCGCGTACCGCCGTCGTCTCGGTCGTGAAGGGGACGTGTGCCGCGAGGAAACCTGACAGGTGCGTCGCAGAACGTGTCCGACTCCTGGTCGAGAACGACGCCGATTCGTTCATCCTTCCATCTTCGGCGTCGGAATGTTCTCATAAGCCATCGTTGTCGGTCGGAGTCCGGCGGCACCCCCCGCGTCCCACCATGTCTCGATCCCGAGAGGTTTCTCCATGATGTTTCGATCGCAGAGGCTCGGTCGGCCCCGGACGCCGCTGTTGGCCGCCTGGCTCGTCGGCGCGACGGTTCTCACCCACGTGGCCGACGTCACGGCAGGCGACTGGGCCCACTGGCGCGGCCCCGAGCAGAACGGCATCTCCCGCGAGAAGAACCTGCCGGAGACCTTCACCCTCGCCGGCGGCAAGCGTGAAGAGGTCGACGGGCGGATCACCTTCACCATGCCGGAGACCGGCACGAACGTCGAGTGGGTCTCCTACATCGGCGGGCGGGCCACGCCGATCGTGCTGAACGACAAGGTCTACCTCAACTGCAAGACGTGGCAGAACGCGGCTGCCCCACGGCAGAAGCTCGACGCCCGTCAGCAGGTCGTCTGCTGGGACGCCAAGACCGGCGAGGTGCTGTGGAAGGACGTCTTCAACGTCGCCCAGAGCGACATTCCGCACCCCCGCGTCGGCTGGGCCGCCCCCGTCGGCGACCCCGAGACCGGCAACGTCTACGTCCACACCGTCGACAGCCAGCTCAAGTGCTACTCCGGCGACGGCAAGCTGCTGTGGAACCACGACATGACGGCCGAGTACGGCACCGTCACCGGCTACGGCGGCCGCACGCAGACCCCCATCATCGACGAGGACCGGCTCATCGTCAGCTTCCTCGCCGTCAACTGGGGCGACACCAAGGGGCCCGCCCCCAAGCACTTCTACTACGCGTTCGACAAGAACGACGGGAAGCTGCTGTGGGTCTCCGCCCCCGGCGGCAAGCCCGAGGACACCAACTACAGCTGCCCGATCGTCACCGTCGTCGACGGCCAGCGGTTGCTCATCGGCGGCAACGCGGACGGTGGCGTGTACGCCATGCAGGCCCGAACCGGGAAGCCCGTCTGGGGCTTCCGCATGTCTCGTCGGGGCCTGAACGCGAGCGTCGTCGTCGACGGTGGCACCGTCTTCGCCACGCACGGCGAGGACAACCTGAACACCAACGCCTTCGGTCGCGTCACCGCCATCGACGGCACGATGACCGGCGACCTCACGCCCGACGCCGTCGTCCCCGGCAAGAACAAGGGGCAGATCTGGCGAGTCGACAACCTGAAGGCCGGGTACGCCAGCCCGCTCGTCAAGGACGGCATCCTCTACGTCGTCGACGACGGCGGCAACCTGAACGCCTACGACTCCGAGACCGGCAAGTTCCTGTGGTTCTACGACGCCGGTACCGTCGGCAAGGGCTCGCCCGTCTGGGCGGACGGCAAGATCTACCTCATGGAGGTCAGCGGCAACGTCCACATCGTGAAGCCCACGCGTGAGGGCTGTGAGCAGCTCTGCCGCGTCGAACTGCCCGCCGTCGATCCCTCGGCCGGCACCGACGAGATCTACGCCTCCCCGGCGGTCTCGAACGGTCGCGTGTTCCTCTGCACGCGGGACCGCATGATCTGCCTGAAGGTGCCGGACGCCGAGGTCGAGAGCGACCCCGTCCCGCCGTTGCCCGAGGAGAAGGCCGCCGAGAAGGACGCGGCCCTCGCCCAACTGGTCCCCTACGAGGTCACGCTGAAGAAGGGCGAGACCGTCGACTACGAGGTCCGCACGTTTGACGCCAATGGGCGGATGCTCGCCAGCGTCGCCGCCGCCCCGGAGATCGTCGACGGCCTGGAGGGCGTCGCGTTCGAGGGGGCGACACTGAAGACCGACGGCATCGAGAAGGCGGTGGCCGGCAAGTTCGTCGCGAAGGTCGGCGACCTCGAGGCGACGGGCCGGGCGCGCGTGTTCCCGCCGCTGCCGTGGTCGTGGGACTTCGCCGAGTTCAAGGGGATCGCCGTCCCGCCGACGTGGGTCCGCGGCCACATCAAGGTGAAGCCGGCCGTCCTCGAAGACGAGCCGGTGATGAAGAACACCGAGCCGCCGAGCCGGCCCAGCATCTACATCTGGCTGGGGCCGACCGACATGAAGGACTACGTGATCCAGGCGGACTTCCGCTTCGAGGGGAAGCGGAAGCTCTCCTACGCCGGCATCACCAACCAGCGGTACAACTTCATCGCGAAGGCGAACACCAACAAGCTGCAGATCCAGAGCTGGGCCCCGCATCTGCGAATGGCCGAGACCAAGTCGATGCGGTTCAAGGACGGCATTTGGTACACGATGAAGTTCCAGGTCGACGTCGCGAACGGCGCGGCCGTCTGCAAGGGCAAGATCTGGGAACGGGAGAAGGCCGAGCCCGACGACTGGTCCCTCGTCGCCGAGGACCCGCACGCCAACGAGGCGGGCAGCCCGGGCCTCTACTTCTACTCGCTGAGCGACACCTACGTGGACAACGTCTCCGTCAAGGGAAAGTGAATCGATGACGCGCACCAACTGGTTCAGGGCGATCGCCCTGCTCGTGGCCGTGCTGATCGCCGGCTGCGGCGGAGGCACCGGCGAGCCGGCCGGCAACGGCGGCACCGGCGACGAGACCAACACCTCCACCGACGAGAACGGCGGCGAGTCCTCCACGGACGAGACCACCGACGAGGGCGGTGAAGGGGAGACGACCGAGGAAGAAACGACTGAGGAAGAGACGACCGAGGAGGAGTCCACGGAGGAGGAGACCTCCGCGACAGAACCGGCCGGCGAGCCGTCCGAGACGGCCGCCACCGAGACGAAGGTCACCGGCGACTGGGCCATGTGGGGCGGCACGGTCGGCCGCAACATGGTCAACGCCACCACCGGCGTCACCATCGACTTCGGCCCGGACACGGGGCGTCTCCTCTGGAGCAAGCCGGCCGGCTCGCAGGCGTACGCGAACCCGGTCGTCGCGGGCGGGCGGGTCTTCGTCGGGGCGAACAACGGGTCCGCCTACCGACCGAAGTACGACACCGAGACCGACCTCGGCGTCGTCCTCTGCTTCGACGAGAAGACCGGTGACCTGCAGTGGCAACTCTCGCGGACGAAACTCGCCGCCGGCCGCGTGAACGACTGGCCTGAGCAGGGCATCTGCTCCACGCCCGTCGTCGAGGGCGAGCACCTCTACGTCGTCACCAACCGCGCCGAGATCATGTGCCTCGACGTCAACGGCCTCGCCAACGGCAACCAGGGGTTCGACGGCGAGACCGACACCGAGGCACAGGATGCCGACATCCTCTGGTCGCTCGACATGATCGAGGACCTCGGCGTCTTCCCGCACAACCTCGCCACCAGTTCGCCCGTCGTCTACGGCGACCACATCTTCATCGTGACGTCGAACGGTGTCGGCGAGGAGCACCTCGAGGTGCCCGCTCCGCGAGCGCCGAGCTTCATCGCCGTCAACAAGAAGACCGGTGAGCTCGTCTGGGAGGACAACACGCCGTTCGACGGCATCCTCCACGGCCAGTGGAGCTCGCCCGCCGTCGCCGAACTGGACGGCAAGGCCCAGATCCTGATGGCCGGCGGCGACGGCTGGCTGTTCTCGTTCGACCCCGCCGGCGACGGCGAGGGGGGCGGCAAGATCAACTGGAAGTTCGACCTGAACCCCAAGGACACCCACTGGCTGCTCGGGGGCGAGGGAACCCGCAACGCGATCATCTCCACCCCGGTGGTCGTGGACGACAGCGTCGTTCTCGCCGTCGGCCAGGACCCCGAGCACGGCAACGGCGTCGGCCACCTGTACCGCATCGCCCTCGACAAGACCGGTGACGTCAGCCCCGTGCTCGTCGTCGACGCGGACGGAGAAGTCGTCGACCCGCACGAGGAGGGCCAGCTCTACGACGAGACGAAGGGCCACCAGATCAAGCCGAACCCGAACTCGGCCCAGATCTGGCACTTCGGCGGAGTCGACGACGAGGCCGGCACGGTCACCGGCAAGAAGGAGGGCATGATCTACCGCCGCACCATCTCCACGGTCGCCGTCTCCGACGGCCTCGTGTTCGCCGCCGACCTGATGGGCTTCCTGCACTGCATCGACTTCGAGACCGGCAAGCGGTACTGGGAGTTCGACACCTTCGGCGAGATCTGGGGCTCCCCCATGGTCGTCGACGGCAAGGTGTTCCTGGGAGACGCCGAGGGAGACCTCACCGTCTTCGCGGCCAACAAGGGCGAGGAGAACGAGAAGGGCGAGGTCGAGGCGGTCGTGCTCACGCTCAACAAGCGTGGCAAGCCCGGGGCGATCGTGTTCCCCAACTCCATCTACAGCACGCCCACCGTCGCGAACGGCAACATGTACGTGACGGACCGCAACACGCTCTACGCCTTCGACGTCACTCCCGGCAACGACGAGAAGAAGACGGCTGCCGCCGAGAGCAGCGTGGAGTAGACCTCAACGACGACCGACTCCACGGGGCTCGCGGGACCACTCGCGAGCCCCGTTCGCTGCGCCCTGCCGTGGTGTCCGCATGCCGATGTCCCTTCGCGAGTACCTCGAGTTCGTCCACGACAAGGACGCGCTCTGGCCGAAGCCCCCCCCGGTCGACCCGCCGCGGGCGAAGCCGTCGCTCGCACCGCTCCCCGGCGTCCGGGCCGTGGTCTGGAACGTCTACGGCACGCTCGTCCGCATCGCCGACGGCGAGCTGCTCCACGAGCACCCGCAGCAGCTCCGCATGCAGGTGGCGCTCGAGAAGACGGTCGAGGAGTTCAACATGTGGAACAGCATGTACCGCACGGAGGAGGCTCCGTGGGAGTACATGTTCCAGCGGTGGAAGAACGCGCTCGACGAGGCCCGCCTCGCCGGCACGGGGCGCCGGGGGGACCTGCCCGCGTTCGACTCGGCTCGACTGTGGCGAAAGCTCGTCGCCCAGCTCGAGAAGAAGGAGTACGAGTACGACCGTTCGGAGTACGGCGACCCGGACGAGCTCTCGGAGAAGATCGCCTACTTCTTCCACGCGAAACTCCAGGGAGCCGAGGCCGCCCCGAACGCCCTGCGGACGCTCCAGAGCGTCGCCGACGCAGGACTGAAGCAGGGGGTCGTCGGCAGCACGCAGGTCTTCACGCTGGCGCAGCTGCAACGGCTGCTGGGCGAGCAGGGGACCGTCCCGCCACCGGGCGAGCTGTTCGAGCCGGGGCTGCTCGTGCAGTCGCACCAGGTGGGGGCCCGGCCGCCGTCGCCGACGTACTGGGAGGCGGTGCTCGAACGGGTCGCCGGGCTCGACCTGCAGCCCGGGGAGGTGCTGTTCGTCGGCAGCGACGTGCCGACCGACCTCGCGGCCGCCCGGAAGCACGGGCTGCGGACCGCGCTCTACGCGGGTGACAAGCTCGGGCTGCGGGGGAAGCTTGCGGATCTCAAGAACCCGGCGTCCAAGCCCGATCGGCTGCTGACGGACCTTGCACAGGTCCGCGAGATCCTCACAATCGCGTGACCTCTCGGCTCCGTCTCCTGAAGTTCCAACGATGCCCGCACCGCCCCTGTACGACTTCGACTCGTTCGACGAGGACAACGTCCTCTTCGACCTGCACGCCATCCGGCAGATCAACCCGCAGCGGGACGCGATGGAGCAGCTGACCGCCATCCTCAAGGTCGACACCGAGGCGGACGGCGTCATCGGCTACAAGGACGTCACTCCGAACGAGTTCTGGGTCGAGGGGCACTTCCCCGGCTTCCCGCTGATGCCGGGCGTCGTCCTCTGCGAGGCGGCCGCCCAACTGGCCGGCTTCTACGCCCGCAAGTACGACAAGCTCGGCGGGGAGTTCCTCGGCTTCGGCGGCATGAACGAGGTCCGCTTCCGGGCCCCCGTCTACCCCCCCTGCCGACTGCTGCTGATGGCCCGCATGACGAAGCTCCGCCCCGGCCGCCGCGCCGAGTTCGAGTTCCAGGGCTACGTCGAGAAGAAGATGGTCTTCAACGGCGTGATGATCGGCGTCCCCATCAACCGCGACCACGGCATGTCCTGAGGCGAGCGGCCGGTGTCAGCCGGCCGGTTTCGTTCGGACGACAGTTCGGGCGTGACTTCTCGGGACCGCGCGTCACCGGGGGGCTGACACCCCCCGCTCGCCAGCTCCGTTCCGCCGATCCGTTCCATGGGCCGACTTGCCAAGAACTGGTTCCTGGTCGGGCTCGGCGTCGTCATCCCGGTCGGCCTCGTGCTGGGGACCAACGGGTGGCGTCCGGTCGAGGGGCTGGCTCCGCGGGTCGCGACGGCGGCCGTGCTGTTCCTGATGGCGTTCAGTCTCGACAGCCGGCATCTCCGAGACTCGTTGCTCGCACCGTTCCCGGTGTTGTGGGCGTCGCTCGTGAACTACGGGCTGATCCCGCTGCTGGCGTGGCCCGTCGCGAGCGTGCAGTTGTCCGAGGGGCTGGCGGTCGGACTCGTCGCGGCGGCGGCGGCTCCCTGCACGATGGCGGCCGCGTCGGTCTGGACGCGACGCGCCGGCGGGAACGACGCCATCTCGTTGATGGTCACCCTGCTGACGAACACGGTCTGCTTCGCCGTCGCCCCGTTCTGGATGTGGCTCGCGGCCGGCAGCGAGATCGAACTGAGTCTCGGTGAGTTCGTGCTGCGGCTGCTCGTCGTGGTGCTCGTGCCGACGATTCTCGGCCAAGCCGTGCGGGCGATCCCGGTCGCCGCGGCGTTCGCGACCCGCCGGAAACGGTTCGTCAGCGATCTCGCCCAGGCCACGATTCTGGTCTTGGTTCTGAACGGTGCGGTGAATGCCGGGTTCGGAATCGCGTCGGAGCGGGGCGGCGGGTCGCCGGGTGTCGCCGCCGTCGCCGTGGTCCTCGTGTCGTGCGTGGGCATCCACCTGCTGGCGATGCTCGTCTCCGGTCTCGGCTCCCGGGCGTTCGGATTTCGTCGTGCGGACCTGCTCGCCACGCTGTTCGCCGGCAGCCAGAAGACGCTGCCGGTGGGCCTGCTGCTGGCGACCGAGGCGGACGTGCCGTTCGCCCTGTTCCCGATCCTGATCTACCACGCGTCCCAGCTGTTCCTTGACACGTTCGTCGCCGACTGGGCGAGGCAGCCCGAGACCGACGCGGCTTCAGCCGACGACGAGACCGGACAACCGGGCGAGCCGGGGTAGGAACACGATCAGCCCGACGACGACGGCCGCGATCGCACCGCAGAGGACCGTCGCGGCAGCCGTGTCCTTCGCGACCTTCGCCCGCTCGTGCCAGTCCGGCGAGAGCAGGTCGACGAGCGCCTCGACCGCCGTGTTGAAGCACTCGGCCGCGAACACCAGTCCGATTACGACCACCAGCACCAGCCATTCGGCCCGCGAGAGCGCCACGTTGGTCCGCTGGAACGCGAGCCCGACCGCGACGACCGCGAGACCCACGACGAGGTGGACACGGGCGTTCCGCTGCGTCCGGAGAACGTACCCCAGCCCGGCGAAGGCGTCGCGGAAACTGGCCCACAGGGAACGGGGACGCACGGCTGGTCGCATCCGGCGAGGGAAATCGACGAAGTCAGGGTTCCATCATCGAAGGGGCGGCGTGGGATGCAACCGCCGCGGTCGCCGCGTGCTCCTCCTCGATCGCAGCCGACCGGAGAACCAGCTTGGCGATCTCCGGGCGGCAGTTCAGTCGCAACGGGTGCTGGCCGGAGAGGCCCCGCGAGACGACGAGCGTCGTCGGCGGCCGGTCGAACGCCCCGGCCGCGTACCGGCAGCCGAAGCGGCTGGGACTGTAGACCGGCCCGAACACCGGGAGCACGACCTGCCCGCCGTGGTTGTGGCCGCTCAGCATCAGGTCGACGCGTTGCCGACGGGCCCAGCCGAGGTTGTCCGGCGTGTGGCTGAGCAGCAGCCGGAACGTCGCGTTCGGCACGTCGTCGAAGTTCGGGGCGTCGCCCATCCATGGTCGCTCGTCGCCGCCGACGCCGATCGTCTCGCCCGCGTGCGAGAGCGGAACGGCTCGACCGGCGACGTCGGTCCAGCCGACGTCGGTCATGGCGTCCCGGATCGGCCCCGGTTGGTCGTACCGCCAGTCGTGGTTCCCGAGGATGAAGTACCGCCCGAGCGGTGCGGACAACGTGCCGAGCGTCGCCGGGATCCAGTCGAGCAGCCGGTTGTCGTCGACGACGTCCCCGGTGACCACGGCGACGTCCGCCTCGAGTTCACGGCTGGCGGCCATCACCTCGTCGAAGAACGCCCGTTCGAGCGTGCCGATGTAGTGCAGGTCCGAGAGGTGCAGGATCGAGAGACCGTCGAGCGCCGCCGGAAGCCCCGGCAGCCGGAAGGTCCGCTCGACGACGTCGAACTGGAACGCCTGGTTGCCGGGGACGTTCGCCAGCCAGCGGTACGGGCCGTCGGCGAGCGGCTTCCGCCCCAACCGGGTCTCGACGTCGACGACGTTCGACTCGTACGCGGTCTGCACCGACGGGGCGGACCGCGTCCACCACAGGACCGACGAGACCGCGAGCCCGGCCGCGCCGAGCCAGCAGACGCCGAGGAGGACCCACCCGAACGTCGGCAGGTCGGTCCAGGAACCTCCGAGCAGCAGTCGCGGCCCGCTGAGTCCGGGCCACCAGAGGAGGACCAGCGGGAACAGCAGGATCAGCACGTCGTGGACGTGCCGCGTCCCCTTGAGGACGGACTCGCGCAGCCGTCGTGCGTGGAGGCGGTTGATCGCCTCGACCACGATCTTCGTGTGCCCCGCCACGGCGAGGAACAGCAGCAGGGCGTTGACGGCGGTCACGGGGAATGCGGCGTTCGGTGGCGGGTGGAGCGGCGCGGCCGAATCGTATCGAAGACTCGGCCGTCCCGACATAGGGGAACCGGTGGAACCGCCGCGTGGTGGCAAGACTCCCCGATCGCACTACCATGCCCCCGACGTCGGTTGACGCCGCGACACTCCGCATCGCTCCCGGGACGCCATGGGCTACAAGTCACTTCGCGAATGCGTGCTCGATCTGGAACGTACCGGGCATCTCGTGCGGATTCCCGTGGAGATCGACCCACATCTCGAGGCGGCGGAGGTGCACCGGCGTGTCTACGCGGCCGGCGGTCCCGCGTTGTTGTTCGAGCGTGTGAAGGGCTGCACGTTCCCGATGGTCTCGAACCTGTTCGGGACGATGGACCGGACGCGGTTCCTGTTTCGCGACGGGCTGGAGGCCGTCCGCCGGCTCGTCGAGCTGAAGGTCGACCCGACGGCCGCGCTGAAGGCGCCGTTCGGCACGCTGGGCCTGACGCCCACGCTCTTGAAGATGCTGCCCAAGCGCGTCTCGCGTGGGCCGGTTCTGGCGAACGAGACGAAGCTGACGTCGCTGCCGCAGCTGCAGTGCTGGCCGGACGACGGCGGCCCGTTCGTCACGCTGCCGCTCGTCTACAGCGAGGATCCCGACCGGCCGGGACCGATGAAGTCGAACCTGGGCATGTACCGGGTGCAACTCGGCGGGAACGAGTACGAGCCGGACGGCGAGGTCGGGCTGCACTACCAGATCCACCGCAGCATCGGCGTGCACCACGCGGCGGCCATTCGGCGGGGCGAGCCGTTCAAGGTGAACGTGATCGTCGGCGGCACCCCGGCGATGATCCTCTCGGCCGTGATGCCGCTCCCCGAGGGCCTGTCCGAACTGACGTTCGCGGGAGCACTCGGCCAGCGGCGGATTCGCATGGTCCGGCAGGCGAACGGTCCGTCGGTCTACGCGGACGCCGACTTCGTGATCAGCGGGACGGTCGCTCCGGAGACCAAGCCGGAGGGGCCGTTCGGCGACCACCTCGGGTACTACAGCCTCGCCCACGACTTCCCCGTGCTGCGCGTGGAGAAGGTGTACCACCGCGACGGGGCGATTTGGCCGTTCACGGTCGTCGGTCGGCCCCCGCAGGAGGACACGTCGTTCGGCGAGATCATTCACGAGATCACCGGCCCCGCGATCCCGGCGGAGATCCCGGGCGTGCACGCGGTCCACGCGGTCGACGCGGCGGGCGTGCACCCGTTGCTGTTGGCGGTCGGCAGCGAACGGTACGTCCCGTACGCCGAGCGACGCCGACCGCAGGAACTCCTGACCCAGGCGAACGCGATCCTCGGGCAGGGGCAGTTGTCGCTGGCGAAGTACCTGTTCGTCGTCGCCAAGGAGGACGATCCCGACCTCGACATCCACGACATCGAGGCGTACCTCCGGCACGTGTTCGAGCGGGTGGACTGGGAGAACGACCTCCACTTCCAGACGCGAACGACGATCGACACGCTCGACTACACCGGCCACGGCTTCAACGAGGGCTCGAAGCTCGTCGTCGCCGCCGCGGGGCCGAGGCGGCGGGAACTCGCGACCGAGGTGCCGGGCGACCTGCCGCTGCCGAAGGAGATCGACGCTGCCCGGATGGTGATGCCGGGCGTCCTCGCGATCAGCGGGCCGACGTACGGCACGGAGCCGGCGGCCGCACGTCGCGTGGCGGACTCACTCGAACCGGTCGACGGCCTTCCGTTGATCGTGCTCGTCGACGACGCCGAGTTCACGGCTCGGTCGCTCGACAACTTCCTGTGGGTGACGTTCACCCGGTCGAACCCGGCCGCCGACGTCGAGGGGGTCGGGGCGTTCGTCGAGCAGAAGCACTGGGGCTGCCGCGGGTCGCTGGTCGTCGATGCCCGGATCAAACCGCGGCATGCTCCGCCGCTGGTGGAGGATCCGGCCGTCACGCGCCGGGTGGACGAGTTGTTCGCCCGCGGCGGACCGCTGCACGGAATCGTGTGACGGTCAGTCGGACCTGCGTTGACTCGTCGGCACCTCCTCGAGTCGCCCGGTCTCCGGGTTCAACTCGAGCACCTTCGGCCGGACCGGCGTCGACTCCCGCTGCGGCGTGACGACGACGGGGGCGGGCGGCGGGGTCGGAGGCCGCCAGACGAGTGGCGTCTGGCCGGCGTACGGATCGACGTAGACGTTCCCAGGAACGACGCCGACCGTGTTGACCCACCCTCGGTTCAGCCACGGTTGCCACCCGGGGTAGGGCAACGCCGTGCCGAGGCCGGGCCGGTGAATCGGCTGCACCGGTCGAACTGGGCCGAGCCAGCCGTTGGGCGACGGCGAACTCAGGTGTGGCGGGATGCCGGGCCCCGGCTTCACGAACCCGCGACGCAGTTGCGCCGAGGCGGGAGCCACGACGGAGAGAACGAGAATGGCAGCGACGAGACGACTCACGGCGGTCTCCATCTCGAGGATGTCGTACGGCCCGAAGTCGAGTGTGCCGCGACCGTCCTCGACGTGCAAGAAGCATCAAGTGGAAACGGCCCACGGAAGCGGATCGCCGGCGAGTCCGGCCCGCAGGTTCTCGACCGTCATCTCCATCATGCGACGACGCGTGCGGTCGGAGGCACTGCCGAGGTGCGGCGCGACGACGACGTTCTCCAGCGACAGCAGCGGGTGGTCGCGGGGCAGCGGCTCCGGCTCGGTGACGTCGAGCCCCGCTCCGGCGATCCGGTTCTCGCGAAGGGCGTCGGTCAAGGCGGCCGTGTCGACGACCGCCCCCCGCGCGGTGTTGACGAGAACGGCGTCCGGCCGCATCCGTGCAAGCTCTGCTGCGCCGATCAACCCGGTCGTCTCCGGCGTGAGGGGGCAGTTCAGCACGACGTACTCGGACCGTTCGAGCAGTTCGTCGAAGGAGACGTAGCGGACGCCGAGCTCGCGTTCCGCGTCTTCGTCCCGGTTTCGGTTGTGGTAGACGATCTCCATGTCGAATGCGGCGGCCCGCTTGGCGACCTGTCGTCCGATGCGGCCCATGCCGACGATGCCCAACCGGGCCCCGGTCACCTCGCGACCGATCAGGATCGACGGGTCGAAGACGGTGAACTCCGGACCGCGGGCGAAGCGGTCGCCACGGACGACGTTGCGGGCGGTCGCGAGCAGCAGGGCGATCGTCATGTCGGCGGTCGAGGCGTCGAGGCAGCCGGGCGTGTTGCCCACCGGAATGCCGCGGCTCGCCGCGTCGGCGAGAACGACGTGGTCGACGCCCACCCCGTGGTTGCTGATCACCTTCAGCGCGGGTAGCCGGTCGAGCAACTCGCCGTCGACGCGGGGATGCCCGTAGGCGACGAGCCCGGTGATCCGTTCCCGTTCGGCGGCCGGGGCGTTCGTGGTGGTTTCCCACGGCAGGACCTCGAACTCGTCTCCCAGCATCTCGCGGAGCGGTGCCGGGAGGTTGTCACCCAGAATCGTGTGCGGCATCGGGCGAATCCGTCATTCGTGGAGCGTGACGCTGGAACCAACCTCGCCAAGCCGTATGCTGGGCGTCAACCCGTCCAGGCAAATCCCAGTCGCGAGTCCGACATGTCCGAGAGCAAGCAGTTCACGATCCGCCGGAACCTGTTCACGTTCCTCGGTGCGAAGTTCCAGATCTTCGACGCGAACGGGGACTTCGTCGCCGTCAGCAAGCAGAAGGCGTTCAAGCTGAAGGAGGACATCCGCCTCTACCGCGACGAGGAGATGAAGCAGGAGCTGCTCACGATCAAGGCCCGGTCGATCATCGACTTCTCGGCCGCGTACGACGTCTTCAAGTCGGCCGGCGGCGAGAAGATCGGGGCGCTCAAGCGGGAGGGCTTCAAGTCGATGCTCCGCGACGAGTGGGTCGTCATGGATCCCGAGGACAACGAGATCGGCCGGCTGAAGGAGGACAGCATGGGCATGGCCTTGCTCCGCCGGTTCCTGCCGATCATCCCGCAGAAGTTCTCTCTCAGCGACAACAGCGGGGCGGAACTCGCCACGTTCCAGACGCACTTCAACCCGTTCGTCCACAAGATGACGCTCACCGTGAGCCCCGGCGGCGGCATGTCGAACCACCTCGTGATGGCGACCGGCCTGCTGCTGATGGCGATCGAGGGGCGGCAGAAGTAGGCCGCGCTCCGAATGCCGGCCGACGGTTACGGGGAAGACGCGTCCCGCTACGCACTGCGTTCGGCGGACGGTACGGACGGACTCGCGTTCGCCGCCGTCGAACGCCGCGTTCGGGAGTCACGGCTGACCGGCCGCGCCCTCGACGCGGGCTGTGGTGCCGGCCGCTCGACACGGTTCCTGCAGTCGCTCGGCTTCGACGTGACGGGACTCGACGTCGACGAGGCGATGCTCGACCTCGCGCGGCGGGCGAGTCCCGAGCTCACGTTCCGTCACGTGGGGCACGAAGACCGTTTCCCGTTCCGAGAGTCCACCTTCGACGTCGTGCTCTCGACCTGGGTCGTCCTCGAACTGAAGACCGACGACGCGCTGCGAAGGTACCTCGCGGAGGTGGCTCGCGTGCTGCGGACCGACGGGACGGCCTTCGTCGTCGCGGACACGCCGGAGTTCTACGCCGGTCGGTGGCGGTCGTGCGAAGTCGACTTCCCGGAGAACGAGCCGCCGCTGGTCTCGGGGCAGCCGGTCCGCGTCCGGCTCGTTCCGGAGAACGTCGTCGTCGAAGACGTCTTCCGCTCGGACGAAGCGTACCGCGAGGCGTTTCGGGTCGCCGGGCTCGACGTCGTCGCCGCCCACCGTCCGGTCGCCAGCGAGGCGGAACCGGGGTGGTTCGACGAGGCGACGACCGCACCGTACGTCGTCTACGAGCTGGCGAGGCCCTGACTCGTCACGGTTCGATTGTCGTGGCCGCCCCGTCGAGTCGAACCGGCGCGACCGTCTCGGGGCCGGTCGGAGTGGGCAGTGGAGGCGCTGTGTTCTCGAGGCGTTCGCGTTCGAGTCGCTCTCGTTCGAGTCGCTCTCGACGTTCGATCGCTCGGGAGAGCGGGCTGTTGCCACGGGGGCCGGTGCCGTCGCTGTCGTGTTGTGCGCGTCGCAGCGAGAGGCCGAAGTTGCCGCGCTCCCGCCAGCCGGCGTACCCCTCGACGAAGAAGCCGCGGTAGCTGACGAACGGCAGCCACAACAGCGGCCCGGAGTTCGTCACGGCCAGGTTGACCGGGCCGTTCTCGTTCCAGACGTTGTCGGCGTCGAGTCCGATCCGGTGGGTGTGTCGATCGGCCACACCCACCACGTAGTTCGTGAAGTTGTGGAACGGGTTCCGCATCAGCCAGGTCCGTTTGCGGACCTCGGGTTCGTCGTCCGGCCGCCACCACCACGGCAGCGGGCTGTCCGAGTTCTCGATCCACCACGCCGGGTTGGCCTTCCGGACGCCGAGCAGTTCACTGCTCGACTTGTCCGGCTGCTTCGGTTCGTAGTAGGCGTGGTGCGGCGAGTCCACGCGGCGGTGGGCGGCCACGTTCGACTGACCAGGCACGACGGCGCACGCGGGCACCGCGACCACCAGGAAGACGAGAGCGAGCAGACGGGGGAACACGGTCGCCTCCGGATGGAGGGATCGGATGCCGAACGGCGAGACGGGGCGGGGGTTGTACCGCGACGAACGTGCGGCGCGAAGAGGTGTTAGTTCAGGTCTTCGGGCTTGAAGGGGGGCTCGTCGATCTCGAAGCTGGTCTCGCCGCGGTCGGTCGCGACCTCCTGCACGACGATCTCCACCTGCACGCCGTGCGGGAGCAGGATGCTCTTCTCCCCCGGAGTCTGCGTCGCCTCCTCCAGTTGCTCGGCCACTTGGACGTTCCCGTTGGCGCGGAAGCACTCGATGAGCGAACTCCACGCGAGCGGTCGATGCTGGGGGGCGACCGTGCCGGCAGCGACCTGCAGCGACTCGATCGCCTCGTCGTACCGTTCGAGCTGCCGGAGCGCCTCGCCTCTGAGGAGGTCTCGCGGTGGTGAGAAGGGCCCGACGTCTTCGATCGACTCGATCTCGTCCAGGGCGGACCGTGCCATGCCGAGTTGCAGGTAGCCTTCCGCCGCGGCCAGTCGCCGCATGATGCGGTGTGCGTCTCGATGTTCCATGTTCTCGCCTCTCCATTGAACGGAGGGAGTTGCGGCGGGCGGGTTCGCCTGTCTTGGTCTACCCCGGAGGCATCCTATGCAAGCGGCGCGCCGCGACACGGTCGCTACGTGGTCGATTCGACGTAAGGTGCTTTCTTGAAATGTGCTGCGGCGATCGTTGGTGGTCCTTCGCGGGCGAGACAATTGTCGGAATGACAGGCGAGCCGGGGTGAGTTGAAGGCTCAGCCTGCCGAAATTCAGGTATTCGGGATTCGAGACGGTCGCGTTGGATACACGTTTGCCGGTTGGCGACCGTAGAATGCCGTCTGGCGATCGACACTCGGTCGTGTGCATGCAGTTCTGCGATTCCTGCACGGTTCCTCGCCGTTGGAGAGCCGAGAATGTCCGAACTCGGGACACCGTTGGACCAGCCGTTGGCCGTTCGCGGCGACGTGCCGCTCTCGGAAGCGGTCTACGAGACACTGCTGGAGGCGATCCTGTCGGGAGCGCTCAAGCCGGGGGATCCGGTCAGCGAGATCGCTCTCTCTCGGCAACTCGAGGTCAGCCGGAGTCCGGTGCACGACGCGATCGTCCAGCTCGCCGGCGACGGACTGATCGTGCTGCGGCCCAACCGACGGCCGATCGTCGCCGCCTTCTCTCGCGAGGACGTGTTCCAGGTGTTCGAGGTGCGGACGATTCTGGAGGGGGCGGCCGCCGAGCGGGCCGCCGGGCGGATCGACCGGAGCACCCTCGACGGGTTTCGCAGCGAGTTGCAGGAACTCGCCGACTCGATCGACGACGACCCGGAGTGGATTCGTCGCTGGACCGACCACGACGAACGTTTCCACGAGGTGGTCGCCAACGCCTGCGGCAACCCGAGGCTGGCGGCCGACGTCGCCCGCTACCGGCTGCTGCACCGCGGCTTCAACAAGTTCCAGACGAGCACCGACTGTCTGGACCGGGCGGTCGAGGAACACCTCGCCATCATCGACGCCCTCGCCTCCCGCGACGCCGACCGTTCCCGCGAGGCGATGGTCACCCACGTCCGCGAGTGGCAGGCGTACTTCGTGAACCACATGCCGGGGTAGGGGGGCAACGCGGGTGGTCGACGGTCCGTCGACCGGCCTCGTTGACGACGCTCGTGGACACGAGTAGCGTGACCGTGGCCGGCGAACGACGGCGAACACGAGACCACCATGCACGATCCCGAGCCTTCCGAGCGTCCCGATCCTCCGCTCGACGTCGCTGCGTCGTCGCCTCCGACGGCCCACGACACGTCGTCGGGGACGGGGGAGGCGCAGCCGACGATCGACGTCGCCGCGGCGATCGCCCAGTCCCCCACCGCCAGTGGTCGCCAGCCGCTCCCGTTGCGGGCGATCGGTCGTTACGAGTTGACGCGTGAGATCAGCCGCGGCGGCATGGGAGTCGTCTACGAGGCGCGGGACGCCCAACTCGACCGGGTCGTCGCGCTCAAGGTCATCCTCACCGGGGAGTTCGCCTCCGATCAAGCCCGCCTCCGGTTCGAGACGGAGATGAAGACGGCCGCGTCGTTGAGGCACCCGAACATCGTCACCGTCTACGACGCAGGCGACGTGCAGGGGATTCCGTGGTTCGTGATGGAGTACGTCGAGGGGACGACGCTCGACGCGCTGGTCGGTTCGGCCGAGACGACGCCGGTGCAGGCGGCCGAGGTGGCGGCGAAGATCGCCGACGCGGTGGCGCACGCCCACGAGCGCGGCGTGCTGCACCGCGATCTGAAGCCGGCCAACGTGCTGGTCGACCTGGCGGGCAACCCGAAGGTCTCCGACTTCGGTCTGGCGAAGAACGTCGAGGCGAACGCCGGGGCGACGGCGACGGGCCAGGTGATCGGCACGCCCGGCTACATGCCGCCCGAACAGGCCCAAGGGCGTGGGGAGGACGTCTCCGAGGCGACCGACGTGTACGGCGTGGGGGCGGTTCTCTACGCCATGCTCGCGGGGCGTCCGCCGTTCAAGGAGAAGAGCGCGTTCGAGACGTTGCGGCGCAGCATCGACGAGCCGCCCGTGCCGCTCGGTTCGTTCGACGCCAACGTCCCCGCGGCGCTCGAGGCGATCACCATGAAGTGCCTCGAGAAGGACCCGTCGCGAAGGTACGCCTCGGCCTCGGCGCTCGCCGACGAACTGCGACGTTGGATCGCCGGCGAGGAGGTGCACGCGACCCCGGCCCCGAGGCGTCGTCGAACGGGAGGAGCCTGGTGGGTGGCCGTGGCGGTCACGGCGGTCGTCGCCGCAGCCGTCGCCTGGTTCCCCCGCGAGAGCGAGTACGAACGGCTCCGCCGCGAGGAGGTGGCCCACGTCGTCCAGGAGCACCTGCGGACGCCGCCACGAGTCGAGACCGAACCACACCCCACGCGGGTGGAGGTCGATGCCCTCGAACCGGCGAACCCGTCGGCCTTCTTGCCGGTGTCGCGGCTGCAGATCTGGGACTTCCGGCCGTGGCAGAACGTGCCCGAGGAGCAACGGGACCAGCCGTTGAGCTCGGTCGTCGCCATCACGCGGGAGGTGCTGCGGAAGCAGAAGCCGGTCGACGTCTATCCCACGCAGTCGCGAACGACCGGGGTGGACGTGTTCCTTCGCAGCGACTCGCACCCGGACCGGTTTCGCGTGCTGGCGGAGAAGGCCTCGTCGGTCGTGGGCGGCCAGTCGATGCAGTCTCGCCAACTCCTGATCGACGTCTCGGACCGGCCGGTCGGCAGCGAGTTCGAGGTCGTCCGCAGGAGCACCTACTGGAACGGTTGCCAGCGTGACGACCAACGGTGGATCGGGACGATGGTCTACAGCCGTCCGTTCAAAGTGTCGTTCCTGGTGATCATGCCCGAGGGGAAGCCGTTCCGGTCGTACCAGCTGCGGGTCGCGGAGATCGACGGGGAGGGTTTGAAGCCGTACGAGGGCACGCAACTGGTGCTCGAGGACCCGGAACGCCAGTACCTGTTCTGGGAGATCGTCAAGCCGCTGCCGCAGCACGTCTACCGTGTCGACTGGGAGTGGTGACCAAAGCGTGTCGCCGCGACGGCCAACCACTCCACAGGCCCACTCGCCCCTGCGGTCGGCCGGCCAGCTGCACGGGGTCTGTCGGGCCTCGTGACTTCACGACGCCATCGCCGTGTCGACGTGTTCGATCGACTCGACGAGCGAGAGCCCGAGCATCTTGAACCGCTCGAAGACGCGGTCGTTCTCGTCGCCGAACTTGAAGACGACGACGGAGTTCTCGCCAACGCGAATCATCTCCGGGTGGCGCACGTCGTACTCGCGCCCGCTCGCCATCCGGATGCGGAACGGGCGAAACGGTTCCGCATCGACGTACTCGAAGACCGTCTCGCGGGTCACGTTTCGTCTCCGACCGACGACTTCTCCAACGGCTCGATCGACTCGATCAGGATGATCGAGACCTCCCGCTCCCGTTCTCGCGACGCCTCGTCCGTGTCCATGGCGTTGAAGATGGTCGCCGTCGTGCAACCGACCTGGATCATCTCCGGGTGCCGGATGTCGAAGCGGGCGCCACTCGCCATGCGCACGCGGAACGGGCGAAACGGTTCGGCCGCAACGTAGTTCACGAGGCGGCACGTCGTCATCATGGGACTTCTCCGAATCGACGTACGCCACCCGTCAGACGAGTTGACGGGAGCTCGGTCAACCGAGGCTCATCGTGACGGTCTTCAGTTCCGTGTAGTTGGCGAGGGCGGCCTCGCCGAGTTCGCGGCCGATGCCGGACATCTTGAAGCCGCCGAACGGGGCGGCGGCGTCGAACACGTCGTAGCAGTTCACCCAGACCGTGCCGGCCCGCAGCGAGTGGGCGAGGTGATGGGCCTTCTGCACGTCCTTCGTCCAGACCGCGGCGGCGAGGCCGTAGAACGTGTCGTTCCCGCGGCGGACGACCTCGTCGACGTCGTCGAACGGCAGGATGCACATCACCGGGCCGAAGATCTCCTCGCGGGCGATCGGCATGTCGTCGGTGACGTCGGTGAAGATCGTCGGCTCGACGAAGAAGCCCTTGTCGCCGTGCCGTTCGCCGCCGGTCAGCCGCTTCGCCCCGGCGTCGTCGCCCTTCTGTACGTAGTCGAGAATCTTGTCGAACTGGGCCTTGTCGACCTGCGGGCCCTGCGTGGTCTCCAGGTCGAACGGGTTCCCGAGCCGGCGACCCTGAGCGCGGTCGAGCATCTTCTCGACGAACTGGTCGTGGACCGAACGCTCGACGAACAACCGGCTGCCTGCGGTGCAGCACTGCCCCTGGTTGAAGAACAGCCCGAACTCGGAACCGGCGACGGCGGCGTCGAGGTCGGCGTCGGCGAAGACGACGTTCGGGCTCTTCCCGCCCAGTTCGAACGTCAGCCGCTTCAGCGTGGCCGCCGCGTCACGCATGATCGCCTTGGCCGTCTCGGTGTGGCCGGTGAAGGCGACCTTGTCGATGCCCGGGTGCTTCACGACGGCGGCTCCGGCCGTTGGCCCGTAGCCCGGGACGATGTTGACGACCCCCGGCGGGAAGCCCGCCTCGATCATCAACTCGCCCAGCCGCAGGCAGGTCAGCGGCGTCTGCTCGGCCGGCTTCATCACGACCGTGCAACCCGCGGCGAGGGCCGGGGCGAACTTCCAGGCCGCCATCAGCAGCGGGAAGTTCCACGGAATGATCTGCCCGGCGACGCCGAGCGGCTCGCGCCTCGTGTAGCAGAAGTAGTCGCCGCGGATCGGGACCGTGTCGCCGTGGATCTTGTCGGCCCAACCGGCGTAGTAGCGGAAGCAGTCGATGACGAGCGGCAGGTCGGCCGCGCGGCTGTCGCGGATCGGCTTGCCGTTGTCGAGCGTCTCCAGCGCGGCCAGCTCCTCGAGGTTCTCTTCGATGAGATCCGCCAGCCGGTACAGCAACTGCCCGCGGTCCCGGGCGTCGAGGTCCGGCCACGGTCCCGACTCGAACGCCCGTCGCGCAGCGGCCACGGCGCGCTCCACGTCCTCCGCATCTCCCTCGGCCACCTCGGCAATGACCTCCTCGGTTGCGGGGTTCAACGTGGCGAATGTCTTGCCACTCGCGGCATCGCACCATTCCCCGTCGATCAGCATCTTCACCTGCTTGACGGGCGGCGGCGTGACGACAGCGGCATCCGTGGTTTCGACGATCGTGGCCATGGTGGCGTGCTCCAGAACGGGCGGATTCATGTGGTCAATCGCGGTATTCCGAGTGTAGCAGGTTGTGGTTCGGTTCGTGCACGGTCACGACGTCGAGCGGACGGAAAGGTCACGTGAGAAACGGCTTGTGGCCGCCCGCCTGCTGCGATCCGGTGGATTGGCCGTGCGAGACGCCGGGAGAACCCTCGGGATTCCGAACGAGTTTTCATCATTCCTTCGCAACACGGGCGACACGGTCCCCGTACACTTAGAACATCAGGCCCGACAAGAGGTTGGGAACCTCGGTTGGACCAAGACCATGCGACGGGCACGATTCCATCCCGGCGACCTCGTCATTCTCCTGCGGACCCAGCACGGCTCGGAGCCAGGGCCCGCAGCGAAGGGGATTGCTCCGTCTCGCGGCGGCGACCTGTACAGCTACGTCGTCGAGACCTACGCCATCGTCGTCGAAGTGACGGACGACGACGAGTTGGTCCTGGAGTCGAAGTCCGGGGACCGCTTCCGCGTGCGGCACGACGATCTGAACGTCCGTCGCGCCGGATTCTGGGACCGCTGGCGACACCACGACCGCTTTCCGCACACGTTCGACCCGAAGTCGGCGTGAGCACTCGTGCTTCGACCCTTTTCCGGGCGATCCGTCCTGCGCAGACTGAGCGTCTGGACTGACCGTTTCCGGCCGACCGGCTTTCGGGTGAACAATTCGGGAGAGCCGTCGAAGGAGTTTGCGTTTTCCCGACGTTCTGCGTACTACCGGTGGAACGCCACGTTCTCCTGCTGACGCAACTCGACCAGCGCCCTCTCTCCGGGCACCCCACGTCGTCGACGTTCGACCGTTCGCACGGCGGGGACTCCGCGAAACCGAAACCGACTCGGACATCCTGCTTCCACCGGCCGTCGTGTGGCGGCTGCAGGCTCGAGACCCCACGAATCCGTTCCAGCCAAGGTCCGGTCATGCGCGACACGCAGCCAGCCGACTCCGCATCAGCGGTTCGGGAGTCCGGTCGCACCGCGGCGCCCGAGGCGAACCCGCAGAGCGACGGCGAGACGAGTTCGGCTGACGCGTTTCTCACGCACGACTTCTGCCCGTGGGCCAACCGTTGGTTCTACTGGATGAAGCAGCCGTTCGCGGCCCTGTCGCTGGCGGCGGCAATGGCGGCCTGCTGCGGGTTCTTCGTGGGGCCGTTCGCCCTGGTGCCGCTGGCCGGTTTGTTGCTCGTGTTGTTCCTCGGCTACGCGTGGCCGACGATCGCCGTGCGAGGGTTGAGCTGTTCCCTCTCCTTCGACCGTTCCCGTGCGACGGAGGGGCGATCGGTCACCGTTCGACTCCGGATCGAGAACCGGCTGCCGTTCCCTGTCTGGGGACTGTCGCTGGAACGGGGATTCGGAGCCGCCGACGAGGCAGCCGTGCTCGCGCTCGCCCAGGTTCCGGGGCGGGCGACGACCGAGTTCGAGTGGGAGTTCGAACCGCCGATGCGGGGCGTCTACCCCGAGCAGGAGTCGCAACTGGTCACCGGTTTCCCGTTCGGCCTTCGCAAGGCGAGCCGCGTGGTCGAGTTCGACGGGACGTTGCTCGTCCGGCCGCGTCTGTTCAAGCTCGACACGCTGCTCGACTCCGCCGACGTGCGACCGAGCGAGGACATTCTCTCCGAGGAGCGGATCGGCGACGCCGGCGACATGATGGGAACCCGCCCGTTCCGGGACGGCGACTCGCTCCGGCGGGTCCACTGGGGACAGACGGCGCGGCACGGCAAGCTCGTCGTCTGCGAGCGCCAGGCCCCGGCGCTCTCGGCGGTTCGTGTGCTTCTCGACGTCGAGTCGAGTCGACACGTCGGGAGCGGTCCCGGATCGACGCTGGAGTGGTCCATCCGTCTCGCAGCGAGCCTGTGTGCCGTGTACCACGGTCAGCACGCCCACGTGGACTGCCGAATCGGAAACGAACTCGTCTCGATCGGCGGACGTCCGGACGGGATGGAGCGGTTCCTCGACCGGCTGGCCCGCATTCCGCGGGAAGGGACGAACGGGGGCGCGTGGTCGGCCCGCGGAAGTCGTGGGCAGGGACTGACGATCTTCGTGGGCTCGGACCTCGTCGTCCATCCGCACGTTCGCGACCGGAGTCGCGGTGGGGACCTGCGGACCGTCGTCCTGCGGGCCGCGGCGTTCGACCGACGATCGCCGCCGGTCGAGGGAGGCGACTGTGGTTGCCGACCGACGATCGCTCTCGACGAGCCGGGCGCGGTCGAGACCCAGTTCCGGAAGCGGTGGGAGAGGCTTTGCCGTGTCGGATGACGTTCCCAGAGTGCAGCCGCTGACCGTCGCACTCGCGCTGCTCGCTGCGCTCGCCTACGAGGTCGGGCGGTCGGACGGCGGCGACCGCCTCTCGATGGCGGCCGTCTTCCTCGGGATTGCGGCGGGTGTCGTGGTGTTGCACCTGTTGGCGATGCGACTCGAGCGCCGCGTGGCGTGGACGCACCGCTTCGGCAACCCGATCGCCGTGGGCGTCGGCTTCGGCACGCTGGCGGTCGCCTACGTCCAGCGGATGTTCTTCGGGACCGGACTCCCGTTCGAGATGATGCTCGTCGCCGCGCTGCGGAACATCGTCCTCGTCACGGCCGTGCTGTCCTACGACCCGGCCTTCCGCCGGCCGACGGCGATCTTCGGCACCTTCACGATCGTCTTCGCGACGGCCCTCACGACCGACCCGCTGTTCTACGGGCTCGTCGTGCTGTACGCCGTGCTCGGCGTGTGGTGGTTGATGGGCACCTACTGGAGCACGCTCCGGGTGAACCTGCTGCCCTCGACGGAGCAGCACCGGCCGACGCGGTGGATGCTGTCGCTGCCGATCCTCGTCGCCGGCTGCCTGCTGGCCATGCCGCTCGTGGCCCGCGACACGACCCGCGCCCTCATGGGCATTGCCCCGAGTTCCGGTGGCACCGGATCCTACGACCCGTTCGCCCGCGACGGCGTCGGCAACGGCGACATGCTCGTCGCCGGCGAAAAGGACATCCAGACCTTCGCCCCGATCGACAACGCGCCGTTCATGCAGTCGCACGACCCCAGCTTGTACGACTGCTTCGACGAGAACTACGCCGAGCCGTTCATCCCGAAGAAGACGGAGCGGGCGATCTCGCTGCCGCAGGAGGCCCTCGCCGAACTCCGAGAACGGGAACTCTCGAAGACCGAGAAGGCGAACAGGCAGTTCTCGATCATGCGGAAGCACCCGAACGCCAAGCGACGAGGAGACGTCGACTCGATTCGCAACGATGCGCTGCTGTTCGTGGCCGGCCGCGTTCCCGTTCACCTGCGGCTGGCGGTCTACGACATCTTCGACGGAACGAGTTGGAGCATGGAGCCGATGCTCCCACACCCGCCGCAGTTGCAGATCGCCGACGTGAACGAGAGGCCTTGGCTGCGGGTGAAGCGACACCTCGACCGGGACGAGTTTCGCGACGACGTGACGCACGCCGTCAAGTTCGTGAACCTGAAGACGAACCGCCTGCCCACGCCGCCGAACACGCTCGGGATCCACATCGACCAGGTCGACAGGGAGGACATGTTCCGGTGGGTTCAGCCGTCGATCGTGCGGATGTCGCGTGACCGGATTCCGTCCCTGCTCGTCGTGCACACGCACGCGGGCCTGGTCGATCCCGACGTTCTTGCCGAACGCATCCCGGCCCCCCCGCACGCCCACCGACACCACGGCAGGCTGCCGACCGACGAGGCGACGAAGCGGATCGGCGAGTTGGCAGAGGAGTGGGTCGAGGGCGTCCCCCGCGGCTGGCCGCAGATCAACCGGATCGTCGAGCGGTTGCGGACCGACTACGTCCTCGACCACGCCGCCCGGCCGCCCCGGGACGCGGACTCCCCGGTGGCCCACTTCCTGTTCGAGTCCCGTCGCGGGCCGGACTACATGTTCGCGACGTCGGCCGTCCTCATGGTCCGCTCGCTCGGCTACTCGTGTCGGTACGTCAGCGGCTTCTACGCCGACCCGGACGACTACGACCTTCGCTCCCGGCACACGCCGATCCGCTCCGACGACGTGCACGTCTGGGCCGAGGTCAACATCGGGGCCGACACGTGGATCACGATCGAGCCGACGCCGGGCTACGAAGTCCTCGGCCCCGAGCCGACCGTCTGGGACCGCACGGTCGAGATGGCCGTCGTCGTTGCCGCGTGGGTGACGCGAAACGCCGTGGCGTTGACGGTCACCTGCGTGCTGGTGACGCTCGTCTGGTGGTTCCGTGCCTCGCTCGCCGACTCCGGTCGCCGGCTCGCTTGGTCCTGGTGGCCGAGCCGTGACGAACGCTCGTCCGCTCTGCGTGCGTGGCGGATCGTGGAGCAGCGACTGGCCACCCTCGAACAACCTCGCCCGCCGGGCGTGACCCCGCGTGCCTGGGTCGCCGGCCGACTGCCGTGGTTGGAGCCGGACACGCGGGACCGCCTCCTCGAACTCGTCCGGCTGGCCGAGTGGGCGACGTACTCGATCGACTCGTCCCGACCGGAACGCGTCGATGCGAGCGTCTGCGACCAGGTCGTCCAACAGGACACGTTTCGTTCACTGCGGCGAATGGCCCGTCGGGCCTCGTCCGACGGCGACGCCCGGTCCGCCGTCGCCCAACCTCGAACCTTGCAGGGATCCCTGTCGTGAGTCGCGTCGAAACTCCCCCCGACGTCGAATCCCAGCGCGTGGCCGTCGGCCGCGTTCGCGACGCCTTGAACGGCGTGTTGCGTGGCAAGTCGGCCGTCGTCGAGAACGTCCTCGTCTGTCTGCTGGCCCGCGGGCACCTGCTCGTCGAGGACCGCCCCGGTCTCGGCAAGACGACGCTCGCGAAGGCGCTCGCCCGGGCGATCGGCGGCCGGTTCGCCCGCGTGCAGTGCACACCGGACCTGCTGCCCAGCGACATCACCGGGTTCAACGTCTACAACCAGCGGACGAGCGAGTTCGAGTTCCGCAAGGGGCCGGTCTTCGCCGACGTGCTCCTGGCCGACGAGATCAACCGGGCCACGCCCCGAACGCAGTCCGCGCTGCTCGAGGCGATGGCCGAACGCCAGGTCACGATCGACACCGAGCGGTTCGAGTTGTCGTCGGAGTTCTTCGTCATCGCCACGCAGAACCCCAACGAGCAGCACGGGACGTACCCGCTTCCGGAGGCGCAGCTCGACCGGTTCGCAATGAAGCTCAGCGTCGGCTACCCGGAACGCGGGGACGAAGTCGAGATGCTCGGGCTCGCGCTCGGCGAGGGTGAGGACCGGTCACGGACGGTCGACACGGTGCTCGACG
>JANQQW010000075.1 GCA_028284885.1 Planctomycetaceae bacterium
GACCTCGGCCTGGGACTGCCAGTCGAATCCCCGCCCGGCCCCGCGGTCCAGGTCGACGACGGCCCCCGTCGGGTTGACGGCGATCTGGTAGTAGCTGTGCTTGTCCGTGTCGAGATGGACCTCCACCGCGTCGCCGTAGAACAGGGCCTGGTCGTCGTGCTTCTTCGCGGTAACGTTCAACGGCTCGCCCGGCCGCTCGTCGCAGCGGATCGCGAAGTAGAGGTTCTGACCGCTGCGGTCCCAGCCCGCCATCACGCTCGTTCCGAAGACCGGCCGCGCGCCGGTCTGCAGTTCTCTCAGTCGCCCGACGGACCAGTCCCGGTGCCGGACCCAGTACGCGTCGTCGAGCTTGCCGTCGACCACGATCGGTTCGCGCGGCTCCCAGACCGTCCGCATCCGCGGGACCGGCCCCCGCCCCTGCGCGAGGAGCCGCCCTTTGCTGCGGAGTGCGTCGAGGAACTGGTCGACCAACGCGAGCCGCTTCCCGTGAACCGAGTCCAGCGAGACACTCGCCTTCGCCTCCGCGAACAGCGACAGAGCCGTGTCGATCTTCTCCTTCTCCCGCTCCATCGCCTGGTAGTGGGGTTCGCAGTAGTCGAAGAACGCCTTCATCCTGGGGCCGGCCGGTCCGTAGAACAGCCGGCAGTACTCGTCGAGCATCGCCTCGACGTCGACGTCCTTGCCGCCCCACCACGTGCGGGCGGTGAAGTAGACCTGGAAGTGGTCGAAGCCGGTGTTCGGGTCGTCGTGGTACCGCGGGAAGCTGAGCCAGACGTCCTCTCCGCGGGAGTGCCCCTTCGTCGCGTTGACGCTCTCGCCGATCGTCCGTGCGACGAACGCGGGCAGGTAGGTGCCGCGGCCCGTGAAGGGATAGTTCTCGAACACGATGATCGGCCGGTCGGTCTTCTCCAGCCAGCCGGCCCGCAGGTTGCGGACGTACTCGCGCTGCTCCGGGAGACTGTTCCGCGGGCGACGTCCCCCCACGACGACCACCTGCAGGTTCGGCTCGAGCTTCTCGATGTTCGTCGGCGGCAGCGTGTTCGCCCCGTAGGCACAGCAGGAGATCAGCTTGTCGGGGTGCGTCTTGGCGACCTCCCTAGCGACACGGTTGGCGAAGTCCCAGACGTGGTTCGACAGCTTCCCCCGCGAGCCCATCGCGTCGACCTGCTTGCCCTTGCTGAGTTCGCACTGACAGATCGAGCCGTAGGCGTCCGGCGGCATGATCGAGACCGCCTCGAAGTCGTAGACGTCGAACTGCGCCCGGGCCCACTGAACGGTGGCGTCGAACAGTTCCTCGTTCGAGTAGCAGAGGTGGTTGAGCCGCTTGCCGAGCTCCGTGTCCCGCTTCCCGCCGTACAGGGCGAACCAGTCCTGGTGCTCCTTCTTGACAGCGTCCGGCTCGGTCATCGTGTGCATCCCGTGGGCGATCATCAGCCCGTACACCTGACGAATGCCGAGTCGCATCGCCCACCGCGTGACCTCGTCGTCCGCCGTCCCGAACCGGACGTTGAACTGCCGCACCTCGAAGTCCGGCTCGACGGTCTCGTCGACGTCGGGCAGGGGGATCGACTTCGTCTCCGGGAGGACCTCGCCCAGCTCGCCCGGCAGGTACCACCGCACGCCGAGGCTCCGCAGGAAACCGCAGACGGCGTTGTACGAACCCCGTTCGTCGTAGGCCCAGAAGTACTCGCCCTCCTCCTTGGCCCACTCCGCAGGCATCCGTTCGCGGTTCTTGTACATGCCGCCGTTCGGGACGCCGTACGGCAACCCGCTCGCCTTCTCCCACCGCTCCTGCAGCGCCTCGCGGCCGCTGTTGTTCCGTGCCCACGGCTCGACCGGCTCGAAGTCCGTGTCGTCCCCGATCAGCACGAGCCAGTCCTCCCCGGAGACGATGCGGTACGCCCCGTGCTCGAGCCCCTCGGCGGTGATGCCGAGCTTCGCCGTGTGCCGGCTCGACCCGACAAAGACCCGGACGGGAACGTCGCCGCTCGGCTTCGTCGTCACCGGCAACTTCGCCCCGGAGATCTTCTCGACGGTCTCCTGCAGCTCCCGGGCCGCGAGTCGGGTCGAACGGGGCGCGTCCTCGGCGACGACGATCTTGGCGCGAGCCTGGCCGTTCTCGACGAGATGCGGCTTGGAGAACGCCCGACTCGGGACGGCGGCCAGCCCGACGAGGACGAGCAGTCTCACGGCAGTTCGCAGGATCGAGCGCATGGCAGGTTCCCCGGAATCGACGGTCGTCGTCGAGGCTACGGAACCGCGAAACCGGATTCAACGAGTCGTCGTGCCCGACGGTCACGTCCCTTCGCACGACTTCGAGGACGGCACGGCCACTCACGTCGTCCCTTCTCCGAGCCCCGCGCGTGGGCCATACTGGAGAGTGACAGCCAGCGTGGCCGGAGGCGTTCGGGTTCCCGGGCGGCTTGGGCTGGGGCTGCGTCGAGTTGCGACCTGCGCGAGGACACCATGCCGATCCGACACTCCAAGTGGTTCGCCCTGTTCGCCCTCCTCTCGGCGACGGCCTCCGTCTCCGCTGCGGAACCGTTTGAGGCCTTCCTGAAGAAGCACTGTGTGCGCTGCCACAGTGCGGACAAGGAGGAGGGCGACCTGCGGCTCGACCGGCTGTCGCGGGACTTCAAGGCGGGGGTGGACTCGCACCACTGGGCGGAGGCACTCGACAAGGTCAACAGCGGCGAGATGCCTCCGCAGGACGAGCCGCAGCCGACCAAGGACGAGATCGCGGCGTTCGTCCAGGGTCTCGACACACGGCTCAAGGCGGGGCGAGCGGCCCGGATGGCGGCGCGGCCGACGGTGGCCCACTACCGGCTCAGTCGCAAGGAGTACCAGAACACGGTCTACGACCTCCTCGGCGTCCGTTACGACCCGACCAAGCCGGGCGAGTTGAACGAGGACACGCTTTGGCACGGGTACGAACGGATCGGGTCGCAGCTCTCGCTCTCCCCCTCGCACGTCGACCGCTACTACCAGGCCGCCGACGTCGTGCTCGACCGCGCCTTCCCCGCGGCCTCCAGCGAGCCGCGAAAGGTCCGGAAGACGGCCGCCGATCTGCGGTACGGCGGCGGTAAGGAAGAGCAGAAGGTGCTGGACCGGTTCGGCGTGAAGCGACCGCTGCGGGCCCTCCACTTCCCGGGGCGCGTCCAACAGGCGCTCGCCTCGAACTGGCTCGGCCGGACGGGGCCCGAGCACAGCGGGCTGTACCGGCTCCGCCTGCAGGCGAGTGGCATCCGCCCCCCCGGAGGCCAGCCCGCCCACCTCAGCATCGGCAAGAGGACCAGCGAGGAGACCGTCGAGGCGCTCGTCGAGTTCGACGTCACGGCGCCGGAGGACGAACCGGAGGTCTACGAGTTCGAGGTGTTCCTCGAAATGCCGACGCAACTGCACTTCTGCGTCGTCGCCACGGACGGCGTCGACCGGCGGGGCGGTGCCGCGTTCCGCAACGCTCTCGCCAACCGGAGCTACGTCTTCACGCACAGCAGCGAGACCCTGCTCCTGAACCCGAACGCCCCGCAGATGTTCGACGGCGAGGGGAACGGCATCTTCTCGACCGTGCTCCTCGACTGGGTCGAGTGGGAGGGGCCGCTCGTCTCGGAGGCGGAGCGGGCCCGGCGGAACGGCGTGCTGCCCCCCGCCGACGCCACGCCCGAGGTCGTCGCCGAACACCTGCGACGATTCGCCGAACGTGCCTGGCGACGACCGGTGAAGCCCGAAGAGTTGCAGGACTACATGGAAACGTACTCCGTCGAACTGGAGGCGGGGGAGAAGCCGGCCGACGCGTACCGTGTCCTGCTGCAGAGCGTGCTGACGTCGAGGAACTTCATCTACCTCGTCGAGGGCGATCCCGTTGCCCGCGAACGGCTGACCGACTGGGAACTGGCGTCGCGGCTCTCGTACTTCCTCTGGAGTTCGATGCCGGACGGCGCGCTCTTCGAGGCGGCCGAGGGCGAGGCGCTGAACGGAGACCGTCTCGCGGAGGAGGTCGACCGGATGCTGGCGGACCCCCGGTCGAACCGCTTCATCGACGACTTCTCCCGGCAGTGGCTGCAACTGCACCGCGTGGGGATGTTCCCCCCGGACAAGAAGCTGTACCCGGTGTACGACGACTGGCTCGAGACGAGCCTGCGGGCCGAGCCGGTCGAGTACTTCCGCGAGATGCTCGAGGAGAACCTGCCCGTCGAGCAGTTCCTCGACTCCGACTGGACGATGGCCAACGCCCGGCTGTGCGACTTCTACGGACTGCCCGAGCCGAAAACGGCCGGCTTCCAGCGGGTCACGCTCGACCCGGGCGACCACCGCGGCGGACTGCTCACGATGGGCGCGGTGCTCGGACTCACCTCCGACGGAACCCGCCACCGCCCCGTGCACCGCGGCGTCTGGGTCAGCGAGGCGATCTTCAACCGGACGCCCCCCTCGCCTCCGGCCAACGTCGACCCGATCGAGCCCGTTCCGCCCAAGGGGACCAAGATCACCGTCCGCCAGCGAATCGAGGCGCACGCGAAGACGGCGAGCTGTGCGGCCTGCCACCGCAACATCGACCCGCTGGGGTTGGCGTTCGACCAGTACGACGCCATCGGCCAGTGGCGGACGCGCGAGCGAGTACCGACGGGGGTCGGCGAGGATCCGCTCGTCGACGCCTCGGGCGTGATGCCGGACGGCCGGGCCTTCGCCGACTCCGTCCAGTTCAAACTGCTGCTGGTCCAGGACCGCGACAAGGTCGCCCGGGCCTTCATCGAACACCTCAGCACCTACGCGCTACGGCGCGTGCTGACCGTGGACGACCAGGACGACCTCGACCGGATCGAGGAGGAGGCGCGGAAGAACGACTACCGGGTCAAGGACATCGTCCGTGCCGTGGCCCTCTCGGAACTGGTCCGAAAGAGATGAAGTCGCCGACGAGCGACGGCCGACGAGCGACGACGGCAACCAACCCCTGACGACGAAGGGCTTCACGATGGGCAGCTTTCTCTCGCAGTCCTGGCAGATCGACCGCCGCCACGCGCTCCGGGCGCTGGGCACCTGCGTCGCCCTCCCCATGCTGGAGTGCATGCGACCGCTGAACGCGGCCGAGCAGGACGACGCCAAGCCGCGGCGGAGCGCGTTCGTCTACCTCGCGAACGGCGTTCACTCGCTGAACTACCAGATCACCACGCCCGGGACGGACTACGAGTTCTCCCGGTCGCTGAAGCCGCTGGAGAAGTTCCGCGAGGTCATCACGCCCGTCAGCGGGCTGCACCACCCCGGAAGCCTGGGCCACCACCACAATTGCATCGACATCTGGCTCACCGGTGGGAAGATCGGCCCGTCGGAGAGGAACACGATCTCCGTCGACCAGCAGATGGCCCGGGTCACCGCCCAGCACACCCGCTACCCTTCCATGGAGATCGCCCTGACCGGGGGCGCCCTCGCCTGGACGGCCGACGGCGTGCAGCTGCCCGCCATGCGACGCTGCAGCCAGATCTTCGCGTCGCTGTTCGAGGAGCCCAAGGGGGGCGTCGCCGCTCAGCGGAGGGCCCTCCGCCGCAAGGCGAGCGTCCTCGACGACAACCTCGCGGAGGTCCGGCGAATCAGTGAGAAGATGGGAGCAGCCGACAAGGGACGCCTCGACCAGTACCTCACCTCGGTGCGCGAGGCCGAGATTCGCACGCGGCGAGCGGACGCCTGGCTCGACACGCCGCTGCCCGAGATCTCCGAGGCCGACCGCAAGCGGACCAACCGCGACGTTCCCAGGACCCAGGCGGGCGACTACTTCCGCACCGTCTACGACCTGATGGTGCTCGCCTTCCAGACGGACGTCACGCGCGTCGCCACGTTCAGCCTCGGGGGGGAGGGGGACGCCTTCGCCATCCCGGAGATCGGCATCACCGAGTCCCGCCACCAGCTCAGTCACCACGGGGGCGACGAGGGCTACATGGAGAAGCTCACGAACTACGACACCTTCGCCGTCGAGCAGTTCGGCTACTTCCTCTCACGGCTCGACGAGACGAAGGACCTCGACGGCAAGCCGCTGCTGGGATCGACGATGGCGCTCTTCGGCAGCGGCATGTCCTACGGCCACAGCCACGGGAACGCCAACCTCCCGCTCGTGCTCGCCGGCGGCTCGGACCTCGGCCTGAAGCACGGCAGCCACCTCGACTTCAACCAGGGGCACTTCGACGGCTACCGGCTCGACAAGCCCGGCCAGCACTACGGGCTCTGCAGCCGCCCCGCCAACGCCGACGCCCACATGAGCAACCTCCTGCTGACGATGGCCCAGCGGATGGGCGTGGATACCGACACGTTCGGCGACAGCAACAAGGTGATCGAACTATGACGAAGCCCGTGTCCGCCCGCTGGATCGCCGTGCTGTCCCTCGGCGTGTGGCTGCTCGGAAGCACCGTCACGGCCGACGACGAGCCGTTCCGCCCGAAGCCCGACGAGTTCGCGCCGCTGGAGAAGGCGCACTCCTACCGGGGCGAGCTGGTGTTCGTGGACCACGCCAACCGCCGTGGCAGCGTCCGCGTGCAAGGGGAGGGCACGTACTTTCGGAACGCCCCTCACCCCTTCGCGATGCTGCCGTACGGGATGGTCCGGTACCACGGAGCGCCGGCGGACCTCCGGGACGTTCCTCTCGGGACGGTGATGCACGTCCGGGCCTTCCTGCCGCCGGACCCCAAGATCTCCGCCGTGCCGGTGCTGCCGGTCGACAACAAGAGCAGGACGGCCGGGTACAGCGGCAAGGGGATCGCACCGGCGGAGAACCACGTGCTCCTCCTCGAGGACGAGCCCAGCCACTGCCGCCGCACGGGCCAGGTCTGGAAGCTACGGGAAGTGGTCGTCGCGGACGACGCCGGCACGATCGTCGCCCGTCGCGAACCGAAGGCGGGTGCAGACGCCGAGGCCGAAGACGAGACGATGACGTTCGACGCTGCCACCCGCGTCTGGCGGGGCCGCGAGTGCCTCACCGTCGAGGATCTGGTCGCCGAGGGGGTCTGGCCCGCCAACGGGACGAAGTCCCTCGACGGCCAGCCGGTCCTGCTCGGGATCACGTGGAAGCCCACGCCCAGCGGCGTCTTCACCCGCTTCCACGTCTCCGACGTCTGGCTGGACGACACGGCGATGCAGCGCGCCGCCCGCCGTCAGACCGAGACGCACAGGGCGTTCGTCCGCAGCCGCTGGATGCCCGCGCGGGTCGAAGCCGTCGAGTACGGGAAGTTCGGCAACGCCAAGGTGACCGCCACGCTGTTCGGAGGCATGGACGCGTCGCTGTACGCCGACTTCCAGAAGGGTGCCTCCGCCCTGATGAACTCGGTGGAGAACACGTTGAAGCACACGCACGGCGCCTACGGCCCCGCCCACATGGCCTGCCGAGGCCCGATCCTGGAGGTCGTCAAGCCGGACGGAGAGCCCCCTCTGGGCAGCAGCGGGATCCAGATCCGCTTCGAGACGGACCTGATCATCGAGGGCATCCGCCCAGGCCGCGTCGTACGCGTCCGCCCCTCGAGCTGGCCCCAGGTCAACCTGCCACGCGAGGAGTACTTGAACGGCGGCATCGAAGCCCGCTTCCCGACCCCGGCCATCTTCCCGAAGTACTGACGGGGGGCCGCCGACCGGCCGGAGGTGGCCTCGCGAGGCAAAGAACCGAACCCGTCAACCGGGAACGGCATCCTCACCAACGTACCGAAATCTCGGCACGGCCCGGCCGTCCGCCTCCACGGTCTCCAGGAACATCGCCTTCGGTCGAACCCAGAGCCCGTGCTCGCCGTACTCCTGCTGGTAGACGACGAGATCCTCCTCGGTCTCGCTGTGGCGGGCCACGCCGAGGACCGTGTACTCCTTGCCCTTGTAGTGCCGGTACCGGCCGAGCCGGACGTCGGGGTGAAAGGCGTCGCTCACGAAGTGGCCTCCATGCGGCTCTTGCTATGGTCCACGAACGGGACGTGTTGGCCTCGGTCCAGACGGAGTTCCCACGGCCGTAGGGCTTGCCGTCTCTGCGGCGACGCCGACCTCCGACCTACCTCGACTGGAAGGCGTCGCTCGCGACGACGAGTTGAACGAGGTCTCGGAGCCCGTTGCCACGCTCTTCGAGGGCCGCGACGACCGCGTCGACTGCCGGCCGGTCGGCGGCACCGACGTGACGCCCGGTGGCGTAGGCCAGCAGTTTCGTCGCGAGGGCGCGGGTGAACTGCTCGCGCTGCTCCAGCAGGACCGACTTGAAGTCGACGACGTCCTCGAACGCTCCGCCGCTCGGCAGCTCGCCTGAGGCGTCGATCGGGACGTTCTTCGCGTAGTGGGTCCGCCAACCTCCGACGGGGTCGAAGTTCTCGAGGGCGAACCCGATCGGGTCGATCCGACGGTGGCACTCGTTGCAGGTGGCGACGTTCCGGTGCCTCTCCAACTGGTCGCGAATCGACTTCGCTCCGCGGCTGTCCGGGTCGAGCGGTTCGACGTCCGGCGGCGGGGGCGAGGGAGGTGTCCCGAGCACGTTCTCCAACAACCAGACCCCGCGGACGACCGGTGAGGTGTCGATGCCGTTCGCCGTCACCGTCAGCACGCTCGCCTGCCCGAGAAGCCCGCCGCGACGGCGGTTCCCGGCGAGCGAGACCTTCTCGAAGCCCGGTCCCGGGGGCGGTTCGAGGCCGTAGTGTCGGGCCAGTGGGCGGTTCACGAAGGTGAAGTTCGAGTCGAGGAACAGACCCACGTCGAGGTTCTCGTCGAGCAGGTGCCGCACGTAGAGATGGGTCTCACGTCGCATCGCCGAGCCGAGGTCGTACTGGTAGAACTCGGGGAAGCGGCGGCGGTCGGGCGGCATCGACCCGAGGTCGCGGAGGACGAGCCAACTCGCGAGGAACCCGTCGACGAACGCCTCGGACCGTCGGTCGCCCAGCATGCGGTCGACCTGTGCGGACAGCACGTCGGGCTGGCGGAGCTTCCCGTTCGCGGCGAGTGCGAACAGTTCGTCGTCCGGCATCGAAGACCAGAGGAAGTACGACAGCCGCGAGGCGAGTGCGTAGGCGGTCCCGTCCTCCTCCGACTCGCCACCGGGATCGAGATAGAGGAAGTGCGGCGAGCAGAGGACGGCCCGCATGGCGTCCCCGTGGGCTTCGAGCGGGCTGCGGCCGGCCTGCCGGCGGGTGGCCGAGAGGGTGAGCAGCCGGTCGAGTTCGGCGTCCGTGACCGGGCGGCGGTAGGCCCTCGTGGCGAACGTGCGAAGGTGCCGTCGGGAAGTCTCCTCGTCGAGTCGGCCGCTCTCTCGAACTTGCGCCCAGTCGTCGCCGAGAACCGTTCGGTGGCCGGCCGTCCGCCACTGG
>JANQQW010000078.1 GCA_028284885.1 Planctomycetaceae bacterium
AGGAGCGATTCGGCGAACAGCTCGACGCGATGAGCGACGACGAGCGGTTCGGTCTCGCGTCTAGGGCCGGCGACTTCGCTCGACGGGCGCTCCGGGCGGGGCTCGACGTCCGCAGCCAACTCCTCAGGCAACTCGCGAAGGAGGCGACCTGATGCCACGACGTCGCCCACCGGTGCCGAAGCTCGAGCCGCAACGGATCACGCTGCCGCGGGCCTCCTGGAATCGTCTCCTCGCGGCCGCACGGTCGCGAGTGAAGTGCAACCTCGAGCCGGTCCGCCGTGCCGTGCAACGCGTCCAGGGCCCAGAGACGCCGGTCGAGGTCGTGGCCTCGCCGTTGCTGTTCCCGGTCCTGGTCAGCGTCGCACTCTCGGCCGGGCTGCTCCGCGAGGGACGAGAACTCGGACGGGCCATGGACTGGAACTGAGCGAAGCATCTGGGATCGATGATCCCGTGGGCGCTCGGAATCGAGAATCTGTAACGAAAGCGGACGAAATGAATCCCCCTGAGGAGATGGCCATCACGGCGCTCGCTCCGTGGTTCGGAAGCAAGCGCAACCTCTCAGGAGCGATCCTCGAGGAATTGGGCGAGCACCGCGTCTACTGGGAGCCGATGTGCGGGTCGATGGCGGTTCTGCTGTCGAAGTCGCCCTGCGTGATGGAGACGGCGAACGACATGCACGGGGATCTTGTGAACCTCGCCCGCGTGGTCGCCTGCCCGGCCCGAGGCCCTCAACTCTTCGAACGGCTGTCAAGGACGCTGATGGCCGAGCCGCTGTTCGCCGAGTCTGCGGCCGTGATCAACTCGGCAGACACCGTTGACGACGTCGATCCCGACCGAGCGTTTCACTACTTCGTGGTCGCCTGGCTGGGACGGAACGGGGTGGCGGGGACGTCGAGCTACAACCACCACTTCTGCGTGCGGTACACGGCCAACGGCGGCCACGCGGCGAAGCGATGGCGATCGGCGATCGACTCGATGCCGGCGTGGCACGACCGACTCCGCAACGTGACGATCCTGCGTCGCGACGCTTTCGAGTTGCTTCCTCGGATCGAGGACAAGGCCGGAACCGCGATCTACGTCGATCCGCCGTACTTCACGAAGGGCTCCTACTACCTGCACGACTTCGGGATGGTCTCGAAGGCGTCACAGGACGGGCAGAAGGCCAAGGCGCGGCACGAACAGCTCGCCGAAGAGCTGCGACGATTCAAAAAGGCCCGGGTCGTCCTCAGCTACTACGACCATCCGCTGCTCGACGAGCTGTACCCCAGCTTCGGGAAGCGGCGGATCGAAGTGAGCAAGGCCCTCGCCCACCAAGGGCGTCGTGGTTCAAACGACACGAAGGCCGTGGAGGTCCTGCTGACGAACGGGCCGTCGTATGTGGCGGCCGAGGAGCGGCAGTCGCTGTTCCCGGTGACCACGGGATCCTGAATCCCGTGGTCACCACAAACGAACGTGGGATGTCAGTTGTGAGCGATCGCCCCCGGCTTTCGCCAGCACCGTTGCCGCGAACTGCGGCGAGGCGAGCATTGAAAGACCGGACCGCCAGAACACCCGCCGCGCTGCACGCTGAAGACCGGGCTGCCCGACTGCCCGCCAGTCGTATCGACCATTCGGCTCAGAGGCCCACCCGAGTCCCCCAGGCAGGAGTCAGTGCACTTGTTGATGACGCCGATGATCGCCTTTTGCCGCACGGTGCACGACGCATTCGGCACGACGACCAGCACGGCGTTGGCACCGGACGGCACGAATCCGCCGCTCGACCAGTCCTTGTTCAGCACTCCAGTGCAGCAGTGCCGCCGTCCACCGATGACCAGGAGGTGCCCGATCTCATGCGCGGCCTTCTCATGGCACGTCGGGACGAATCCGTTCCCAACCTCCTGTTGAGCGTAAGCGCCGGCCGGAAGTGCGGCAGTAGCCAAGAAGGCGAGGAGCAGGTGTTTCATCGAAGGCTCTTCGGACGGGGGAGTTCTGTGACCAACGCATATTCACCTACCCGCATGGACATGCCATGTCAACGAGCGCGGTGCGAGCACTGACCACGGGACGCTGAGTCCCCCAGACGAAGGGAGAGGGAGCGTGGCTGAGAAGGCGAAGATCATCGGTTACGTCGTCGTCGAGTACGGGAACTCTGGGGAGTGGGAACAGCCGCTGTGCCTGGAGCACGACGAGAAGTACCCCTCCGATGGCCTGCTCGACTGGTGCGACTTCTCGAAGCGGGATCGGATTCACCTGTTTCCAAACCGAGCGTCCGCTCGCGACGCGATCGAGCGCACCGAGAGCTACACACGGGCGTTCGGGTACGGCGACAACATGCCTCGCCGGGCGAACTGCAAGGTCCGACCTGTGGAGGCGACGGCCGATGTCGATGCTTGAAGCCTACCTCGCCGGCGAGGTGCCGCACGCCGTGATGGTGGACTGGTGCGAGGAGAACGGGGTCGTGTTCCCGCGGAGGTCACCTGGCGCTGGCGTCCTGCAGGGGCGAAGGCGACATGACGTTCCGCGGCCATGCTCCGCGTCTCGAAGCCGGGAGGGGCGCCGGTTCTTCTCGGTGTCCAGCGGTCGGAGGCGACATGAGATGCCCGACTCAACCTCGCGGTCGTCGAGCGACACGCCGGAGTGGCGAAGCTACAGCGGTTCACGGGTGCCGTGACCACGGGACTAGATGCCCTCCCGGCGCGGGAGGGATTCACCAACTGGGGAGACGACGATGCAACTGTTTCAGATCGAGTTCGCGGTTCTGTACTCGGGCGACGAGTCCGAGTGGGTCGAGGGGCTGCAGGAGAACGTGGCCGCGTGGTCCGGCGAGGAGGCATGGGCAGCGTGTAGAGCGGCCCAGCTGGAGGTCGTGGCAGACGACGGAGCGGAAGTCGTCGCCGTTCGCATGGAGCAAGTGAATCGGGTCGCCGGGGTCGATCGAGTTGCCCCGGAGCCCGCCGACCCGTCCTGACCACGGGACTGATGGTCCCCCCGTCAACGAAAGGACCGAGAGCGTGATTCACCTGCACGGAGCGACGAAGCACATGCTCGCCGACTGGCGAGTGAACGGCGTATCCGGGATTTGGTTCGAGCAACTGAACCTCTCGACGCCCCGGCAACAGGACTGGCTCGACGACGGATACACCGAGCAGGAGTACCGCGAGCACATGCGGGACTGCGTGCACTTCGTAGCCCAGCCGCGAGTCGAGATGCCCGAGGCGGAGAACGAGTTCCAGCACTTCGTGTTCGACGAACGGGCGATGCTCGAACGCATCCAGGCCGAGATTCGGAAGTGGCTCGGGGACGACGTGACGATCGGTTACTCGGAGGGGTGCTTCGAGTACGAGGTGCAGAGGCAACCGGCTGTGACCACGGGATGACGGATCTCCCCGGCGGCCATCGGTAGTGTGGGCAGGCGTCCCGTGGGATAAGGAATCCAATCATGGCCGATCAAGAACTCGTCGAGCTGCTCAAGACCGATGTCGAAGCGTTCAATGCCCGAAGTGTCGTGGCAGCGGACCTCCGCGGGGCGGACCTCACTAGGGCGGACCTCACCGGGGCGGCCCTCATCAAGGCGAACCTCCGAAACGCGCACCTCAGCGGGACGAACCTCCGCAGGGCGGACCTCACCGGGGCGGACCTCACCGGGGCGGACCTCATCAAGGCGAACCTCCGCAACGCGCATCTCAGCGGGACGAACCTCCGCAGGGCGGACCTCCGCAGGGCGGACCTCAGCTGGGCGGACCTCACCGGGTCGGACCTCAGCGAGGCGGACCTTGGCATGGCGAACCTTGGCTTTGCGAACCTCAGCTTGGCGGATCTTAGCGGGGCAGAACTCGGCGTTGCGAACCTCGGCTTGGCGAACCTCAGCAGGGCCACCCTCATCGGGGCGAAGCTCGTCAGAACCGTCCTCAGCGAGGCGAACCTCAGCGAGGCGAACTTCGGCAGGTCGCGGCTCGGTAAAACGGTCTTCGCGTCCTTGGATCTACAGGAAGCGAGAGGCCTTTCCGACGCCGAGCACCTTGCGCCGTCGCCAGTCAGCACCGACACTCTGGTCCAGTCAAGGGGGCGACTCCCCGAGAGTTTTCTTCGCGGCTGCGGCCTCGAGCCGTGGGAGGTTGAGTACGCCAAGACGTACGACCCGAATCTGTCTCTTCGGGCCGTGGAGGACATCCTCTACGAGGCGTTCCTTCTGCGGGCCAAAGGGACGTCGAGGCGGGTCTTCATCAGCTACTCCCACGAGGACTCGAGGTTCGCCGACAAGCTCTACAAGAGCCTCTACGCCGAGGGGGCGACGGTGTGGCTCGATCGTCGAGATCTCGTCGCGGGTAAGGTGAACGACCAGGTTGCACGACAGATCGGCAAGAGCGACGTCGTGCTGCTAGTCCTGTCGGAAGCCTCTGTGAAGAGCGACTGGGTTGCGCACGAGATCAGTCTCGCCCGGACGTTCGAGCGGGAGAACAAGATCGACGTCCTGTGCCCAGTGTCGCTCGACATAGCATGGAAGCAGAAGGTGCTTGGGGAGAGTAGGCTGCCGGACCCAGCGTGGGCTCATCTCCACGACAAGGTAGTGCTCGACTTCGCGCGGAAGTTCAAGGAGCCGTTTCGCAAGCTCTGCGAGGGAATCTGGACGAACTACGGTCAAGCCGCCGTAGAACCAATTTCGCTGCGCCAGGAGGAGTGACGACCTCCCTGTCGGTTGTCGCTAGAGTGGGCAGGCGTCCCGTAGAGCGAGGAACGATCATGGTTGACGAAGAACTTGTGGAGCTGCTCAAGACCGATGTTGAGGCATTCAATGCCCGGGGTGTTTCCGAGCCGAACCTCATCGGGGCGAATCTCAGCCGGGCGAATCTCAGCCGGGCGAATCTCTACAGGGCAGATCTCAGCGGGGCGGATGTCACCGGGGCTGACCTCAGCTACGCGAATCTCAGCGGAGCACACCTGCTTAGGACGAATCTCAGCGGCGCAAGTCTCGAGTGGGCGAGGCTCACGGTTGCAAAGCTGAGCGACGCGAATCTCACCCAGGCGAACCTCCACGCGGCGGACCTGAGCGAGGCTAGGCTCGCAAATGCGAATCTCAGCGGAGTGAGTCTTGTCGGGGCAAAACTCGTCGGCTCGTATCTCGGAGGAGCGAACCTCGACGGCGCGGACCTCACGATGGCAACACTCGCGCAGACAGTTTTCGCCAGTGTCGAACTGCGGAACACCCATGGTCTCGAAGCTGCGGACCAGCTTGGGCCGTGCTTTGTCGACACGTCCACATTGGCGTTGTCACGGGGGCAGATTCCGGAGGTGTTTCTCCGTGGCTGCGGCCTCTCCCGTTGGGAGATTCTCATGGCTCAGTGCTACGACCCAGACATGACGCCTGGCAGGTGGGCCAACGAACTCGACCCGCAGTTCTTCGACGAACGCTTCAGAGGCCCAATGTTCGCTCGAGGCGTGTTCATCTCGTACTCCCACGCTGACGCGCGATTCGCCGACAAGCTTTACGCGCAGTTCGCCAACAACGGCTGCCCCTGCTGGCTCGACCGCCACGACATGGTGGCCGGCGACATGCAGCAGCAGATCCACCGTGCCCTCCGAAGGCAGGACGTGGTGGTCGTCGTACTTTCAAAGGACTCGATCGAGAGCGACTGGGTCGAACTTGAGCTCGAGACGGCACGTGGCTTGGAGAAGGAACGGGGAAGCGACGTGCTTTGCCCAGTCGCCCTCGACGACTCCTGGCGTGCCAAGACAGACGGCGACGTTCTCTGGCGACAGCTCCGGAAGAAGCTGGTGATCGACTTCTCTTCGTGGAAGACGAAGGCGTTCAGCACTGCCTTCGACAAGCTCTACCGCGGCGTGTTGACCAACTACGGGCAGACGGATTCTGGCGACGACTGACCGCGGGAGGGGTGATCCTCCTCCCACCAGTGCTGGATCTCGTCACGCCTGTGGCCGACACTTGTAGGCCATCAACGCGTGCCGAACGATTCGACCCGACTGGAAGTATGAGGGCTCAGATGAGCACGTTGTTCATCAGCTACAGTACGATTGACCGTGCTTTCGCCGAACGAGTGTACGACCAGCTCATGGAGATGGGATACGAGCGCCCGTTCCGCGACGACCATCCCGAATCGGGCATACCGGCCGGAACGAGTTGGGAGAGCGAGCTCTACCGAAAATTGCGGTTGTCCAGAGCTCTCGTCGTTCTCGTGTCCGAGCACTGGCTGGACTCGAAATGGTGTTTCGCTGAACTCGCTCATGCCAAGGCGATGGGAAAGGACGTCTTTCCGATCCTGGTTGGGAACTCAAACGAATTGCCACCGATCGTCGCGGAACGACAGTGCATCCCCTTGGACGATCCTGACGTCTGGACTCGACTCGAGCGCGGTCTTCGATCCGCAAACCTCGCCCCGGAGAACGACTTTCCGTGGCCCGTGGAGGGATTCGACGAGTGCCCGTACCCGGGTCTGGCTTCCTTCGAGGCACATCAGGCGGGGGTTTACTTCGGACGAGATCAGGAGATCGACGGGCTTGGTGAACGACTTCGGCACTCGTTGGATTCTGGGCGCCCTCGGCTTCTCTACGTCGCTGGAGCGTCGGGTACCGGGAAGTCGTCACTCGTCAAGGCGGGGCTTGTGCCACGGTTGAAGCGCGACGAGGAACGCTGGTGCGTGTTCCCGACAATTCGCTGGAACGAACTCGAGGCTCGCGGAACGGGTTGGGAGGAGCGGCTTGCCATCGATCTCGTGGACGCCCGAAAGGTTGCCGATGGTGATGTTCCAGACTGGAGGACGCTTCGAGATGAGCTCCGAAGTCCAGTACCGGGCTGCGTCTCCGCGTTCGTCGACGCGACCAAGGAACTGCTCGTCGTCTCGGGACGTTCGCGTGCGACTCCGATGCTAGTCATCGACCAGTTCGAGGAGTTGTTGAGCCGCGAGGACACGACCGACGCCGCACGATTCCTCGACTTCCTCTCGTGCCTGATGGCGTACCCGCAGTCGCCGTGGCGTTGCGTGGCCACCGTCCGCACGGACCACTTGGAGGCGGTGCAGCGGCACCCGGCGCTGGTCGCGTGCCAGGCTTGGTCGGCTCAGTACCCCCTCTACCGAATGCCGACCGAACGGCTGTACGACGTCGTCCGCCTACCCGCGGAGAAGGCCGGCATCGAGTTCGAGTCGGATGCGTTGGTCGATCGAATCGTGGGCGACACGGAGTCGGCGGACGCGCTCCCGCTGCTCGCCTTCGCGCTGAGGGAACTCCACGATCGGTTCGCCGCCGATCACCGAATTGCAGACTCCGAGTACAACGAACTCGGTGGCATCCGCGGCTGTTTGGCGAAGGTCGCCCACAGGACGCTCCTTGAGCTGGGGATCGCGGGTGCCTCGTCCACGGACGCGAGATCGCAGGCACTGTACACATCGTTCTCGAGCCATCTCGTGCGCGTCGACGACGAGGACCATATCGTGCGACGGACTGCACGTTGGACTGAGTTGCCGGAAAACGCTCGCCCGATGCTCGAACGCTTCGTCACGCGGCGTCTGCTCACCTCACGGGGTGGGTCTGATGACGACGACGGGACCTACGTCGAAGTGGCTCACGAAGCACTGTTCCGCGAGTGGGAGGACCTCGCCAACTGGTTGGACGAACGCCTTGACCTCCTTCGCTGGCGAACTGATGTGGAGCGTTCGCGAAAGGCCGCCGGGGACAGCTGGCCCGGCCTGACTGCCTCCCAGCGTACTCGGGCCGGCGATTGGCCAACGACCCGCGCAGGCGAACTCAGACCGGAGGAGATCGGTTGGATCCACGCGGCCGTGCGTCGGGCGAGACTGTGGTGGACGGGTTTGTCCGTCGCCGCCGCCGTTCTCGCACTGTCGACAGTCCTCTCCGTCGTGTTCTGGAGAGGGTCCGTAGAACAACGTGATGCGGCGATCGCTGCCACTGCCCGTGCCGAACAGGAGGCGAGCATCGCCGAATCGCGCCGGCTCGCGATTCTGGCCGAAACGCAGGTCTCCAAGAGACTCGATGTGGGGATCCTGCTCGCACTGGAGGCCAATCGAGTCCCGACAGACGAGGCCGCGTCGACGCTGCAGAGCGTGTTCCAGACACGGCCGCTAGTGGCGAGACTCCTAACGAGTGATGAAGGAGTGAAAGTCTCGCGAGTCGCTCTGGGACCAGCCGGAGAGTACGTGGTCTCCGAGTTCTACCCCCGACGAATCACGCTCTATGGTGGCGACGGAACGAAGCGTTGGACGCACCCGCTCAATTCCTTTGCTGAACATGTGAGGGTCGGTCGAACCGTCATCTCGGTTGCCTCGAATGACCGTTCTCCTTTCATTCAAGCCTTTCGGAGTTCGGACGGCACGTCTCTGTTTGTCCATGAGCTGGACGTCGGCGAGCGTGTCAAAGCCGTTGCCACGGCAGGCGAAGGCCTGACGGTCGCGCTTGTCTCCGGAGATCGGCCGCGTGCGATAATGATCGATGGAGAGGGGACTGTCGTATGGGAAACGTCGTTCTCGGACGGCCTTGATGTCGCCATTTCAGACGATGGTCAAGTTGCGTTGCTCTCGAGATCCCGAGTGGCGTTGATGAATGCGAATGGCACGGAGGCTTGGAGCCGACCGGACGACGAGCAGGTGCCCGATCCATCGTTCCGATTCGTTGCAATCGATGACAGAACCGGACGTGTGGCTGTGTGCCTTGGCTCGTACCCAACCGAGATCCACGTCTTCGACGAAGGAGGCGAACTGGTCTTCAAAAAGACTGTGGAGCTCCCGGTGATGTCAAATCCGACGTTTCTCGACAAGGGTGGAGTTGCAGTTGCAGTGCACGATACGAACGAAATTAGTGCGGTATACATGTGGGGGCCGACAGGCAAGGTGCTCAGTACGTGGGATGTTCCAAGTGGATTAGTAGAGGACGTCACGTGGTCACCCGAGAGCGGCCTGATCATCGCGACCAGGGGTGAAGGCGGAGAAGGCGTTCGTCGGACGTACTTTCGTGATGCACCTCGACTCCTATCCGCTCCCCTGAAAACCGTCCACGGGAGGGTTCATTCCCTAATTGGCTCTGCGAACGGGAGTCTCCTCACTGCGGTTGTTGGGGACGATGGTCGGTTGGTGGTCGAGAACTCTGCCGGCAAGCGGCTCTACCAGTCGCCAGCCGTATCGAACGTGTGGCGTCGATTCGCGCTCTCGCCGGATGGGCGATTGGTGGCATCGTTCGATAGGGGGCGTGAAATCACCCTGCTTCCCGCTTTGGACGGCGATCGTTCAAGCAGCGATGGGGCTGACGTTCCGCTGCCCCCGTTCGTCGTTCCCGGATTCGTGAAGGACATCGCGTTCACCCGAGATGGGAGGCTGTTGGTCGTCCACCAAGATGGCGGGGTATCGTACTTCGAGGACTTGGAGGGGAATCGCAGCGGGCCGACGCCATTTCTCGATACACCTGTCGGATACGAAGCTCTCGCGGTTGGGACATCCGGCCATGTTGCGGTGGTCTCCGCACGCGCTGCGGGATTCGGCGTTGCGGTCTTTGGAGAGGACGGGAAGCCCGTTCAGCACGAACCAGTTGACGTTTCTTTGTCCGACGTCGGCGCGTCGCATATCGAGGACGTCGCCGTCGGACCGAACGGCGAGGTCGTCGTGTGTTTCAATACGTTTCGAGGATGTAAGGTCTACGGATTCGACGTTGGTGGTGAGGCGATGTGGCGGGAACCGCTGCACCTTGACAACGGTGTTCGGCACGTCAACTGTCTTTCGGTCATGGAAGATGGCGAGATCCTGATCGCCTACGAAATGAGCGGAACCGAAAGAACACGAATTGCCACCCTCCACGCCGATCCCGAAAGTTGGCAACGAGTGCTTGAGGACACCGTCAATCGGAACCTGACGTGGGCCGAGTGGAGGCGCTATTTCCCAAGTCGAGAGAACGAAGGGGAGTACCAGACCTATCGCCGGACGATCCGCTCGCGCCCTTGGCCAAGTGATCTCCCGGACGAGGAACTCGCTCGGGCTATGGAGAGCGAGTCGGCAGACAACTCGAAGTAATGACCGGGGTGAGGAGGAGGAGGATCAACGGTCCTCCCGACAGCTCACCCGTCCGCGGCCTGAAGGCGCCGCCAGGCGTCGAGTAGCACGCGGCCCTTTCCGACGCCGCGGTGGGCCGCCTCGAGGTCCAGTCGCCGCAGTTCCGACACGGGGACGCGGACCTCGACGGACTTCTTCTTCTCGTCCTCGGCGGGGGACGCTTCGCGCTTCGCGACCATGCTTCGACTCCGATTGCGGGGTTGACACGCGTCGATCTTAGAACGCGTTATTCGTTCGTACCGTTGGTCGCCGATCGGCATGGACGCCGAGAGACCGCAATCGCGCCGGTGCACGCAGGACGCGTGCACCGGTTATCGCATTTCGCCTCCGCCCGGACCACCTCATGTCGGCCCCCTCTCGCGAGGAACTCGAGGAAGCGGTCCGGCTCGCCGACGAGGCCCGCGACCTCGAGAAGCAGGCGCGGCAGCGGCGTGACCGACTGACCGTGCTCAACGCGAAGTTCTCCGCCTTCCTCGACGGCAGGGACTCCAGGCGCCGCCTCGGTCACGTCATCACACGCGAGCTCGTCAAGGCCCGGGTGAAGTGGCGGGACGCATTCGTCGAGGTGGCCGGCGTCGAGGAGGCCGACAAGCTGGTCGAGAAGGCACCGACCAACGAACGAATCAAGGTCGTCCCACAGTGAGGACAAGGATGTCGAACGAGAGACGCGGTTTCGGACTGGTGCTGTACGTTGCGGCGATCGCCGTCCTGGCCGGACTCTGTGTGGCCACGGCGGTCGGCTGCAGCAGCCTGCCGGCGATGGACATGGGCCCGGCGATCGCGAGAGCGTTACCGGAGACCGAGATCGACCGCCTGAACGCGGAACGCGACCGACGTGTCGAGGAGTTGCTCGAGCAGCGCATCCCGGTCGCGATCGAGGACGCGAGCCGCCTCTCCGCCGAGGAGGCCGGCCGGGCGATGGCCGAACGCCTCGACACGTTCTTCCGCGAGCTCGAGATCGACGACGTCGACCTGCAGGCACGCATTCGCGACGCCGTCGAGACCGAGGTGCCGGCGATCGTCGAGCAGAGCACGAGGTCGGCAGCCGAGCGGGCGACCGACCCCTTCCTCGAGGAGCTCGAGGCCGAGCGCGAGCAGCTGGCGGTCCTCGAGGCGGACGTTCGGGAGCTCAAGCAGTCGCTGCCCGAGCAGGTCGTCGAGACGGCGAAGCCACTGGTCCCGTTCCTTCCACCGCCGTGGGACGTCCTCGTCGGCGCGCTGGTCAGCATCGGCGGCACCTACCTGGCGATGCGTCGCCGGAAGGCCGGGACACCGACTCCCACCAACGGCGGCGACTGACATGGCCAGCCACGAGAAGACGATCCCCCGGCACGCCGGTTCGCAGCGTTCGCTGCAGATCGACCGCATCTGGGTCGAGGTGGCGGCGGCCGTGTTGATCGCCGCCGTGACGTTCGTCGCCGCCCGGTTGTGGACGGACCCGACCGACGTCGCGGTGATCGAGGTCGAGTTGCAGTCGGTGAAGTCCGACGTCGGCGAGATCAAGGAGGACGTCCGGGAGATTCGCCGAGCCCTGGCCGAACGGTCCACGTTCCGTCGGGCCGTCCCCGTAAACGCCCCGCCCGTAGGTTCTTCCGACGAGTAGTACGCCCTCGACCCCGGAGGGAACCGTCGAGACCCGACACACAGTTGGTTGCACGGCAGTGGATGTCCGAAACCACCTCCCCTGACGACGACTACGAGGAGCGGAAGCGACGCGAGAACGAGCGTCGTCTCGAGCAGTCGGCGGCCGGCCGCGAGATCGGGAAGCTGCCGAAGGTCCGGAGCCCGCGCCGGCGGAAGCGGTGTGAACGCGATCTCCGGAAGTACCTGGAGACGTACCACGCGTCGGCGTTCCCACTCTCCTGGAGCGACGACCACCTCGAGGTGATCCGCGACCTGGAGGTCGCCGTGCTGACGGGGACGTTGAAGGCCATCGCTCTTCCGCGCGGCTCCGGCAAGACGACGATCATCGCCCGGGCTGTGCTGTGGGCGATCCTCTACGGCCACCACGCCTACGTCTTCGTCGTCGCCGCCGACGAGAAGAAGTCGAAGAAGCTGCTGAAGGGGCTCAAGACGGAACTCGAGTCGAACCCGCTGTTGCTGGCCGACTTCCCGGAGGCGATGCACGCGATCCGGAAGCTCGAGCGGATCGCGAACCGGGCGAAGGGGCAGACCTACCAGGGCGAGCCGACGCGGATCGAGTGGACCGACGAGCAAGTCGTGCTGCCGACGATCGCGGGCTCCCCCTCTTCCGGGGCGATCATCGGCGTCGGCGCGATCCTGGCCGCCGTCCGCGGTGCCCAGCTGACCATGCCGGACGGCCGAGTCCTCCGCCCGTCGCTGTTCCTGATCGACGACTTCCAGACCCGCGGTTCCGCTCGTTCGAAGCTGCAGTGTCACGAACGCCTGAAGACGATCACCGCCGACATCCTCGGCATGGTCGGGCCGGGCGAAGCGCTCTCGGCCCTCTGCGCCTGCACCGTCATCCACCGCGGGGACGCGGCCGACCAGTTGCTCGACCGACAGGCGAATCCCGAGTGGGGCGGCGTCCGCAAGCAGCTCCTCGAGTCGTTCCCCAAGCGGATGGACCTCTGGGAGCGGTACTACGAGATCCGGTCCGACGAACTGCGGGCCGGTCGAGACGGTTCCGCCGCGACCGAGTTCTACCGGGCGAACCGCCGGCGGATGCGGGCCGGGGCGAAGCTCGTCTGGGCCGAACGCTTCAAGCCGGACGAGCTCGACGCCCTGCAGCACGCGATGAACCTCTTCTTCCGGGACGAGGAGGCGTTCTGGTCGGAGTACCAGAACGACCCGCGTGACGCCCTGGCCAACGAGGAGTCCCCGCTCGCTCCCGAGGACGTCGCCCACCCGGACCGGCTCAACTCGCTCGAGCGCCGGACGCTGCCGGTCGAGGCGACGAAGCTGGTGGCCTTCGTCGACGTGCAACAGACGATGCTGTGGTACGGGCTGCTGGCGGTCGCCGAGGACTTCAGTGGCTGGCTCGTCGACTACGGCGCGTGGCCCGACCAGGGCCGCGAGTACTTCACCCTGGCGGACGCCCGCGAGACGCTCGAGGACCGGTTCCCGCGGGCGGCCGTCGAAGGTCGCATCTACGCCGGTCTGTCCGCGTGCGTCGATCTTCTCGTCGGCCGGGAGTGGCCGGTGCAGGGGGGCGGCGTCTCCCGCGTCGACCGCCTGCTGATCGACGCCGGCAACTGGACCGACACCGTCTACCGGTACTGCCGGCAGAGCCCGCACGGATCGACCGTGATGCCGTCGCACGGCCGCGGCCTGGGCCCGACGCAGAAGCCGTTCGCCGAGTACGCACGGAAGCCGGGCGACCGGAACGGCCACCACTGGCAGATCCCGGCGTCGCGCACGCGTCGGGGAGTACGGCACGCGTTGATCGACGTGAACCACTGGAAGTCGTTCGTCCATGCCCGCTTCGCCGTCCCCCTAGGCGACCCGGGCGCGTGGTCGCTGTGGGGCAAGCGGGCGGAACTGCACCGGATGCTGGGCGAGCACGTCTGCTCCGAGTACTGCAACCTCGTCACCGACCAGAAGAGCGGCCGCACGGTGCCCGTCTGGTCGCTCCGTCCGGAGAAGCCGGACAACCACCTCCTCGACGTCCTCGTCGGCTGCGCCGCGGCCGCCTCGATCGAGGGCTGCCGGCGACCCGAGCACGACACGACCGGGGACTCCAGGCGGCCGCCCGTGAAGTGGAGTGACGTTCGTCGCCGCAAGCGGAGCGACGGTCGTGACCGATGACCGCGGAATCCGCTGCAGGCACTGCGGGTGCCGACGTCACACGGTCCGCAACACGGTGCCCAAGCGGGACGGGTCGATCATCCGTTACCGCATCTGCCGGAACCCCGATTGCGGGAAGGTCACGACGACGCGCGAGGCCCCGATCGGCCGGTGACGGTCGACCGGGAAGTGCTACCCGTAGCACGAATTCGCGAGGAGCGGCGGAATCGGCCCCGATCGGCGTTCGCGCACGCGTCGAACTCTGGCAAACGCGATGTCATGTCCGACGAGATCACCGAAGCCATCGAGACGAACGCCACCGGCCCCGCCGAGGCCTCGGGCGACGTCGGCTCCGTCAAGCAGCATCCGCTGAGGGACCAGATCGAGGCGGACCGCTACCTCCGTTCGCAGGCCGCGGCGAGTTCCGGGAAACGCGGCCTCGTGATCACCCGACTGTCCCCACCGGGCACGACTTGAGTGACGACCGCCTCTCCGATCCTCGACTCGTTCGGGCGACCCCACACGCGGGCCGCGGAACCACCGCGGCCCCGGGCGCTCCGTCAACGCGTCCGTGCCGCCTCCGAGGAGGAGCTCGCGGGCTCGTACGACGCCGCCCAGACGACCGACTCGAACCGGCGGCACTGGGCGAACGCCGACTCGCTCTCCGCCGCGGCCGCCGCCAATCCCGAGGTCCGCGGCGAACTCCGGTCACGGGCCCGGTACGAGTGCCAGGAGAACAACTCGTTCGGGGTCGGACTCGTCCAGTCGCTCCCGTGCCAGGTGGTCGGCCGCGGGCCCCGACTCCAGCTCGAGACGCCCGACCAGCGGGTGAACCACGTCGTCGAGCGGGCCTTCAACCTCTGGGCCCGCGAGATTCGGCTCGGGTCCCGGCTCCGCACGGCCCGCGTCTCGAAGGCGGTCGACGGCGAGATCTTCATCGTCCCGAAGACCAACAACCGACTTCGGAACCGCGTCAAACTCGACGTCCGACTCCTCGAGGGGGACCAGGTCACGACGCCCGGCTTCTTCGAGGGGCCGAACGCGATCGACGGCGTCCGCTTCGACGAGGAGGGCAACCCGACCGAGTACGACGTGCTCCCCGAGCACCCCGGCGACACGTTCGCCTTCACGCTGGACCCCGACGTCCTGCCCGCCGAGTCGGTGATCCACTGGTTCCGGGAGACCCGACCGGAACAGCGTCGCGGCATTCCCGAGGTCACCCCGGCGCTGCCGCTGTTCGCACTGCTCCGGCGCTTCACGCTCGCGACCGTCCGTGCCGGCGAGACGGCGGCGGACTGGGCCGCCGTCATGTGGACCGACGCCGCCGCCCAGTCGGACCCCGACAGTGCCCAGGCCATGGACGCGATCGAGCTCGAGATGGGCGCGATGCTGACGCTGCCGGCCGGGTGGAAGCTCGGACAGATCAAGCAGGAGCATCCGGCGACGACCTACGAAATGTTCCGGAACGCGCTGGTCGGCGAGATCGCCCGCTGCCTGCTCGTGCCGTTCAACAAGGCCGTCGGCACCTCCCAGGGCTACACGTTCGCCTCCGGCAAGCTCGACCGCGACGACTGGCTGCAGGCGGTCGAGGTCGACCGCGACGAGGGCGAGTGCGTCGTCCTCGACCGACTTCTCGGATGGTGGCTCGACGAGGCCTCGCTCGTCCCGGGACTCCTGCCGAACGAACTGAACTTCGCCGGCGACCTCCCGACGCACTCCTGGCAGTGGGACGGACACCGCGAGACCGACCCGGCCAAGCAGGCGAACGCGGACGCCACGCTGTGGGACCGTGGCCTGCTCAACGACGACGAGTTGCTCCACCGCCGCGGCGTCGATCCCGATCGCCACTTCGAACGGCTGAAGCGACGTCTCCGGCAGCGACGCGAGCTGGGGCTTCCCGTGCCGGGGGCGACGTCGCCGTCCGCCGTGCAGGACGACGACGAGCGGGACGACGAGACCGGCAAGCCGGAGGGCGAGTCGGCCGAAGCCAACCACCCGCAACTGGAGCACGTCGCACGATGAGCCTCCGCTCTCAGCTGTCCCGGTGGTTTCCGATCCGCGCGTCCGCCGCAGCGCCGGTCGCCAAGGCGGGTTCGCCGTCCGATCTCGACGTCCCCAGCACGTTCGAGATCGTGGAGGCCGAGTCCGTCGGGCTCGAGCTGCAGGCGGCGGAGCAGTCCGAGGACGGGAAGACCAAGGTCCGCAAGTTCGCGATGACCGCGTACAGCGGCGGGAAGCTCGCTCTCCGGAACTTCCCGTATCCGGTCGTCGTCGACCTGGCCGGACTGAAGGGGACCAACCGCAGCCGACCGATCCTCCGGGACCACGACCCGGGGCGGATCGTCGGGCACACCGACACCATCACCGTCCAGAACTCGGTCAAGCTGACTGGCCACATCTCGGCGGCCAACGAGCACGCCCGTGAGATCGCCGAGTCGGCGGACAACGGGTTTCCGTGGCAGGCCTCGATCGGGGCCACCGCTCACCAGGTCGCCTACGTCGACGAGGGGGAGCGGGTCACCGTCAACGGCCGGCGATTCGTCGGCCCCCTCTACGTCGCCCGCTCCTCAACCCTCCGCGAGACGTCGTTCGTCGCGATGGGGGCCGACGACCAAACCTCTGCACGGCTCACCGCCACCCGATCCGGAGACGATCCGATGAACTTCGAACACTGGCTCGAGGCCAAGGCCATCGACGCGACCGACCTGGCCGAGCCCGTCCGCGTGCAGCTGAGGGCCGCCTTCGAGGCCGAGACCAAGGCGCAGGCCGAGCCGGCCCCGGAGCCCGAGCCGACCGTCCAGGCGAGCGGCGACGCCCCGCTCGAGCCGGACGGCGACGACGATCCGATTGCCGACATGACGGCGGCCGCCGCCGCCGAGACGGAGCGCATCCGCAGGATCGGCGTCGTCTGCGCCAGGTACGGCGACCCGACGTTCCAGGTTCAGGGCGAGGAGGTCTCGCTCGCCGCCCACGCGATCGGCGAGAACTGGACCCTCGAGCGGACCGAGCTCGAGGCGCTCCGCGAGAGCCGGCCCAAGGCCCCGGCCGGGCACAGCCACTCGCACGACTCGCGGTGCAGTCGCCAGGCCCTCGAGGGGGCCCTCATCCTCCGCGCCGGCCGTCGTCTCGACGACCCGGCCTTCGTCGGCAACGTCGCCGCCCACGCGATGGGGCTGCCCGACTGGCTCCGGGCCGGCCTCGACGACGACAAGCGGGCCAAGGCGATGGAGGCGGCCCACCGCTATGCCCACCTCTCGGCCGTCGACCTCTGTGCCGAGGCCCTGCGGCTCGACGGCAAGCAGGCCCCGCGTGGCTCGTACGAGGCCCTGATCCACGCCGCGATGAGTGGCGGGACGCTGACGAACATCTTCACGACCAACGCCCAGGCGATCCTGCTGTCGACCTACGTGGAGACGACGGACACGACGCAGGGGTGGACCCGGCCCCGAGACGTACCCAACTTCAAGACGAACGAGCGGGTCCGGATGAAGAAGGGACCGGGTCTCACGGAGCACGCGCGGGGCGGGAAGGCCGACCACGGGGACCGGGACGACACGGCCGAGAGCTACAAGATCGCCCGGTACTCCGAACAGCTGGCGGTCGACGAGATGGACTTCATCGACGACGACCTCTCGGCGCTCGAGGACACACTCCCCGAGCTGGGCCGGGCGGCCCGGCGACTCGTGCCGGACCTCGTCTACGCGATCCTGCTGTCGAACCCGACGCTCACTGCGACCGGCCGGCCTCTGTTCAACACCACGGACGGCAGCCTGATCAGCGCGTCGGCCCCGCTGACGTCTCCCAACCTCAAGGCGGCGATCGCCTCGATCGAGAAGCAGCAGGAGAACAGCGTCAACCTCAACTTCCGTGCCTCCCACCTGATCGTCCCGTCGGACGTCAAGCACACCGGTGCGGAGCTGATTCGCTCCGCCACGATCGTGCTGGCCGGCACGGCAGGCACCGTCGCGGAACGGGGCAGCGAGAACACGCTCGCCTCGATCGAGAACCTGACGCTCGTCTCCGACTCCCGTCTCTCGAACGGCGTGTTCGACCCCGACAACGAGATCGACGTGACCGGTTCCGTCGAGGACTGGTATCTCGCCTCGAGCAACGCCCACACGATCGAGGTCGGCTACCGCCGCGGGACCGGCCGCGCCCCGCAGCTGACGAGCTGGCGGAAGAACGGCGAGGACGGCATGTGGGTCCTCGGCTGGTCCGTCAAGCACGACGTCGGGGCCAAGGCGCTCGACTTCCGCGGCCTGCGGAAGAACGACGCCAGCTGACGACGGCTGGCCGCCTCCGCCGAAACCGAACACGACGTCCCACTCCGGAGCCCGACATGGCCCACCGATTCACGCGAACCTGCCTCGTCGAGGGCGAACGGTACGAAGCCGGTCGCCTGGTCCCCGAGACGATGGCCGAGAGCACCGTGGACTACCTCGTCGCCACAGGGCGAGCCGAGGATGTTGCGGACGGCCCGCCAGCCGACGAGCCCGCCGCCATCGACGAGCCGCCGAAGGAGGACTCGCCCGACACGGCCGAGGAGCCCGCCGCAAGCGCCGCGGAGCCCCCGACGGGGGACGAACCTGCCGCGGACGCATCGACTCCGCTCGAGGAGGTTCCGGGGCTCCAGCCCGACCACCTCGAGAAGCTCGCGGCCGCCGGTGTCACCACGCTCGGCGAGTACGACACGTACGTCTCGACGCAGCCCCTGACGACGATCAACGGCATCGGGAAGGCGACCTCGGCGGCGATCGTCGACGCGGTCGACGCCCACCGCGACGTCGACGACGACGGGTCCGACGCCTGAGACCTGACGAGTTTCCCGCGGGAAACACCCCATCCACCGAACCCCACGGGGACGACCGATGACCTCGCAAGCCATCCACCGACGCGACCGCCACGAGATGCGGCGGACCCTCACCGCCGCCCGTGCAGGCGGCGAGATCCTCCAGATGCCCGACGGCCGGGCGGGCTACGTCGAGGGCCTCGACGCTGGGACCGTCGGGGACAGGCGGAACTGCCGCACCTCGGGCCAAGTGACCGTCCCCAAGACGGCCGGCATCGTCCTCCTCGACGGCGGGAAGGTCTACTGGGACCACTCCGCGAACGCGGCCCACTTCAAGAAGGTCGACGACCGCGACTTCTACCTTGGCACGGCCGTCGGGGACGCGGCCAGCGGCGACACGGAGACGGTCGTCAACCTGAACGTCGAACCGTCCTACCTGGTCGACGTCGGCCGCGACCCGATCGACTCGGTCCTCGTGCTGACGGCCGGCTCCCCGCAGCTCCGCCGCCTGGGCGGGGCCCACTCGCTCGAGTTCTCGGCGACCGACGAGGCCCAGAAGATCGACCTCCTCTCGAAGGACGGGTTCGGCATCGACGCGAAGGCCGTCGTCGAGGCGGCCGTCGAGGTCGTCGACGCCGGGGACTCCGGCGAAGGCGACTTCAACATCGGCGTCGCCGTCGGAACGCACGCCTCGGACGCCGACGCGATCACCGAGGCGGTCTTCGCCCACGTCGACACGAACGCCCTCGACATCCTGGCGGAGTCGGACGACGGAACGACCGAGGTCGGCGCGACCGACACGACCGTGAACTACGTCGTCGGGACCCGCTTCGAGGTCTGGATCGACATGCGGGACCCGTCGGACTGCCAGATCTACGTCGACGGCGTCCTGGTACTTCCGGGAACGACGTTCGACGTCTCCGCCGCGACCGGCCCCTTCAAGCTCCTCGCCCACCTCGAGAAGAGCGGGAACGACACGCCGGGCGAGTTCCACGTCGACTGGCTTCGCGCCCGGACCCGGGAATGACGACGAACCTCCTCCAACGCGGCCTCGACTGGCTGCACGACCGGCAGCGGACGCACGTGTCCGCCACGGTCGCGATCCGTCGTGGGGGGAGTACGACGTCGGACGTGCCGGCGACGCCGGGGCGGACGGAGTTCGAGGAGGAGCGGGAGTACGGCGGGGCTCGGGTGTCGCACGCCCACGACTGGCTGATCGCGGCCGCCGACTACCAGATCGAAGGCGTCGTGGTCGAGCCGGCCGACGGCGACCGGATCGTCTCGACGGAGGCGGACGGCACTCTCCGGGTGTTCGAGGTCTCGCCGTTCGGGACCGAACCGGCGTTCCGCCCCACCGACCCGGGCCGGAAGCGGCTGCGGGTGCACAGCCGCCAGATCGACGAGGTGACGCCGTGAGTGACGTCCAGGTCGATCTCGCCAAGGCGGTCGTCGCCCGGATCGAAGGGGCCACGCTCCCCGAGTCGTTCGCGGTCGCCCGCACCTACCGCATCGTCCCGCTTCAGGCGAAGGAACTCTCCCAGTTCCAGGTTCGGGTCGTCCTGGGCAACCGGGTCTCCTCGATGAGCGCCCGCCGGATCGCCCAGCGGAACGTCACCGTGCTCGTCGGGATGCAGCGCAAGCTCGACGCCCAGAACGCGGAGGCGTCCGGCGACGCGGCGAACGAGTTCGCCACGGCCGTCGAGGAGCTGTTCCTCGGGCAGCCGTTGGCCGGCGTCGACGACGCGGACCGGCACTACTCGTTCGTCGAGTCCTCGTTCACGACGCCGTTCGACCCGGAACACGCTGCCGAGGAGCACGTCTTCTCGACGCTCCTCAGCCTCACCTACCGCCACGCCTTCGAGATCTGACCGATGGACCGCAACCTCGGCCGCGACTGCCAGGCCCTCTTGAACACGGGATCGTTCGGGACGCCGACGTTCTCCGAGATGACGTTCGTCAACGACCCCCAGGAGACGGCCCAGCGGCCGACCGCCGAGGTTCGCGGCCGCGGCGAGGACCTCGCCGTCGAGCGTCCCGGAGCCAAGCGGGGCGGCTACACGTTCCAGACGATCAACCTGCCGTCCAACAGCGACTTCACGGCGTTGCGGGACGCGTACGACAACGGCACGACCGTGCTGATCTGGTTCGCCGACGGCGACCCGGCCACGAGCGGCACGACCGGCATCCACGCCGAGTGGTACGTGACGCAGTTCCAGCGCAACGAGCCCGACGAGAACGGCGTCTCCTACGCCGTCGAGGTGAAGCCGGCGAGCCTCACCAACTGGGAACGCCGCACGACCTGACGCCGCACGACCGCCCTTTCTCCCGACCACCACGAAGGAACGTGACATGACCAAGCCGGAAGCGATCGCCGACGGGAAGAAGATGCTCGAGGAGTGCGGTGCCGCGGGCAGCGACTTCGTCCACGTGCTGAAGAAGCGGCTCGTGAACGTCCTCGAGGTCCTCACGGCCGAGCCGTCGAAGTCCGCTCGGACGACCACGAAGCCGGGCGAGAAGGGCGACGCCGCCAACTGAAACCCGCCGCCGTTCGCCCCACCTCCACGGAACGGACCGACATGGACGTCGCCCCCAGCCAGTTCACCGACAACGCCCGACGCTCCTGGACGATCGCCCTCGACGTCGGTCTCGTGAAGCACGTGAAGGACCGGCTCGGCGTCGATCTCATCGACTGGGGTCCGGAGACCGGAGAGGGCCAGGCGGCGGTCCCGACCGTGTTCCGCCTCGCCGCCGACCCGGTCCTGCTCGTCGACGTGCTGTGGCTCCTCTGTGCGGAGCAGGCGGCCGAACGGGAGGTCGACGACGTGGCGTTCGGACGGGCGATGGCCGGCGACGCGATCGGCGACGCGACGGACGCCCTGCTCGAGGCGACCGTGCGTTTTTTCCCGAGCCGAAAGCGGGCTCCGCTGGAGAAGGCGGTGGACCGACTGCAGGAGCTGGAGACGAAGGCGGCCGAGGTGGCGGTCCAGGCCCTCGACGACCCGGAGCTCGACCGGCGGATCGCAGCACTTGGGACGCCGTCTTCGACTTCGCCGGCGTCTGCGGCGTCGAGCCCTGGCGGTACACGCTCCGCGAGCTCGCCCGACAGGCGGGGGCCCGACGGCGACACGACTGGAACCTGACGAGCCACCTCCTCGCTTGGATCGAGAACCACGCGGGGCTCGGTTCGAAGCGGCCCCGTTCCGCGTCCAGCCTCAACCCGTGCAAGTAGCCTCGTGAGCAAGCCGTTCGTCCGAGTGAAGGAGCTCTTCTTCGACCGGCCGGCCGTCGTCGCGGCGACCGATCCGGCGACGCGGAGGGCGCTCTCCAAGGCGGGGGCCTTCATTCGCCGCGACGCCCGCTCGAACACTCGAAAGGCGAAGAAGACGAGCCAGCCGGGCGAGTCCCCGCGGGGCAAGACGGGGCTGCTCCGGAAGAACATCTTCTTCTCCTACGATCCGGCGAGTCGGTCGGTCCTGGTCGGTCCGGCCCGGCTGAACGGGACGGACGGCGAGGTGCCGCGGCTGCTCGAGGAGGGAGGCGAGGTCGAGCGGCGGTTCTTCCTGATCGCCGAGGACGGCGGCCCGGCCGAGACCGACGCCGGCACCCGCCGACGCAACCGGAACGCCCGCGGCCGCTTCACGAACGTCCGCGTCCGTTCGTCACGGAAGGCGAAGCCGCGACGGG
>JANQQW010000086.1 GCA_028284885.1 Planctomycetaceae bacterium
CCCGTCGCCCGAGGCGGACCGCGAGACGTTGATCCGCCGCGTCACGATCGACCTGACCGGCCTGCCGCCGACGATCGAGGAGATCGACGCGTTCCTGAACGACAAGTCCGACCGGGCGTACGAGAACCTCGTCGACCGGCTGCTCGCGTCGCCGCGGTACGGCGAGCGGATGGCCCTGATGTGGATGGACGCCGCCCGCTACGGCGACACGAGCGTGTTCCACGCGGACGGCCCGCGGGACATGTGGTACTGGCGCGACTGGGTGATCCGTTCGTACAACGCCAACAAGCCGTTCGACGAGTTCACGGTCGAGCAGCTCGCCGGCGACCTGCTGCCCGACGCGACGATCGACCAGCGGGCGGCGACGGCGTTCGTCCGCAACCACGGCACGACGGACGAGGGCGGGGCGATCGACGAGGAGTACCGCGTCGAGTACATCGTCGACCGGGTGAAGACGACAAGCACCGTCTGGCTGGGGCTGACGGTCGAGTGCGCCCAGTGCCACGACCACAAGTACGACCCGATCCCCCAGAAAGACTACTACCGGTTCTTCGCCTTCTTCAACCAGACGCCCGAACGCGGCCTGCAGACCCGCCGCGGCAACGCGGCCCCCAAGCTGGACATCCCGAACCTCCTCGGCGAGGAGCAGGCCGAGCCGATCCGCGAGGAGATCGAGAGCCTGAAGGCCCAGCGAACCGAGCACGCCGCCCGCGTGGAGCCGGACTTCCTGAAGTGGGTCGTCGAGGCGACGGCGAAGCGTGCCGAGACCCCGGCGGTCCCCGAGGACGTGCTCGTGCACCTGCCCTTGGACGAGGGAAAGGGCAACCAGGCGGACGACGTGGCCGACCCGGAGCGGAAGGGGACGGTGAAGGGGCGGGCCCAGTGGACCGACGGCAAGCTCGGCAAGGCCTTCACGTTCGACGGCCGCACGAAGATCGACGTCGGCGACGTCGCCAACTTCGAGCGGACGGACCAGTTCTCCTACGGCGCCTGGGTCTACTTCGAGGGGAACAACACCGGTGCCCCGCTCGCCCGCATGAAGGACGGGCAGGCCTACCGCGGCTGGGATCTGTACGTCCAGCAGCGCCGCGTCGCCATGCACCTCATCAACACCTGGCCCGGCAACGCGATCAAGGTCGTCACCAGGAAGCAGTTCGCCGACAAGTCCTGGCACCACCTGCTCGTCACCTACGACGGCACGAGCAAGGCGAGCGGCGTGACGATCTACGTCGACGGCCAGCCCGAGGAGTGGACCGTCGAGGCGGACGCGTTGTCCGAGTCGACCAAGAGCGACGTGCCGCTGTTCGTCGGCAGCCGCAACCCGGGCTCGCCGTTCAAGGGACGCGTGGACGACGTGCGGATCTATGGCCGGCAGCTCTCCGCAACCGAGGCCGCCGCGCTCGCCGGGGCGGACCCCCTCGGCCCGATTCTCGCGACCGCTCCCGAGGAGCGGACGAAGGAGCAGGTCGACGTGCTCCGGACCCACTACCTGCAGAACGTCGACGAGAAGTGGACGACGTTCGGCCAGCAGATCGCCCAGCGGGATAAGCGGGTCGCCGAGCTGACCAAGCCGCTGACGAGCGTGATGGTCCTGCAGGACCTCGACAAGATGCGACCCACCTACCTGCTGATGCGGGGCCACTACGCCTCGCCCGACAAGAGCGAGGTGCTCGAGCCGAACACGCCGGCCGCCTTCCCGCCGATGCGCGAGGACCTGCCGAAGAACCGGCTCGGCCTCGCCCGGTGGCTCGTCGACCCCGACCACCCGCTGACCGCCCGCGTGACGGCGAACCGGTACTGGTACCTGTTCTTCGGCCGGGGGATCGTCGAGACGATGGAGGACTTCGGCTCGCAGGGGGCCTTCCCCACGCACCCGGAACTGCTCGACTGGCTCGCGGTCGACTTCGTCGAGTCCGGCTGGGACGTGAAGCGGGCGGTCAAGCAGATCGTCATGTCGAACACCTACCGGCAGTCGTCGCGGACGACGCGTGAACTCCAGCAGACGGATCCGCTCAACGAACTGCTCGCCCGGGGACCGCGGTTCCGGCTGCAGGGAGAGTTCGTGCGGGACAACGCGCTCGCCGTCAGCGGCCTGCTGGTGGAGGACGTGGGCGGCCCGGGCGTGAAGCCGTACCAGCCGCCCGGTCTGTGGAACGAGGTCGCTCTCACCGGCAACGTCCGCTTCGTGCAGGACAAGGGGGACAAGCTGTACCGCCGCAGCATGTACATCTACTGGAAGCGGTCCGCGCCGATGCCGGCGATGATGATCTTCGACGCCCCGACCCGTGAGACGTGCGCGGTTCGCCGCCCGCGGACGAACACGCCGCTGCAGGCGCTCGTCACGCTGAACGACCCGCAGTTCGTCGAGGCGTCCCGTGCCTTCGCCCAACGCCTGATGACCGAGGGGGGCGAGACGAACGAGGCCCGGCTCGACTACGCGTACCGTCTGGCGACCGGCCGTGAGCCGACCAGCCTCGCCCGCGAGGTGCTGCTCGGCGCGTACGAACGGGAACTGAAGACCTTCCAGGAGGATCCCGAGCGGGCGAAGAAGCTGCTGGCGATCGGCGAGAGCCCACGGAACGAGTCGCTCGACGCCGCCCGGCACGCGGCCTGGACGGTGGTAGCGAGTATGATCCTCAACCTGGACGCCGTTCTCACGCGAGGGTGACGGACATGGCCACGGTTGCCGACCAACACACGACCTTCCGCACGCTGGCCGACCTGCAGGACCGGCTGGGCGACGTCCCTGCCGAGCGGGTTTGCATGAGTCCGTTGCCCGGCACGGCGACGAGGGACGATCTGATTCGACTGTCCCGCATCGGGAGAGGTCGAGGGCTGTACGAACTCGTCGCGGGAACGTTGGTGGAGAAGACGTTGGGTCGGTACGAGTCGTCGCTGGCGATGTGGATGGGGATGTTCCTCGGCCAGTTCCTCACCGAGAACCCAATCGGTCAGATGACGGCCCCCGATGGTGCGTACGACACGATCGACGGTCATTCTCGATTGCCCGACGTTGGGTTCGTAACGACCGCCCGCGTTGTCGCCGCCGGTGCAGAGAACGATAGCGTGATGCCGATTCCTCCCGACTTGGCGGTCGAGATCCTCAGTCCCGGCAACACGCCGAAGGAAATGGACAACAAGCTCCGCGAGTACTTCGCCGCCGGTGTCCGGCTGGTGTGGTACGTCGAGCCGCGGGCGAAGACGGTCCGGGTCTTCACGTCTCCCGAGAACGTGACCGAACTGAGCGAGGACGACACGCTCGACGGCGGCGACGTGCTGCCGGGCTTCGAGCTGTCGATTCGAGAGTGGTTTCAACGAGCCGAGGTGTCGAAGTGAATCCGATCGACGAACGACAACTCCACCTGACCCGCCGGTCCCTGCTGGCGAACTCCTCCCGGGTCGCGCTCGGCGGAGCGGCGCTCGCGTCGCTGCTGAAGCGGGACGGTCTCGCTGCTCCCCCGTCGGCGGACGCCGACCAAGGGCTGCCCGAGCTGCCGCACCACGCGCCCAGGGCGAAGCGGGTGATCTACCTGTTCTTCTCCGGCGGGCCGTCGCACATCGACATGTTCGACTTCCACCCGAAGATGCGCGAGTTCCACGGCGAGGAACTCCCGGACTCCATCCGGCAGGGCCAACGGCTCACCGGCATGACGAGCGGACAGAAGTCCTTCCCGTGCGTCGCCCCGATGTTCCAGTTCGACAAGTTCGGCGAGCACCAGACGTACGTCAGCGAGCTGCTGCCGCACACCGCCGGCATCGTCGACCGCATCAGCATCGTCAAGACGATGCACACCGAGGCGATCAACCACGACCCGGCCATCACCTACATCAACACCAGCACGCAACAACTCGGCAAACCGAGCATGGGTGCGTGGGTCGGCTACGGGCTGGGCAGCCCCAACGAGAACTTCCCCGCCTACGTCACCATGATCTCCAAGGGACGGGGCCAGAGCCAGGCGTTGTACGCTCGGCTGTGGGGCAGCGGCTTCCTCCCCTCCCAACACCAGGGAGTCCGCTTTCGCAGCGGTGCCGACCCCGTCCTGTACCTGTCGAACCCGGACGGGATCGACCGCGACGCCCGCCGACGCATGCTCGACGGAATCGCCAGGATCAACGGCGAGGAGTTCGAGCGGTTCGGCGACCCGGAGACCGAGGCCCGCATCGCACAGTACGAGATGGCCTTCCGCATGCAGCGGTCCGTCCCTCAGCTGATGGACCTCTCCGGCGAGACGAAGGAGACCTTGGAGATGTACGGCCCGGACGCCACGAAGCCCGGGACCTTCGCGTCGAACTGCATCCTGGCCCGCCGCATGGCCGAGGCCGGAGTCCGATTCGTGCAGCTGTTCCACCGGGGCTGGGACCAGCACGGCAACCTGCCGAAGCTGATCCGTGGACAGTGCAAGGACGTCGACCAGCCGGCCGCCGCGCTCGTCAAGGACCTCGAACAACGAGGGCTGCTCGACGACACGCTCGTCATCTGCGGCGGCGAGTTCGGCCGGACCATCTACTCGCAGGGCAAGCTCTCGAACGACAACCACGGCCGCGACCACCACGGCCGCTGCTTCAGCATGTGGTTCGCCGGCGGCGGCATCCGCCGCGGCTACGAGCACGGCGAGACGGACGACTACGCGTACAACATCGTCCGGGACGGCGTCCACATTCGCGACCTGAACCGCACCATGATGCACCTGCTCGGGATCGACGCCGAGCGGTTCACGGTGAAGCACCAGGGACTCGACCAGTCGCCGGTCGGGGTCGAGCCGAGCCGCGTCGTCGACGAGATCCTCGCGTGACGAAGGACCGACCCAAGACGGCCGTGCTGCTCGTCGCGCACGGCAGCCGCCGCCAGGAGGCGAACGACGACCTCGTGAGGCTCGCCGACCTCGTCCGTAAGCGGGCGACGTTCGACCACGTCGAGACGGCGTACCTCGAACTCGCCGAACCGTCGATCCCGGACGGCCTCGAGAAGTGCGTGGCGACGAGCCCCGAGCGCGTGCTGATCGCCCCGTACTTCCTCTCCGCCGGCGTCCACGTCGTGAACGACCTCGAGGAGTTCCGGTCGGACTTCGCCGCCCGACACCCCGAGATCGATTTCGCCGTCGCAGGGCATCTCGGGGTGCACCCGCTGATGGTCGATCTCGTTCTCGAGCGCCTGGGCGAGGCCGTCGGCTGACAATCCCGGGCAGCGTGGTCTAGGCTGACGGACCCGTCTCCGGCCGAGGTCCGCCCGTTGCGCTCGCGTCAAACCCACCGACTGTTGTTCCGTCGGCTACGCCCACTGACACTCTACGGCCTGTTGACGGCGTGGCTGACGTGGCCGGTGGTTCGCGACCCGCTCGCGGCGATCCCGGTCGGGACGGAACGCTTCGGCACCGTCTCCTTGTTCAACCTGTGGACGCTGTGGTGGAACGTCGACCGGGTCGGCCACGCCTTCTCCGGCTACTTCGACGCGCCGATCTTCCACCCGGCGCGGGACACGTTCGTCTTCTCCGAGCTGCTGCTGCCGACGTCGGTCTTCGCCCCGGTCGTCTGGCTGACCGGGTCCCGCATCCTCGCGTACAACGTCTACGTCTGGTCCTCGCTGGTGTTGAACGGCGTTTTCGCAGAGCGTCTCCTGCGAACGGTCGGCGTGCGGCGATCCGTCGCGGTCGGCGGAGGGGGAGCAATGGTTCTGCTGCCGATCGTGCACTGGCAGCTCGGCGTGCCGCAGTACGTGGGGCTGTGGGGCGTCCTGTGGACGTGGTCCGCCGTATGGCGGCTGTCCCGAGAGCCGACGTGGCCGCGGGCCGTCGAACTGGGCCTCGCCTTCGGGACGACCTACCACCTCTGTGCCCACCAGGGGCTGTTCCTCGCCGTGCTCCTCGTGAGTGGAGCGGTCCTGCTGCCCGGTCGCAGGCTGTTGTCGTGGCGGGCCGTCGGGCGCTGGGCCGTGGCGGCCGTCGTGGCGGTCGCGGTCGTCGGGCCGTTCGCGTGGAAGCAGCGGTCGGTCTTCGCCCAGGAGAAGCGGTTCGAGCGGAAGGCCGAGTGGGCGTGGCGGCTCTCGTTGGAAGCGGGCGACTACACGGTCGGCGTCTTCCCGCAGCTCGTCGAACCGGGCGACCTCTCGTCGTCCGCGCCGCGGCGCGAGCACTGGCACGCGAACCCCGGCTGGCTGAAGGTCGTGCTGGCGTGCGTCGGGGTCGGGTTCGGCCTCCGGTTCCGCCGCCGTCGCGAGTGGACGGCGTGGCTGCTGCTGACGGCCGCGGCCGCGTTCGCCTTGTCGCTGGGCCCGCGGCTGGAGGTGTGGGGCGTCCGGCCGTGGGACGGGCTGGTGGCCTACGTCCCCGGCTTCGGTCAGGTCCGGAACGTCTTCCGGTTCGCCTTCTTCGTGCAGGCGGCCGTCGTGTTGCTCGCGGCGGTCGGCTTGCACGGGCTCCTCTGCTGGCGACCGCCGTTTGCTCGTTCCGTCATCGTGGGAACGACCTGTGTGCTCGGAGTGCTCGCGGTCTTCGAGATGCCCCCGCCGCCGACGGGCACCTACCGTCCGCCGGCCGTCACCCTCCACAAGGACTGGCTGGCCGTGCTGCGGGAGCGCTCGGAGCCGACCGACGCCGTCGCCTGCCTGCCGTTCGCCGCGGGGCGGAGGGTCGGCGACTTCGAGGTGACGAACGACTGGATGTACCTCGGCACGTTCCACGGCCGGCCGCTCGTCAACGGGTACTCGGGCTTCTTCCCGACCGAGTACAACGTGATGCAGCGGGAGGTGAACGCCGGCTGGCCGAGCGTCGAGTCGCTGCGGACGATGGCGGACCGGGACGTCCGCTGGTGCCTCGTCGACCGCGTGGCAACCGGACTCGAGCCGCGGTCACGACGCCTCGGCGCGCTCGAGTTGCGACTCGAGTTCGAGAGTCGGACGTCGGACGTCGATCTCTACCGGCTGGTCGACCACCGACCGTAGCCGCGGTCGCGTCAGGCCGAGTCGACGCAGCGTTCGAGCAGCAGGACCATCTCGACGAACTGGACGTGGCGGGCCGCGGCCTCGAGCGCCGGGTCGCCGGACCGACGGGCCCGTTCGCA
>JANQQW010000092.1 GCA_028284885.1 Planctomycetaceae bacterium
TCTCGGTAGTGCTGGTCGTCGGGCCAGCCGTAGCCGTCGGTCCCCTCGACGTTGAAGACGTCGGGCGGGAAGCCGGTGCGTCCGTGGGGGTCGTCCCAGCGACACCAGACGTGGTTGAAGGTGCGGACGACGCGGAGCGGGTAGCCGAGCCTGCGTGCGACGGCGACGTAGACGAGCGGGACGTTCGCGCAGGTGCCGCCGAGTGCGGGCTTGCCGGGCAGGGAGACGACGCCGTTGACGAACAGCTTGCGGGAGTCGTCGTGTTCGACCGCCCCCCGCCACTCCGGGCGGTACTTCACGCCGAACCGGGTTTGGCAGCCCCACAGGACGACGTACGCGCACCACGTGGCGGTCGAGTGCCGGAACTCGGCGGGGTCGTCGTGGAAGCGGTCGGCGTACTCGGCTCTCGCGTGCCAGGCCCACGCGGCGGCGCGGTTCAACTGCTCGGCCGTCGCCTCGACGTCGATCTCCTCGGAGCCCGGCAGGTCACGGGCACACCAGAGGTTCCAGCGGTCGAGCGACGTTGCGGCGACCTCCTCGTCCGTGACGGTCCGCCACCAGTCCCGGTCCCCCGCCTCGGGGAGCGGCCCGTCGAGCAGATCGAGCGTGGCGACCATGCGGAACATCCGTCGAGAAGGATGCCGCGAGGGTCATTGGCAGAGACCGCCGGGTCAAGAAGATTCCGGCGGATTGTCGGAAGAGCCGTGGGGCAACGAAGTCGCTCTCTACGAAGGAGGTGAGAGCGATGGGGCCGGTGAACTCGTTGAGACGACTGGAGTTCGGAAGACGTGGGCGAGACGGCGTGTCGGCGCTGCCGTCGGCGCGGTTCGTGGCCGGGCCGTCGTCTTCAACATCTGCATCATCGCCATCATCCGGAACGCGCGGTTTGGAAACGGGCGCGTGCCGGTGGGGCGGATCGGTTGCACGGGGTCCGCTGAGCAACCCGAACGGCGCGGTGCCGGTGGGCGGGTCACGGCATCGTGGTGATCTCGCAGGAGACGGCGCCCGCGGCGGGGACGTAGGTGTCGCGGACGTAGTCCATCACCATGCGGTCCGCGTTGAACCGCCAGCCGAGCGTGGCGACGGCCCGCGTCATGCGGTGGACCCAGTCCTGCGGGAGGTCGTCCTCGTCCCGGTCGTAGTAGAGCGGGATCACCTCGCCGAGCAGCGTCTCGTAGAGGCCGTCGGCGTCCCGTTGGTCCTGGATCTCGGTGTCGACGTGGGTGCGGCCGTCGCCGATGGCGAAGCCGTTCGTGCCGTCGTACGCCTCGGCCCACCAGCCGTCGAGGACGGAGAGGTTCAGGCCGCAGTTGAGGACGACCTTCTGGCCCGACGTGCCGGACGCCTCGAGCGGCCGGCGGGGGTTGTTCAGCCAGACGTCGACCCCCTGGACGAGGTGCCGACAGAGGTTGATGTCGTAGTTCTCCAGCATGACGATCTTGCCGAAGAAGTCCGGCTCCTGGCAGAGCTGGAACAGTCGTTGGACGATGGTCTTGCCCATGTCGTCGCGGGGGTGGGCCTTGCCGGCGAAGACGAACTGCACGGGGCGGTCCGGGTCGTTGCAGATCTTCCGCAGGGTGTCCATGTGCCGCATGAGGAGGTCCGCCCGCTTGTAGGGGGCGAAGCGGCGGGCGAAGCCGATGGTGAGGGCGTTCGGGTCGAGCACGCCCTTGAGCTGTTCGACCTTGCCGGGGTCGGTGCCGCGGGCCTCGGCCTGCTGGGCGAGACGGGTGCGGGTGTAGTTGATGAGCCGCGACTTGAGGGACTGGTGGGTCTCCCAGAGCTCGCCCGGCTGGAGCTTGTCGAAGCCGTCCCACACCCGCTGCTGGCCCGTGCGGAGCGACCAGCCGGCCGGGAGCACGCGGTCGTACAGGTTGCGGAGCTGCGGGGCGAGCCAGGTCCCGACGTGCACGCCGTTGGTGATGTGGCCGATCGGGATTTCCTCCTCGCTCCGCCACGGCCACAGCCCGGCCCACATGCGGCGGCTGACGACGCCGTGCAGGTTGGAGACCGCGTTCGCCCGACGGCTGAGCTTGAAGGCGAGGACCGTCATGCAGAACGCCTCGCCGGGGTTCTGCGGATCGACGCGGCCGAGGCCCATCAGGCTGTCGTGCTGCAGGCCGATCTCGTCGGCGAGCGGTCCGACGTGCTCGTCGATCAGCCCGGCGTCGAAGCGGTCGTGCCCGGCCGGGACGGGGGTGTGCGTGGTGAAGACGCCCATCGCCGAGGTCTCGCGAAGGGCGTCGTCGAAGGAGAGGCCGTCGACGCGCATCCGGTCGCGGATGACCTGGAGCGGGGCGAACGCGGAGTGCCCCTCGTTCATGTGGATGACCGAGGGCTTGATGCCGAGGGCGTTCAGGGCCCGCACGCCGCCGATGCCCAGGACGAGCTCCTGCCGGACGCGGGTCCGCTGGTCGCCGCCGTACAGCCGGGCGGTCAGGTTCTTGTCGTCCTCGGAGTTCTCCGGGACGTTGGTGTCGAGCAGGTAGACGGGGATGCGGCCGACGTCGAGCCGCCAGACGCGGGCGTGGATGCTGCCGTTCCGGGTGTCGACGGCGATGCGGACCTCTTTCCCGTCCGCTCCGACGGCCGGCTTGATCGGCAGGTTGGCCGGCACGTTCGCGTTGTAGGTCTCCTGCTGCCAGCCTTCGGCGTCGATGGACTGGGTGAAGTAGCCTTCGCCGTAGAACAGGCCGACGGCGACGAGCGGGATGCCGAGGTCGCTGGCGGACTTCATGTGGTCGCCGGAGAGGACGCCGAGGCCGCCGGAGTAGATCGGCATCGACTCGTGCAGCCCGAACTCCGCGGAGAAGTAGGCGCACGGCCGGCTGCCCAGCGTGCCTGCGTTCATGCTGCCCCAGGTGCGGGAGTCCTGCAGGTACTCGTGCAGCCGCCGGTAGGCCCAGTTCACGCGGCTGTGGATGACGAGGGCCTGGGCCTTCTTCTCCAGCAGCTCCGGCGGGTTCTCCTGCAGCAGCAGGATGGGGTTGTGCTTCAGCTCGGACCAGCGGACGGGGTCGATCTCGCGGAAGATCTGCGTGACCTCCGGCTGCCAGCTCCACCAGAGGTTGCCGGCGATCTCGGTGAGCTTCTCGTGGATGCTCAGGTCCATGACTTCTCCTTGGTGTCGGCCGCCGTCGTGTTCGCGTGGCCGCGAAAATGGCACCCGTGGGAGCCCGCGAGCGTCGGTTGCCGCGGACTCGAATGTCGGCCCGAACAGCGTCGTGCTTCCCGTCGCGACGCTGCCGTGACCCCGGAGACGCACCGGGACACGAGCGCGAGTGAGTATAGCGGACCCGGTCTCCCGGTCGAGGGCCGGACCGGAGTCACTCGAACCGGCCGCGGTACTCGGCGGCCGGGTACTTGGCAGCGTTCTTCTGCAGCTTCCGCTGCACGGCGGCGGAGAGATCGACCCCGGCCGCGTTCGCGAGACTCAACAGGTAGCAGCAGACGTCGGCCATCTCGTCCTCCAAGGCGGTCCGCTGGTCCTCCGCCCGGGCCGGCGCGTCGGCGGACTCCACCCACTGGAAGACCTCCATCAGCTCGGCCGCCTCGATCGCGACCGACATGGCGAGGTTCTTGGGCGTGTGGAACCGCTGCCAGTCCCGCTCGTCGACGAACGTGCGAACGCGGTCCTTCAGGTCGGCAATCGTGGTCGTCGAGTCGGACACGCGGGGCACCTCTCGGGAACGGGAAGCCGCCCGCACGCTATCCGCCGGTCGAAACGCCGTCGAGTCAGAACAGCGAGAGCTGGCCGTCGCTGGTCGTCGGCGGGCGGAAGTGCTTCGTCGAGAGGTCCCGCGGCCGTCCGTCCAGGCCGAACCGCCGCTGGAAGAGGCGGAACGTCTGCTCGATCTGGCGGGCGACCTCGCCGTGGCCCCGCATCCGCTCGCCGAAGTCCGTGTTGTTCAGTCGGCCGCGGCGCGTCGAGCGGACGAGTCCTTCGACCCGACTCCGCAGCGTAGGGTGGTTGCGGTCCAGCCAGTCGAGGAAGACCTCCTTCACGGCGAACGGCAGCCGCAGCAGCGTGTAGCCGGCCGAGACCGCCCCGTGGTCGCGAGCCGCCTCGAGCACGGCTGGAATCTCGCTGTCGTTGAGGCCCGGGACGATCGGGGCGACCATCACCATCGTCGGCACGCCGGCGTCGGCCAGCTGCCGAACGGCCCGCAGCCGTGCGAGCGGGCGGCTCGTCCGCGGCTCCATCGACCGGGACAACCGTTCGTCCAGCGAGTTCACACTGAGGGCGACGACCGCCCCGTCGAAACGGGCGAGTTCGGCCAACAGATCGACGTCCCGGGCGACCAGGGCGTTCTTGGTGACGATGCCGACCGGCTGCCGGGCCTCGACCGCCACCTCGAGACACCGCCGCGTCAGCTGCCGGCTCCGCTCGATCGGCTGGTAGCAGTCGGTGATGCCCGAGAACGTGACGACGGCCGGTTCGTACCCCGGCCGGGCCAGCCAGTCGCGGAACAGCTCGGGGGCCCGCTCCTTTACGAAGATCCGCGTCTCGAAGTCGAGTCCCGCGTTCAGTCCGAGGTACTCGTGCGTCGGCCTCGCATAGCAGTAGCTGCAGCCGTGCTCGCAGCCGCGGTACGGGTTGATGCTGTACCGGAACGGGATGTCCGGGCTGTCGTTCTCGCTGACGATCGACCGCGACGCGTCCGGCAGGAAGGTCGTCCGCGGCGACGGCTCCGGGAAGTCTTCGTCGAACGGCGACGGCTCGACGGAGTCGTCCACGACCACCTGCGTCTCGCCGAACCGGTTCGCCGGCGCGAGCGGCGTGGCGCGGCCCTTGGGGGTCTGGCCAGAGTGTCGAGAACCGTTCAAGTCGCAGCCCCGAAGAAGTGTTCGTGCGCACCCCGTTCATGATAGGCGACGGCCGGGCGTTTGGCGAACGAATCAGCGAACGGGCATTCTTGCGGGGGGTGCGTGTCGCCGGTACGTTGGCCGATTCACCTCCGATCGACAGCCGTGCTCCCGTCTCCGAGGCCCGCCGTGCCGGACGACTCCGCTCCCCTCGACGAACACGACACCCTCCCGCCGTCGCAGGATCCCCACGTGGGCGGAGGCGTCGAGGAACCCCCCGTCACGCTCGGCGGCATCCTCGGCCGCATCGGCCCGGGGCTCATCATCGCCGGCAGCATCGTCGGCTCCGGCGAGCTCATCGCCACGACCAAGACCGGCGCCGAGGCCGGCATCGCGCTGTTGTGGCTGATCGTCATCGGCTGCGTGATCAAGGTCTTCGTGCAGGTGGAACTCGGCCGCTACGCCGTCACGCACGGCGAGACCACGCTTGCCGCCCTCGACGGACTTCCCGGGCCGCGGCTGCACGTGCATCCCGTCATCTGGCTGTGGGTCGTCATGATGCTGTGCACCGTCGGGCAGCTCGGCGGGATCGTCGGCGGCGTCGGGCAGTCCCTCGCCATCACCGCCCCCATCACGGGTGACTACCGCGACGCCATCGCGGTTCCCGCGAAGCACGAGTTCGAGCGTTACCTCCGCTGGAAGGCGGACGAGCAGAAGGGGCACCCCGCACTCGCCAAGCTCAGCGACGAGCAGCAGCGCCGCGTCCGCAACGGCCAGAGGATCTTCGAGGAGCAGCTCGCCGGTCTCGGCACGCGGGGCGAGGAGATCCTAGAGCTCGTCCGGGACGGCGACGAGCGAGCGGACGAACTCATCGAGCCGTGGACCTACGACGACAAGTACTGGGCCACGATCGTCGCCGTCGTCACCGCCGGCGTGCTCTTCCTCGGGAGGTACAACTTCATCCAGAACGTCTCGCTGGTGCTCGTGGTCTCGTTCACGTTCATCACCATCGGGAACGTCGTCTCCCTGCAGTCCAGCGACGCGTTCCACGTCCCCTGGAACGACTTCGTCCGCGGGCTCTCGTTCGGCGCGCCGGAACGCGTGGGCGACGTGGACCCGTGGGCGATGGCGATCGCCACGTTCGGCATCATCGGCGTCGGCGCGACCGAACTGGTCGCCTACCCCTACTGGTGCCTGGAGAAGGGGTACGGGAAGTGGACCGGCGAACGCTCGGACGACGAGAGCTGGGCGAGCCGGGCCCGTGGCTGGATGAAGGTGATGCACTTCGACGCCTTCCTCTCCATGGGCGTCTACACCGTCGCCACGCTCGCCTTCTACGTGATGGGCGTCGCCGTGCTGTTCAAGGAGGGCCGCGACCCGGACGGCATGCGGATGGTGAGCACGCTCGCCCAGGCCTACGTCCCGGTCTTCGGGGCCTACGCCAAGTGGCTGTTCCTCGTCGGCGCGGTCGCCGTGCTCTACTCCACGTTCCTGGTCGCGAACGCCAGCAACGCCCGCATGGTGACCGACGCCCTCAAGGTGCTCGGCGTCGTCGCCCACAACGACGAGAAGGTCCACTACCGCTGGGTCGGCATCCTCTCCGTCGCCCTCCCGCTCACCTGCATGGCCGTCTTCTGGACCGGGGCGAACCCGGTCACGCTGGTGAAGATCGCCGGCTTCTGTCAGGCGATCTTCCTCCCGATCCTCGGCGGCGCCGCGATCTACTTCCGCTTCAACAAGACCGACGAACGCATCGCCCCCGGCACGCTGTGGAACGTGATGCTCGTCCTCTCCAGCCTCGGCATGCTGCTCGCCGGCGGCTACGGCGTGTGGAAGACGTTCGGGTAGACGACGCCCGCCGGCCCCGGGTCACGGCCGGTACTTCTTCTGCCACTCGGCGGGACGCGGGCGGAGGTCCGTGTCGTCGGCGTACTGCTCGCGGAGTTCGGCGAGCCGGCCCTTCAACGCGGCGATCGTCTTCTGGTGGCCCCCCTTCTTGCCGTAGAGGTTGTGCTCCTCCTCCGGGTCCTTCGCGAGGTCGTAGAACTCCCACTCGTCGAACTCGTAGAAGTGCATCAGCTTGGCGTCGGCCGTCCGCACGCCCACGTGCTTGGGGACCATGTGGTAGCCGGGGTACTCGAAGTACTGGTAGTAGATCGCGTCCCGCCACTCGACCTTCTCCCCCTTCAGCAGCGGGACGAGCGACCGGCCCTGCATGTCGTCCGGCACCGGGGCGCCGGCGATCTCGAGGAACGTCTCGGCGTAGTCCAGGTTCTGCACGAGGTGCTCGTCGACCGTGCCGGCCTGCGTGACGCCGGGCCACTTCACGATCAGAGGCATCTTCAACGACTCCTCGTACATCCACCGCTTGTCGTACCAGCCGTGGTCACCGACGTAGAAGCCCTGGTCGGACGAGTAGATCACGATGGTGTCGTCGGCGAGTCCCGCCTCGTCGAGGTAGGCCGTCAGCGTCCCCAGCGACTCGTCGACCCCCTTCACGCAGCGGAGGTAGTTCTTGGCGTAGCGTTGGAACTTCCAGCGGACGAGGGCGTCCCCCTTCAACGGAGCCTTCTCGAGTTCGGCGTTCTTCGGCCCGTACGCGTCGTTCCAGGTCTTCAACTGCTCGGGCGTCATCGTCTTCAGGTTGCGGAAACCGGACTTGTCGACCGAGACGCCGGCGTCCGGATCCCAGCCGTTGATCGGCGGGCCGAAGAGGTCGTAGACGATGTTCAAGTGCTCGCGGACCGTCATCTCCTGCTCGCGGGCGCCGAAGGCGTTGTCCTTCCAGTCGTCGAACAGCGTCTCCGGTTCGGGGATCTCGACGTCGTCGTACAGGTGCAGGTGCCGGGCGGCCGGCATCCACGTGCGGTGCGGCGCCTTGTGCTGGCACATCAGCATGAAGGGCTTGTCGGCGTCGCGGCCCGACTTCAGCCAGTCGAGGGCGAGGTCGGTGACGACGTCGGTGCAGTACCCCTCGACGCCGCGGACGCCCTTCGTCGACTTCAGCCGCGGGTTGTAGTACTCGCCCTGGCCGACGAGGACGTCCCAGTAGTCGAACCCCTGCGGGTCGGTGCCGAGGTGCCACTTGCCGATCATGGCGGTCTGGTAGCCGGCCTTCCGCAGCAGCTTGGGGAAGGTCTGCTGGTCGCCGTCGAACTTGTTGCCGTTCCGCATGAAGCCGTTGAGGTGGCTGTGCTTCCCGGTCTGGATGACGGCCCGGCTCGGCCCGCAGATGGAGTTCGTGCAGAAGCTGTTCTGGAACAGCATGCCCTGCTCGGCCAGCTTGTCGATGTTCGGCGTCGGGTTCACCGACTTGAACAGCCCGTCGTACGCCCCGATGGCGTGCGGGGCGTGGTCGTCGCTGAAGACGAACAGGATGTTCGGCCGGTCGGCCGCACGGGTGACCGTCGCGACGCAGAGAGCGGCGAGTAGACAGAAGAACGGGAGCAGTCGTCGCACGGGTGTCGTCCTCGGGTGTGGTGTTCTCGGTTCGTTCAACATAGTCGGGAAGCGGGTACGACGAAACGACGACGGCAGCCGCGTTGCCACGCAA
>JANQQW010000095.1 GCA_028284885.1 Planctomycetaceae bacterium
ACTGTGGTACCACGACGGCGGCATCGAGAACGGAAGACCGACCGACCGGTCGACCAGTTCGCACGCGAGAATGCCCAGGAAGACGACGAGCAGGAACGAACCGAGCAACGCCGAACTCCCGGCACGCTCGCTCGTTCGTGTCTCGACGGGGTTGGCTTGCATCGTGGACATCCGCGGGTTCCTGCCCGGAGGTGATGCTACATCGTGGGCTTCTGCTCCCCAAGTTCGACCATTCGGGGAGTCGATCGTGAACGGATCCGTCGTGGCCCGTATCCCGCCGACGAATCCGCGTGAACGCCCACGTCGAGCGTCGGTGCAATCGCCCGAACCCCTTTCGGCGAGGGTGGAAAGCGGATTTTGCGAATGCTAGCTTGGGGCCAACCGTCCTCCGGCCCGTTCGGACCGCCATTCATGTCGAAGATCTCGGTCGACTCCTTCCTCGCGACCGTTCGCAAGAGCGAACTCGTGGAGTCGGCGAAGCTGAAGACCTGCCTCGACGCGATGCGCGAGAACGGCGTCGACTTCGGCTCCTCCGCGACGCTCGCCTCGGGACTGGTCGAGCGCGGTGTGCTCACCGAGTGGCAGGTGCAGAACCTCCTGAAGGGAAAGCACCGCGGCTACGCGCTGGGGAAGTACCGCCTGCTGTCGCTCCTCGGCCGTGGCGGCATGAGCGCCGTCTACCTCGCCGAGCACACGCTGATGCGACGGCGGTGTGCCATCAAGGTCCTGCCGACGAAACGCGTGGGTGAGTCGTCGTACCTGGGCCGGTTCCACCGCGAGGCTCAGGCGGTCGCGTCGTTGGACCACCCCAACATCGTCCGGGCGTACGACGTCGACCACGCCGTCGAGAAGGGCAAGGAGATCCACTTCCTCGTCATGGAGTACGTCGAGGGACGCGACCTTCAGCAGATCGTCGACCAGGACGGACCGCTCGACTTCCAGGCGACCGTCGAGTACTGCCGGCAGAGTGCCGACGGATTCCACCACGCCCACCAGTCCGGGCTCGTCCACCGAGACGTGAAGCCGGCGAACCTGCTCGTCGACCAGAACGGCGTCGTCAAGATTCTCGACCTCGGCCTCGCCCGCTTCTTCGACGACCAGGACGAGAAGTCGCTGACCGTCGCCAACGACGAGAAGGTTCTCGGCACGGCCGACTACCTCGCCCCGGAACAGGCGATGGACAGCCACACGGCGGACCACCGCGCCGACGTCTACGGGCTGGGCTGCTCGATGTACTTCACGCTCTGCGGTCACCCCCCGTTCAACGAGGGGACGCTGACGCAGCGTCTGATGGCCCACCAGACGAAGGAGCCGACGCCGATCGAAGAGGAGCGGGAGGGTGTTCCCGAGTCCCTGGTGCTCGTGCTCCGGAAGATGATGGCCAAGAAGCCCGAGGACCGGTACCAGACGATGGAGGAGGTGTCGCACGCCCTCCGCGACTGGCTCCTCGCACACGCCGACGAGGACTGGCTCGCCGCGAACTCGAAGATCGTGGTGGCGAGCCGCGACGACTCGAACCCGCAGAGCGGTGCGTCCGGCAAGGTCGCGCTCCCGACGACGCCCGCGCCGGAAGCCGCCCCCCCCGCCGAGACGGTCGAGTCCCCTGTCGTCGAGGCCCCGGTTGTCGAGGACCCCGTCGTCGAGGCCCCAGCGGTCGACGTGCCGCCGGTCGAGGCACCAGCCGTGGACGTGCCTGCCGCCGCCGCTCCCGCGACAGCCGAACAAGCGGCCCCCGCCCCGGTCGTCGAACCAACGTTCGCTCCGCAACCGGCGGCAGAGGACGAACTCTCGTCGTTCCTGACCAATCTCGGCGGCAGTCCCGCGGAGGAGCCGGCTCCATTCGTCACGGAGTCGAAGACCGAGACGGTCACCGAGGCGCCGACGATCTCGATCGACACCGGCCCGAAGCCGAGTGATTCGACACCGACACCGGACACGGCCGCCCCGCCTCCGGCGGAGCCCGTCGCCCAACCGGTGGAGGACGAGGGGCTGGGCATCGGCGACGAGCCCGAGGGCGACACCGGCGGAGCCGTCGTCTTCCCGGTCGCGGAGCCCGAGGCCGTGGCCGCCGCACCAGCAGAGGTCGTCGCGGAGGCCGACGTCGCCGAAGCCGAGGTCGAGGAGGCAGGCGAGTTCGCCCCGGTCGAGGCCGAACCGACGCCGACTGGGCACGTGGCCCCGCGGTCGTCCGGTGGAGGTGGCCTGCTCTCCTCGCAGGCCGTGCAGGTCGGCATCGCGAGTGTCGGCGGGCTGCTGACCGTCCTGCTCGCCGTGTACTTGTTCCAGGCGTTCAGCAGCGGTGGTGGCGGTTCCGACGACGACGGAAACGGCGAGGTCCTGCAACTCGACTCACGGGAGATCGTCGTCGGCCCGGACGGACAGTTCCCGACCCTCTTCGAGGCCGTCGAGCACCTCTCCCGCCTGCCCCGTTCCAACCAGGCCGAGCCGTGGACGATCGAGGTCGCCGGGGGGACGATGCAGACCGACCCGGTCTTCGTCGACGGCGGGGCCTTCCCGGCGAACGTGACGATCAAGTCGTCCGGAGACGAACCAGCCGTGCTCGTCGCTGCCGAAGGCGTGCCCGCCCTCCAGATCATCGGCGCCGATCACCTCGTGCTCGACGGGCTGGTCTTCGACGCCGACGGCAACGACGTCGCCGTCCAGGTCGAGGACCAGGTCGGCGGTGTCGAGTTCCGCAACTCGACGTTCCGCAACTACAAGACGGGCGGTCTCGTGGGGGCCGGCTGTTATGTGCTCAGCGGCGACCCGCTCCTGGTCTCCGGATGCGAGTTCGCCGGCGACAAGCCGACGGCAGCCGGCGTGCGGCTGCAGAAGAGCTTCTCCACGCCGTCCAACCTGGTCTTCCGAGGCAACCGTTTCACCGGCAAGCAACGAGTCGGATTCGCGTTGGACGGAGAGTCGCAGAGTGTCGTGCTCGCCGAGAACGTGTTCGACGGCCCGTCCGTCGGGGTCGAGGTGACCGACAAGGGCCTCGCCTTCGACGGTCTGACGATCGTCAACAACACCTTCCACGGAACCAAGAACGGTGTTCTGTTCCGGAAGATGCCCACTGGAAAGGGGGGGCTCCTCGCGCGGAACCTGTTCGTCTCGAAGGAGGGAGTCGAGGTAGGCGTCTCGGCGGGCAACAACGACGGTCAGTTCAAGCAGAAGGTGAAGGTTCGGGAGAACTGGTCGCTGCGGGCGAAGCCCGACAAGCCGCCGAAGGCCTTCGTCTCGGCGATCGCCTCCTGGGGAGAACCGGGGAAGGTTCTGCAGTCCGCGAAGGCCGGCGACAAGGGCTTCCTGAAGCCGAAGGCGGACGGACCGCTCGCCAAGGTCGGCAAGGCCGGAGAGCACGAGAAGGCCCACGTCGGAGCGCTCGCTCCATGACCGCCCCGTGGCCGAGCAGTGCCCTCCGGCGGTAGAATGACACTCGGCGGACGAGCCGCCTGCAAAGACAGCACGAGAGCTACTCCATGACCCGCGTCCTCGTCGTCGACGACTCCGCAACGGACCGCCGTCTGGCTGGCGGCCTGCTCGAGAAGAAAGCGGGCTGGGAGGTCTACTACGCGGCGAACGGTCGCGAGGCGATGGAGATCCTCGAACTCCACCTGCCCGACGTCGTCGTGACCGACCTCGACATGCCGGAGATGAACGGGCTCGAACTCGTCGAGGCCGTCAAGGAGGAGTACCCGCTCGTCCCCGTCCTGCTGATGACGGCCAAGGGGAGCGAGGAGATCGCCGTGCAGGCCCTCGGCGTCGGCGCCGCGAGCTACGTGCCGAAGCAGAACCTCGCCCGCGACCTCGCCGGGACCGCCGAACGCGTCTGGGAGATGTCCCGCGAGCACGGCAACCTCAACCGCGTGGTGAACCGGATGACGTCGGTCGCGTTCACCGTCGAGAACGACCTTCAACTCGTCGCCGCACTCGCCTCCCACGTGCGGCAGATCGTCGAGGGACGCAACCTGTTCGACCGCACCGAGTGCCTCCGCATCGGCACCGCACTCGACGAGGCGTTCCAGAACGCCTACTTCCACGGCAACCTCGAGGTCAGTTCGAAGCTCCGCGAGGAAGACGACAGCCGGTACTACGACCTGGCCGAGTCCCGACGCCAACTGGATCCCTACAAGGACCGCAAGATCCACCTCGAAGCTCGGTTCACCGACGACGACCTGACGATCACGATCCGCGACGACGGGCCCGGATTCGACCCGCAGGAGGTCCCGGATCCGACGGTTCCGGAGATGCTGGAGCGGGCCTCCGGCCGCGGCATGCTGCTCATGCGGACGTTCATGGACGACATCCGGTACAACGACGCGGGCAACGAGGTCACGATGGTCAAGCGGCGAAGCGCGATCGACGCGGAACTCGCTCCCGCCTGACCGTCAGCCGAGCCGCCGCGTTTCGTCAATCTCGACGGTGTGCCCCAGCATCGTGTCGTCGTCGAACAGGAACCGGCCGTCGAACCACCGCCGCTCCAACATCAGCGGCAGCCACAGCCGGTCGTCCTGCCACATCTCGTCGTACGGGATCGCGTCGAGCGGCGTCCACAGTGGCACGGCCTCGTCCGTCTCGGTCGGCGTCCCCTCGAGGTCGGTCGCCGTGAACACGTAGCCGTGGATCGCGTGCCCGTCGGCGAACTGGAACCGCAGTTCGCCCGCCTCGCGCACGCCCGTCGGCGTGATGCACAACTCCTCGCCACACTCGCGGACCGCACACTGCTCCGGTGTCTCCCCCGGATCGATCCGTCCGCCAGGCCCGTTGACCTTCCCGGCCCCCAGCCCCCGCTTCTTGCGGATGAGGAGAATCTGCTCGTCCTTCACGACGAACAGGAGCGTCGCCCGCTCGACCGGTTGCCAGTTCGGCCAGTCGATCGCATCGAATTGCATCTTCTTTTCCGGTGTTCGGTGTTCGGTCCAGTCGCCGTCCGGACACGAAAAGCCGACAACTGCCTACTTCTCGTCGTCCGCACACACCGTTCCGCCCAGCGGGGCCGACCACTCGACGAGGCCGTCCGGGAAGTAGATGGCGAGTTCGCGGGTGGCGGCGTCGGGGCCGTCGCTGCCGTGGACGAGGTTCATCTGGCGGCTGAGGCCGAAGTCGCCGCGGATGGTGCCCGGGGCGGACTCGCGGCCGTTCGTGCTGCCCATCATGCCACGGACGACCGAGATCGCCTCCGGCCCTTCCAGTGCGATCGCGACGACCGGGCCGGACGTGATGAACTCCTCGAGCAGCGGGTAGAACGGCTTCTCCACGTGCTCCGCGTAGTGTTCCTTCGAGAGTTCCGGCGTCACCTGCAGCAGACGCAGACCGACGACGTGCAGGCCGCGGTCTTCGAAGCGGGTGAGGATCCGGCCGGCGAGCCGGCGTTGCATGGCGTCCGGCTTGATCAGCACGAGAGTTCGTTCGAGGGCCATCTCTTGGTGCTCCGGCAGCAGGTGGACTCGGGGACTAACGTGTTGGGCGGGAGTCTAACGGATTGTCGCCGCGGCGGAATCCCTCAGAGGTCTCGCCGCATGGTCACCTCGTGCCGGCGAAAGCCGTTCGACTCGTAGAAGGAGACGAACTCCTCGCGGCACGAGAGGACCGCCTTGTAGCAGCCCTTCGCTCGGGCCAACTCCATCGCCCGGTCGATCAGCAGTCGCCCGAGGCCGCTGCCGCGGGCGGACTCGTCGACGACGACGTCCTCGACGTGGGCCACTCGGCTCGTTCCGCGAGTCAGCTTCGTCTCGACGACGACGGAAACAGTTCCGACGACACGGCCGTCCCGCTCGGCGACGAGCACCTGCTTCTCAGGCCGCCAGAGCACGTAGAAGGGTGTGTCGTCCCGGTCGTCGACCGGTGAGAGCTGCCCAAGCACGTCGAGCAGGCCTCGGTCGAGGTCGAGCGCGTGGGCCGGCCGAACGAGGTAGGCCTCCGCCCCCTCGCCCGTGTCGGTCGCGGGTTCGGTCCCCGTTCGGGGCGTCCCGGGGTCGTTCACGTCGTCATCAGCTCTCGGAACTCGTCGAACAGGTAGCTGCTGTCGTGCGGGCCGGCCGAGGCCTCCGGGTGGTACTGCACGCCGAACACGGGGAGCTCGGCGTGCCGAATCCCCTCGACCGTTCCGTCGTTGAGATTGACGTGTGTCACCTCGACGGAGTCGGGCAGCGAGTCGGGGTCGAGTGCAAACCCGTGGTTCTGCGAGGTGATCTCGATCTTGCCCGTCCGTTCGTCGCGGACGGGTTGGTTCGCGCCGCGGTGGCCGAACTTCAACTTGAAGGTCTTGCCGCCCAGGGCGAGCCCGAGAAGCTGCTGCCCGAGACAGATGCCGAAGGTCGGCTTGTGCTGGACGACCTCGCGAATCGTGTCGATCGCGTACGCCAGCGGCTCGGGGTCGCCCGGTCCGTTGGACAGGAAGACGCCGTCAGGCTTTCGTTCGAGAATCTCGGCCGCCGACGCCGTTCCGGGAACGACCTCGACGCGGCAGCCGCGCTCGCTGAGGTGCCGGGGGATGTTCCACTTCATGCCGTAGTCGACCGCCACGACGAACGGTTGACCGGAGCTCTCGGGACGGCTGTCGATCGACCGTCCGAGGTCGGAGAGCGGCTCGTCCCAGCCGTACCCTTTCTCCGGGACGACCTGCCCGACGAGGTCTCGTCCGACGATGCTCTCGGCACCGCGGGCCTTGGCGACGAGCGAGGAGTCGTCGAGATCGGTCGTCGAGAGAATGCCGTTCATCGCCCCCTGCGTGCGAATGCGGCGGACGAGCGACCGGGTGTCGATCCCCTCGATGCCGAGGATGCCGTGCTCGGCCAGGTACGCGTGCAGGGTGGTCGTCGAGCGGTAGTTGCTGGGCCGTCGGCAGAGCTCGCGACAGACGAACCCCCTCAGCGAGAGCCCGCTGCTCTCCACGTCCTCCGGGTTCACGCCGTAGTTGCCGATCTGCGGGTACGTCATGGTGACGATCTGCCCGCAGTAGGAGGGGTCCGTGAGGATCTCCTGGTAGCCGGTCATGCTCGTGTTGAACACGACCTCACCGGCGATCTCGCCTTCGGCGCCGAAGCCGACGCCCGTGTAGACGGTTCCGTCGGCGAGTGCGAGCTTGGCGGGTACGGACATTGCAGGCGATATCGTGACGAGGGAGTTGGAGCTCGGACGGTTCTAGACCAATTCCGCTCGCGGTTCCATCGTCCGGCGCTGTGCGCAAGAGAAAACGGGGCCCCGCAACTACGGGACCCCGTCGTCTGAATTCGGTGCCAGCTCAGCGCGACTACATCTGCGAAAGGACGAACTCGTCGAAGCGAACGTCGTCCGTGTTCGGGTCCCGCATGCTGCTGAAGAGCTCGCCGACGAGCCGGTGGAAGTGCTGACGGCGGACGGAGTAGAAGTTGTGCTTGCCGTCGCGGCGGGGCTCGATGACGCCCGCTACGCGGAGCAGCGCGAGGTGGTGACTGACGGCCGGCTGGCTCTGGCCGAGCTTCTCGCACAAAGCCGAGACGTGCAGCTCACCGTGGCGAAGCAAGTACATCAGAATCCTCAGCCGCGTCTCGTCGGACAGCAGCTTGAAAATCTGAACGAGCTCGCGCTCCAGTTCCTCGGGCAGCTCCGGAAAGCCTGCGACCTCGGTCTCGGGTTCGAGCAGATTGGAGATCATTGTCGGGTCTCGTTTTCCTTGGTTGTTGGACGACCGTGGGCGACTGGCCCCGTCGTCACGGTCTGAACGCGTACGCTCGTCGTTCAAACTACGCTCCTCGCTCGGCGGACGGATCACGGGGAACCGTCCGTCAATGGTCGCTCCCTCCATGAGAGCGACGTCGAATTGTTGGTTGGGTGGTGGCGAAACGTTCGAGTGAACCTCTCGGCTACGGTGCCGACGCAACGTGTCGGCCGGGCCTGCTCCGAACTCCTACGGATTGGCCTCGAGTCGGCCGATTCAGACGGGAGCGGCTTTCACCGCTAGCTGACCCCTCGAGAGTGGCTCTGCCTTCGAGTGAATCTCGGGAAGTCGGGGAGTTCTGACAGCAAATCCGCTGGCATTATCGAGACGGTCATGGCGACCGTCAACCAGTTTCAGGATAATCCCCCGCGGAGTTCGTATGCACTTTCGGCGAATCTCACCGCATTCAACACCGGGTCGCAATCGATGTTCCGAAGTCCGACGGTTCGCACACGCATTCCCCGACGACTTGCAGGACGACGTTGTGCTGCAACGGGTTAAGGCGACGCCCAGAAAGCGGTGGACTTGAGTACCGGTACACGTCGTGGGGACGAGGCAAGCAGCGGAATGCAGCGCGAATTTGCAGAATTGAACAACCGGCGTGCAGTCGTCACCGGAGCGTCGAAGGGCATCGGACGAGCCGTTGCACTCGAGTTCGCCCGTGCCGGTGCGGACGTCGTCGTCCACGCCCGAGCCGACCGAGCCGGAGCCGAGAAGACCGCCGCCCGCGTCCGGGACTTCGGCGTAAACGCCCACGTCGTGCTTGCCGATCTCGGGAATTCCCGTGAGCGAGAAACGCTGGTCGAGGATGCCGCCGAACGGTTGGGCGGACTCGACATCTGGGTGAGCAACGCCGGAGTGGACCTGCTCACCGGCGGCGCGAACGACCTGCCCTACGAGGAGAAGCTCGACCGACTGCTCGAAGTCGACGTCCACGCCGGCGTCCTGCTGGCGAAGCAGGCGGGCGAGCGGATGCAGTCGCTCGGCGGGGGTGTGGTCCTGACCGTCGGCTGGGACCAGTCAGACCGGGGCATGGGGGGCGACAGCGGCGAACTGTTCGCCGTCGCCAAGAACGCGATCATGGGATTCACCCGTTCGCTCGCCGTCAGCCTTGCTCCGAAGGTCCGCGTGAACTGTATCGCCCCGGGGTGGATCAAGACGGCCTGGGGCGAGTCGGCCAGCGACTACTGGCAGGAGCGGGTCCGACGTGAGACCCCGCTCGAGCGATGGGGCACCCCCGAGGACATCGCGAACGTGGCCCGCTTCCTCGCGAGCGACGAGGCGTCGTACCTGACCGGGCAGGTGGTCAACGTGAACGGCGGGGCCGTGCGGTAGTTGGTCGAGGGTCGAGTGTCTAGAGTCAGTCGTCAGCGGCTCCGTACCCCGAAACCCGCCACACGAAACACGAAACCACCATGGCCGAAGACGTTCTGCTCAGCGAAGACGAACTGAAGTCCGAACTCGCCGCCCTGCCCGGCTGGGAGGCCCGCGACGACTGGTTGCGACGCGAGTACAAAACGCCCGGGTTCGCCCACACGATGATGCTCGCCAACGCGATCGGCTACGCCGCCGAAGCCGCGTGGCACCACCCGGACCTCTCCATCGGCTACGCGCAGGTGATCGTCAAACTGCAGACGCACCGCGTGCGTGGCATCACCTGGAGCGACGTCGAACTCGCCAAGCGGATCGAGGACGTCGCCACCTGGCTGCCCTCCGAGGACTCGCCGCTAGACGGGTACCCGAAGAACTGGGTGAAGTGAGCGATCAGCGGTCGGCAGTCAGCGGTCAGCGATGGCTGTTCGTCACCGGGCGGCTGGCGGAGCACTCGGTGCGGCAGGTGCTCGCCGACCTCGCGCCGCGGCTCGGCTTC
>JANQQW010000112.1 GCA_028284885.1 Planctomycetaceae bacterium
GTCTGCTGGTCGGGCAGTTGGAACGACGAGAACCGTGCCCCGCGATGCTCGAACGCGGCCGGCTCGAACGTCGCCCCGTCCGGGAGTTCGCGTCCCGCCACCGCCTGACGAAGCCGGCCGACGAGTTCGCCGGCCCCCTCCATCCGGGCGGCCACCACGAAACTGGTCCCCCGCGGCGGCCCGCCTGCGGTCGTCATCACCACGTGGACTCCCCCCGAGTCCAGCAACCCGTCGACGGCGTCGAAGGCGAGGCGAGCCCCCTCGTCGTCGGGGGCCTCGTCCCGAGCACGGGCCAGCAGCCGCCGTGCGAGCGCGGTCGTCTGCTCGTCGTACGGGACCGAGACCGACACGGCGACCGGAGCGTTCGGCGTCTCGACCCGGTCCAGCGAACTGGACCGCCCGTGGAACGCCTGCAGATCCTCGGCCAGCTTGGTGCCCGATCGCGCGTGCAACGCGAGCCGCAGGGCGATCTGCTTCCGTTTCTCGTCGAACGAGAAGCCGACGACCGCGTCACGGCCCTCGTTCAGAATCCGCTGAGCCGTCGTCAGGCCGCGGGTCACCACTTCCTTGCGGACAGCGAACTCGTCGTCCGACTCCCCCGGCTTCCGTTCCTGCTCACTCGCCGCGGCCGCCTGCAGACCCGCTGCCGCCAGAAACCGCAGTCCGACGGGGACGCCGTCGAGGTTCATCGACGCGGCAATGTCGTGCGACTCGGACAGCTCGGCGGCGAACCGGTCCGGTCGCGGCATCACCACGTCCAGCTGGGCCGCGTCGGCGACGAGGAACGCGTACCCTCGCTGCTCGCCGACGAACAACGCGCTGCCTTCGCCGTTCGGGTTCGAGAACTTCCAGACCCCCTTCGACTCGTCGACGAGCTCCGGCCGGATCGGACCGATGCGGACGGAGGCCATCGCCTTGTCGAGGTCGGTCACCGGCACGTAGCCCACGACCAACGGCCGGCCGTTGCCGCCGGGGGCGGCGAAGGCCATGGCCCCCAGCGGGCGGGACTTGTCGATGCCCTCCAGGTCGTTGACCGTCGTCAGCACCGTGGAGACCGTCGCGAAGACGTCCTCGCGTTCCGCGGCGGCGAACGTCCAGCGAATGTCGTCGAGCACGCGATCGACGCTGGCGACGTTGAACACGCCGATTGGCTCGCCGAGCGGCGACTTCGGCTCGGACTCCGGCGGCTGGGCCGCGGCGACCGAGGCAGAGAGCAGGACCAGCAATGCGGGGCGAATCGGCGAGAGCATGGGCGACTCCGAGTGGGGGACGCGTCTTCTACCCGTTCGATCGTGCCGCGGTTTCGCCGAGTTGGGATCAGCGACGACTCTCGCCGTGCTCGCGGCGGAGTTCGCTGAACAGCCTCGCGAACCGACGCGGCCGTCGCCCGCGGGCTCGGGGCGGGTCGGCCGGCGAATCGGCCTCGGCGGCCCTCGGTTGCCTCACCCGCTCGGGCTCCACGACGTCGAAGCTCTTCGACCGGGCCGGACGCTGGTCGTCCGAACGCCCAGAGTCCGACCGCAGCAGGCGTTGCGTCTCGCGGGCGATCTCGACGACGTCCCGTTCGAGCTGTCGTTCGACGGCATCGATCTCCGTCGCGACCTCGGGCTCGATCGTCGTCTCCGGTTCGATCGACGCGGCCGGC
>JANQQW010000030.1 GCA_028284885.1 Planctomycetaceae bacterium
AGGGTTCGGCTGTTCGCCGATTAAAGTGGTACGTGAGCTGGGTTTAAACCGTCGTGAGACAGGTTGGTCCCTATCTGCTGTGGGCGCACGAAACTTGAGAAGTTTTCTCTTTAGTACGAGAGGATTTGGAGGGACGTACCTCTGGTGTTCCTGTTGTCACGCTAGTGGCAGCGCAGGGTAGCCACGTACGGTCTGGATAAGCGCTGAAAGCATCTAAGCGCGAAGCCATCCGCAAGATGAGGTCTCGTTGACTCTGTCTGAAGCCCCCTGGAAGACGACCAGGTTGATAGGCTGGCTGTGTAAGGCGGGTGACCGTCTCAGCTGACCAGTACTAATGGGCGAATGCTTGACCACTTTGATCCCTGGCTCGTCGATCTCGGCGAGACCTTGGATCACCCGTCGTCCCGGACACGGGCGGGGGATGTCCACACCGCTACCGAATTTCATACAAGGCAGACGAGTGCGGCGGCCTCGGCCGCTGGCGCGCCTGCTCCTTTCCGGTGACCATACCCGTGGGGAAACACCCGTTCCCATTCCGAACACGGCCGTTAAGCCCGCGGGGCCGATGATAGTGCCGACAAGCGCGAAAGTAGGTCGTTGCCGGAATCCTACACGAACCCCGACGTGCAACGCTCGTCGGGGTTTTTCGATGCGCACTTGACCAGCCGCGGTCGAGTGGTAGTCTGAAATTGCTGCGGGTGTAGCTCAGTTGGTAGAGCGCTAGCTTCCCAAGCTGGATGTCGCCGGTTCGAGTCCGGTCACCCGCTCTCGAGAGGTCGGTTCAAGAACCGGCCGAAGATGGTTCGCCGCCACCGGCACAGCAGGTCCCTCGGCTTGTCGGCCAGGCACTACGACCTCGTCGATCTCTTGTGGCCGAAGGTGTCGACGACCGTCAACCCGCGCCCCAACGTCGAAACTCAGGCGGCGGCCGCAGGACCCCTTGTGATTCTGGTTGGTGGTCATCAGCCGGGAGGTGGCGGGCTTCAGCAGCTTGCCGCTCGGCGGTGGAAAGTGCCGAGCAAACGCGCCGCGTGCCAGGCCGAGCCGAGGACACTGGCCCAGAGCACGCCGGGTTTCCGCTGTTCGGGGATGTTCCAGGCCCAGCGACGCCAAGTCGAACCGGTCGGTGCTCATCGCTTAGTGCTTCAGCCTGACCGTCTCCTCGCCGGCCGTCGAATCGACGTCCCACGGTCGGGAAGGCGTGAGCCCTTCTGTAGAATGCCACGGAGGCCGTCGTTTCGAACACCGACAGGAGTCTGCCGCCGTGAACGCCACTCGTCTTCTCGCTCTCGTGCTCATGGTGCCGTGCCTGGAAACGGCGGGTTTCGCGCAGACTCTCGTGCGAGACTTGCCGTACGTCGAGAACGGTCACGAACGACAGGTGCTCGACCTCTACACGCCTGACAAGCCGGCCAAGGGGAAGAGGCCCGTCGTCCTCTGGATCCACGGCGGCGGCTGGCAGGTGGGGGACAAGTCCGACGTTGCCCTCAAGCCCAAGGTGCTCACCGAACGAGGATTCGTCTTCGTCTCCACGAACTACCGGTTGCTGCCGGAGGTGACGATGGACGAGCTGACCCGCGACGTCGCCCGGGCCCTCGGCTGGGTGCACCGGAACGTCGCCGAGTACGGTGGCGACCCCGACCGGATCTTCGTCGGCGGACACTCTGCCGGTGCCCAGTTGGCCGCGCTCCTCTGCACCGACGACCGTTGGGTCGAACGTGAGGGGGGCTCCTTCGACGCTCTTCGCGGGTGCATCCCGGTCGACGGCGACACCTACGACATTCCGAAGATCATCATGACGGCCGAGTTTCGACAGGCCCTGTACGGCGGGAAGATGTTCACGTTCGGGCACCGACAGAAGTTCGGAAACGACCCGGCGAAGCACATCGACTTCTCCGCCGTCACACACGTCGCCAAGGACAAGGGCATTCCCCCCTTCCTGATCCTGTACTTTCCCGGCAACCCGAACACTCGCGCGCAGGCACGTCGACTGGAGTCCGTGCTGAAGGCTGCCGACGTCCCCGTGACGGCGTACGGCAAGGGGGACAGCAATCACAGCCGACTGAACGACGACCTCGGCAAGCCGGACGACCCCGCCACGCAGAAGCTGTACGAGTTCTTGCACAAGTGGCGTTCTGCGAAGCCGTAGCGCGGAACGCGATCTGCCGTCTACTCGTCGGTGTCGGCGCTCCGCGTGCCTCGCTCGTCCAGCAGACCGACGAGTTGCTTGACCTCCCCGACGACCTGCTCCTCGACGCGATCGGACCAGACGGTCGGCAGGCCGTAGTAGACCATGGCGCCGGCCCCCTCGTAGCCTCCCTCCTTCAGGACGCGTTTGGAGGGGATGTAGGCCATGACGTCGTTCGCATTTCCGGCGACCCACACGGGGCCTTCGATCTCATTGCGGAACCTGAGGGCGTAGTCCACCACGACTTCCCCGCCGAGGATCACGAACGTGACGTCGCCGAGTCGCCAAGCCTGAACGGGGTACGGATAGGACTCGGGCAGCCCGCCGTCGCGGTCGAGGGTCGCGAGCAGCTGCTTCGCCCGAGCTGCGACGTACTTGTTGGCGGACCTGGTGTCGCGTTCGATCTGCTCGCGGGTCGGGAGGGTGCCGTAGTCGAGGCCGACGTCGCTGCGAACGGCCTCCAGCCGTGGCTCGAGAGGGACGACTTTCGTGCGGATGACGTCGGCGACGGCGTCGGCCAGCATCCGGCCGTACCTCTCGGCGAGATCGACCTTCCGCCTCGGCAGAGGGTTCTGGTCGGCGCCGCAACCGGTCCAGATCAGGGCGGTCGCACCGGGAAACCGCTTCTCGATCTCGATCTGTGCGAAGCCGGGCCAGTCACCGGACCACTGGTAGAAGCTGAGAACCGTGGCGTGGCAGGCGTACCCGGCCACGACTGCCAGAACCTTGCCGTCGGGCTCGGGCTCACGGACGACGAGGACGGGGACCGAGTGGTCGACCGGCCCCACGAGGGCGTCCTCCCCGCGGAGTCTTGGTACGTCCGCCTCGCGGTTGTTTCGCCGGTTGACGGCGAAGGTCGCCTTCCCCGACCCCTGCGCGACGCGGACCGGTGCCAACGACTCCAGCGCCCGGCCGACCGTCGCGACGACGTGTTCACGGAGCGTGTTCGCGTAGTCCTCGACGAGCTTCGCCTGTCGTTCGTCGAGGAAGTACATCGTCCCGAGGTTGTGGCCGACGACCGGACCGGTGTGCGTGTGCGACGTGCAGAGCGCCACCTGCCTCGGCTCGAGCCCGTAGTCCGCCTTCAGCTCGTCGAGGATCCGTTGTGAGAGTTCGCGGCCGATGCCGACGACGTCGAGCGTCACCAGTGCGACCCGCTCCCCCTCGGCGTCCTCGAGCACCAGGGCCTTGGCCCACAAGTCGTGCAGCGTGCCGGCGGCCGGTTTGTTGCGGCTCGCGTAGCCGGACATCCACATCGGCTTGGCGGGCGTGATCACCTGCCGGGCGACCCCGGCCCTCCAGCCGTCGGCTGCGTCGACGGTGGGAGTGCAGAGCCCGACCGGAAGAAGTAGGAGTAGCGCGTACCGAGTCATCGGAGTGACCTCAGGTAGGCGAGTAGATCGGCCATCGCCTCGACGGAGACGTCCTTCTCGATCCCCTCGGGCATCAGCGAACGGCCACTGCTCTTGAGAATCTCGACGTCCTCGCGGAGCAGCGTCGTCTCCTTGCTCTCCGCACGTTTCAGCACGAGCGTGGACGCCGAGCGGGAAGCGAGCATCCCGGTGTGCTGCCGACCGTCGTTCGCGACGGCGACGTACTCGACGAACTCCGGACCCACCTCGCGGTTCGGATCGAGCACGTTGACGAGAATCGACTCGCCGCCTCGGTTCCGGATCGTCGCGAGATTCGGTCCGATCGCGTGCCCGTGCTCCTCGGCTCGATGGCACGTCGCGCAGCTCTTTCGGAAAACCGCACGCCCCCGCTCGACGTCGCCGTCCATCGCAAGGGCCGCCCGGTACCTTTCGATCACCTTCGCCCGTTCGCCGGGGCCGAACGTCTCGATCAACGCGTCGATCCGCGCCGTCGTCTCTGGATCCCCCACGGCACGCAGTAGTCGAAGCCGCCCCACGTCGAGATCGGCTCGTTCGAACGCCCCCTGCTCGGCGGCGTCGAGAAACGTTCGTTGCCAGACGCCTCGCGAGAGCAACGTTTCGATCGCCTCGCGGCGGACGCCGGGTGACAACCCAGGCCAGTGTTTCACCAGGCCCGTGCCGATGCTCCGTTCGTCACGTTGCGACAAGGCCTCGAGTGCTGCCAGTTGCACCGCGTCCGGCTCGGCGACGTCGAGCAGCCGCAGCAACCGCTCGACGTCTTCTTTCGTCCCGAGTGCGAGCGTGCGAACGGCCGCGAGACGCGCGTCGTCTGCTCCCTTCGTTGCAACGAGTTCGCGAGCCTCGACGAGCATCGACCGGAGCAGGTCGTCGAGGTTCTCCGCCGTGATCTCCCGTGAAAGCGGTGACTTCGACGCGGCGAGTGCCTTGGCGAGCCGGCGGACGGCAGCGTTGGCGGCGGCGCGATTCACGGTCCGGGCGATCGCCGCGACGGTGTGCGTCACCTCGGTTCGGTCCGCCTGACGGCCGATCATCTCGACCAGTTCGTCGAGGGTGGCCCGACCGGCGGCGGTCGCGGCGAAGTCCGGATACTCGACCAACTCCGCGAACAGGGCCCCTGCACCCGTCGTCAGCGAACTGAGCGACGCGAACCGGATCAGCGGGTCGGACGCGTCGCGAAGGAGAGTGTCCCGCAAGACCTCGGACCGCGCCGCCGTCGGGAACGACGCGGCCGCGAAAGCGACTCGAAGCCGCACACGGGGATCCGGGTCGTCTACGAGACTCGCGACCGTTGGGCGAATACTCGCTTGGTCGTCGAGGCTCTCGAACAGGAGAACGGCGAGCTCTCGCACTCTCGCATGGCCGTGCTCCAAGCCCGTGCGCATGGTCTCGGCCTGCAACTGGCCGTGCGCCGCGAGGAGCGACATCGCGTGCTCGACACCCTGCGGCCGGGTCGCCGGCGCTGCGACCAGACGTTCGAGGCGCTGGATCACCTCGAAGGAGGGACGCCCACGTTCGAGCAGCAGCCGGCTCGCGGTCTCGCGGTGCCACGCGTTCCGATGGTCGAGCAGGGCGGCGAGTTCGACGGAGGTCCTCTGCGAGAGGCGTACGGGGCGCGGCTCGATCTCGCGGTCCGGGACGACGCGATAGAGCCTTCCCCGGTCGCGCCCGCTCGTGAGGTCGAGGTGCTTCTTGATGGCGGGTGGCAGCGACTTCGGGTGTTCGACGACCTCCCGGGACATGTCGAGCACGTGGAGAGCACCGTCGGGGCCGTTCGCCAGCTGGACCGGGCGGAACCAGACGTCGGTCGAGGCGAGGAACTCGCTCTTCTCGTCGACTCGGGTGCCGACGAAGCCGGTGCCCTTCGGCTCGACGTGTTTCCGGTGGACGAGGTTGCTGCCGACGTCGGCGACGAACGCGAGATCGCGGAGCTCGGGCATCAGGTCGCCGCGGTAGACGGTGACGCCGGTGGCACCGGTGAAGTACCCGGCCGGCTTGCCTCCCCCCTCGACCGGCCCGGGAACGGCCCCCGCGACGCGGAGTCTCGTGCGGACGATCCGCCACGGTTCGACGGGGCTGCGACGGAACACCGGGGCCTGACCGCCGTCGGCCGCGATGCTGACGCGGGCCCGCGGTGCCTTCAAGAATCGGTTCCGCGCCGCGTAGCGGTCCTCGTAGAGAATCGCCTGCAGATGGTCGCTGTTCGAGCAGACGAACTTGCGGCCGTGGTCGTCGAAGCACATGCCGTGCTGGCCCCCGCCGCTCTCGGGTCGCAGATCGGCAAGGTCGCGTGGATCGAACGAGAAGTCTCGGCCGCGGAGATCGACCGGGCCGAAGTCCGGGTCGTCCGGTCGCAACAGCTTCGCCCCGGCCGTGCTGGTCGCCCCGTGAATCCGGCAGTCGAGCCTCCACCGCAGCGAGTTCGCCATGCCCTGGACGTTGGACCGGGAGAACCCGGTGTAGACGACTCGCCGTTCACCGGACTCCTCGTCCTCGACGACGCCGTTGCCGTTTTCGTCCTTGAGATACAGGAGGTGCGGCGGAGCGGCAACGAACACGCCTCCGTCCCAGCAGACGACGGCCGTGGGCCACGAGAGCCCCTCGGCGAAGACCGTCGACTCGTCGAATCGGCCGTCCCCCTCGTGGTCCACGAGCTTCCGAACCCGGCCGAGCATCGCGCGGTCCTGCTCGGAGTAGTCTCGCATCTCGACGACGTAGGCGGCGCCGTCGGCGTCGAAGCAGAGGGCGACCGGGTCCGTCACCAGTGGCTCGGACGCGGTCTTCTCGACACGGTAGCCCAGCGGAACGGCGATCGACCGGCGGGCTTCCTCCGGAGAGAGCGGCGGGATGCGGGGCAGCTCGGCCGCGAAGTCGGGTTCGCCGGCTCCGAGGCGGGAGGCCAAGGTGAGCGAGAGCAGCAGCCAGCTAGCCGTACGGATGGTGGGCATCGTCGATCTCGGTTCGCGTTCGACTCGAGCGCCGCCAGACAGAGTAGCGTTCTTCGATGAGTCTCGCCCCCCGGCGGGGCATCGAGTATCCTCGAAGTCCCACCACCCGCCTCACCGCCTGCCTACTGGAGTCGCCGTGCGAGACTCCCTCCTCGCCGTTGCGTTGACCGCTGTTGCAGTCGTCGTCCGTGCCGACGAAGCGAAACCGGTGTTCGAGCGAGACGTTCGACCCGTGCTGCGAGCGGCCTGCTTCCACTGCCACGGCGAGGACGAGGAACTCGCCGGCGGCCTCGACCTCCGGCTGCGTCGGCTGATGGTGACCGGGGGCGAGTCCGGTTCGGCCATCGACCCGGGTGACCCGGACTCTAGCTACCTGCTCGACCGCATCCGCAGCGGCGAGATGCCGCCCGAGGGGGCAGGGCACGTATCGGAGGAGGACGTCGCGACGATCGAACGGTGGATCGCCGCCGGTGCACCGACGTTGCGCCCGGAGCCCGAGAAGATCGGCCGGGGCCTGTTGATCACGGCGGAGGACCGGTCTTGGTGGTCGTTCCAGCCGGTCGAACGACCGGCCGTGCCGCGGGTGCAACGTCCAGAGCTCGTCGCCACGCCGATCGACGCGTTCCTGCTCGCCAAGCTGGAGGCGGAGGGACTCTCGTTCTCCTCACCGGCCGAACGACGGACGCTGATCCGCCGGCTCTCGTTCTCGCTGCGTGGCCTCCCGCCCAGTCCCGAGGAAGTCGCCGCCTTCGAGGCGGACACGTCGCCCGCGGCGTGGGAGCGGCTCGTCGACCGGTTCCTCGCCTCGCCCGCGTACGGCGAACGCTGGGGGCGACACTGGCTCGACGTCGCCGGCTACGCGGACTCGGAAGGGGTCGTCGAGGCGGACGTGCAGCGGAAGTGGGCGTGGAAGTACCGCGACTGGGTGGTGAACGCCCTCAACGACGACATGCCGTACGACCAGTTCGTCCGCGAACAGCTGGCCGGCGACGAACTGCTGGGCCGACCGCCGAGCGAGCTGACCGAGGACGAGGTCGCTCGGCTGACGGCGACCGGCTTCCTGCGGACGGCTCCGGACGGCACGGCGAGCGGTGGACTCGACCCAGGCGTCGCACGCAACCAGGTCGTCGCCGACACGATCGAGATCGTGGGTTCGTCCCTGCTGGGGATGACCGTGCAGTGCGCCCAGTGCCACGAGCACCGTTACGACCCGATCCCGCAGGCGGACTACTACGCCCTGCGGGCGGTCTTCGAGCCGGCCCTCGACTGGAAAGCCTGGAAGACGCCTCCGCAGCGTCTCGTCTCGCTCGAGACGGAGGCCGACCGCAGCCGGGCCGCGGAGATCGAGGCGGAGGCGAAGCAGATCGAGGCGAAGAGGAGCGAGCAGCAGGCCAAGGCGATCGAGGCGGTCTTCCAACGGGAACTCGCCAAGCTGCCGGACGACGAACGCGAGGCGGCGAGCACGGCGCGAAAGACCGAGGCGAAGAAGCGGACCGACGAGCAGAAGGCCCTGCTGCGAAAGTACCCGAGCCTGAACGTCTCGGCCGGGTCGCTCTACCTTTACGACAAGAAAGCAGCCGACGCGTTGAAGAAGCTGGCCGACCAGGCGGCCGCGGTGCGCCGGCGAAAGCCGAGAACCCAGTTCGTTCGGGCCCTCGTGGAGCCCGCGGGGCACGCACCGAGCACGTTCCTGTTCCACCGTGGGGACCACGAACAGCCGAAGGAGAAGGTGCAGCCGGCCGGGTTGACCGTTCTCCGCACGTCGGACTCCTCGCCGATTCCCGCCGACGACCCGTCGCTCGACTCGACCGGTCGGCGGTTGGCGTTCGCGAACCACCTCGTTTCCGGACGTCATCCGCTCGTGGCCCGGGTCGTGGTGAACCGCCTCTGGCGGCACCACTTCGGCCGCGGACTCGTGGCGACGCCCGGCGACTTCGGCCGGCTGGGGGAACGACCGACGCATCCGGAACTACTCGACTGGTTCGCCGACGAACTCGTTCGCAGCGGGTGGAGCCTGAAACACCTGCACCGCCGAATCCTTCTGTCGTCGGCCTACCAGCAGTCTTCGACGCGGACCGTGGAACAACGGACCGCCGATCCCGAGAACACGCTTCTCGGCGGCTTCCGGATGCAACGACTCGAGGCCGAGGTGCTGCGGGACTCGTTGCTCGCCCTCTCGGGCCGCATCAACCGCAAGCCGTTCGGCCCGCCGATTCCCGTGATGGCCGACCGCGTGGGGCAGTGGGTGATCGGCAAGGAGAACCTCAACGCCGGACGCCCCGGTGCCGTGATCCCGATGAAGGGGGAGGAGTTCCGCCGGAGCATCTACGTCGAGGCGCGCCGCAGCCGGCCGCTCGCAGTGCTGGAGGTGTTCGACCTGCCGCGGATGGAGCCGCACTGCAATGCCCGCAGTTCGTCCACCGTCGCGCCGCAGTCGTTGCTGCTCGTGAACGGTCCGTTCGTCGTCGAGGCGTCCGCGGCCCTCGCGAAGCGCGTCACGGCCGAGGCGGGAGACGCCGACGCGGACCGCGTCCGCCTCGCGTGGCGGCTCGTCTACTCCCGTGACCCGCGTGACGAAGAACTGGCCGTGGCAACGGCGTTTCTCGCCGAGCAGACGGCCGACCTCGCCACGCGAGCCGGAGAGAAGGACGCTCCCGCCACGCAGGCCCTGGCAAGCCTCTGCCAGGTGTTGCTGGGATCGAACGAGTTCCTCTACGTCGACTGAACGATGAACAGACCGAACCGATCGACGCGCCGCCACTTCCTCGCCAGCCACGCCGCGAGCCTGACCGGCCTCGCGATGGCGTCGGTGATCCGTGACGAGGGGCTCCGGGCCGCACCGAGCAAGCCGGCTCTCGAAACGCCGACGTTCGACACGCGGCCCAAGGAACCACACCACGAACCGCGTGCGCGGGCGATGATCTCGCTGTGGATGCAGGGCGGGCCGAGCCACCACGACCTGTTCGACCCCAAGCCGGAGATGGCCAAGTACGACGGGCAGCCGTTTCCGGGCGAGATCAAGTACGACAACGCCGCCCAGGCGAGCAGCAAGGTGTTCGCCTCGCCGTGGCGTTTCGCCAAGCACGGCAAGTGCGGGACGGAGATCAGCGAGCTGCTGCCGCACACCGCGGGCATCGTCGACGACATCACGCTGATCCGCTCCATGCACACCGGCGTGAACAACCACGGCCAGTCGATCCGCGCGCTGCAGACCGGTCGGATCCTCGCCGGTCGTGCGACGGTCGGCAGCTGGCTCGTCTACGGACTCGGAACCGAGTCGCGGGACCTGCCGGCGTTCATGGCCCTCGTCGATCCCGGACAGCTTCCGGTGCTCGGCGTCGAGAACTGGTCGAACGGCTGGCTGCCCGCGATCTACCAGGGAACCGTCGTGCGGCCGACCGAGCCGCGGATTCTCAACCTCGACGCCCCGGCCCATCTGCAGGGCACGCCCCAGAGACGTTCACTCGACCTCCTCGAGTCGCTCAACGCGCGGCATCTCTCGGACCACCCCGGCGAGCTGGACCTTCAGGCCCGTATGGCCTCGTACGATCTCGCCGCGCGGATGCAGTCGGCCGCGAAGGAAGCCCTCGACGTCTCCCGCGAGACGAAGGCGACCCAGTCGATGTACGGCTTGGACGAGTCAGCGACGCGAGACTACGGCACTCGCTGCCTGATCGCACGCCGGCTGGTCGAGCGGGGCGTGCGGTTCGTGCAGGTCTACACGGCGAACCAACTCTGGGACAGCCACGGCAGCATTCGCTCGCGTCTCCCGGCGGCCTGCACGAAGGTCGACAAGCCGGCCGCGGCCCTCGTCCGCGATCTCGAGGCACGCGGTCTGCTCGACTCCACCGTCGTCCACTGGGGCGGCGAGATGGGCCGTCTTCCGGTCGTCCAGAACGACACGGGCCCCAAGAAGATCGGTCGGGACCACAACACCTACGGGTTCAGCTCGTGGGTCGCCGGCGGCGGCTTCAAGCGCGGCCACGTCCACGGTGCCACGGACGAGTGGGGTCACAAGGCGGTCGAGGACCCGGTCGGACACGCCGACTACCACGCCACGCTGCTGCACCTGTTCGGCGTCGAGCACGACCGCCTCGTCTACGAACGTGGCTCCCGCGAGATGACCCTCACCGACGGTCAGGACTGCCGCGTCGTCGAGGGGCTGATCGAGTCTGTGTGAACGACTCGCGGTCAGATGCCCATCTGGCCGAGGCCGTCGCTCAGGCGGGTGAAGAACTGGACGAGGCGGGGATGCGTCGCCTCGAACTCCTCGACCGAGTCCTCGAGGCGCTCGTAGAGCGAACGGGAGTCGATCTGGCCGGGGTCCGGTTTATCCAAGGCCTCCCGAATCTCCACGGCCACCTCTTCGAGCTTCGCACGGGACGTCTCGTCGAGCGAGTCGATCGACTGGAGTTCGCTCTCGAGCTCCTCCAGCGTCTCACGCAGACGGTCCAAGTTCTCTGACATCGTCTGGGTCTCGTCCGAACTGTGGGTCTCTACCTTGGACTCGCCGACCGACGCGAAGCAGTCCACCGAGCAACGTCGGTTCGGATCGGCGATCCGGTCGCGACCCTGGACCGAGTTGGCGCAGGAACGCTACTTCCGGCCACCGATCTTGGCGAGCAACGCGAACGCCAGAATGCCGACCGCCACGACGCCGGGGACCACGATCCAAGTCCAACTGGTCACTCTCCCCTTCTCCCCGATCGGTTCCGTCCCGTGTCCCCGCGACTCCGTGCGGCCAGCCGACGAAGAGGGGACCCAAGACAGTAGACCGACGAGAGGTCCGGGCGGCAAGACACGAGTTCGCGTGCTCCGCGGTCTTCAACGCTGTTCGAAGCACGTTCGCCGGCACGTCGGTGGCGATTCGGAACGAGAATCCGACTAAGCTGGAGGTCGTCACCGACCAGACGGCAGCCGGAGACCGATCGAAGATGAACGAATCCGAGGTTCGTCGTCTGTGCGACTCGCTCGACGGGGAAGTCGAACTCGTCGAGACGCACATTTCCTGGGTCCTGCTCGCGGGGGACCGCGCTTTCAAGATCAAGAAGCCGGTCGATCTGGGATTCGTCGACTTCTCCACACTCGATCGACGACGCCGATTCTGCGACGAGGAACTGCGACTCAACCGTCGGACGGCACCGAACCTGTACCTCGACGTCGTGCCGATCACCGCGACGCCGGACGGACCCGTCCTCGACGGTCGGGGAACGCGGGTCGAGTACGCCGTCCGCATGAGACGATTCGACCAAGGCGACCTGCTCACTGCGGTGCTCGCGCGGGGAGAACTCACCGGCCGCCATGTCGAGGTCTTCGCGAACGAGATGGCGGACTTCCACGAGCGCTGTGACCGGTCTCCGGCGTCGTCACCCTTCGGAACGGCGGAGGCGGTACGAGTTCCCGTGGAACAGAACCTCGAAGTGCTCCGCACGTCGCTCGGAGACGAAGGACACCGGCGTCGTCTGGAGGCCTTGCGGACCTGGAGTGCGGCGGAACTCGAGCGGTGTCGGGAGGCGGTCGTCGCTCGCAAGCAGAACGGGTTCGTCCGCGAGTGCCACGGTGACCCGCACTTGGGGAACGCCTTCGTCGAGCGACGCGACGGAGCGGAACACGTCGTGCTCTTCGACGGGATCGAGTTCTCTCCCGAACTGCGTTGGATCGACGCGATGTCCGACGTCGCCTTCACGGTGATGGATCTCGCCGACCGTGGCCGCCCCGACCTCGCCCACCGGTTCCTGAACGCCTACGTCGAGCGAGCCGACGACCACGCTGGACTCGGCGTGATCGGGTACTACCTCGTCTACCGCTCGCTCGTGCGCGCGAAGGTCGCGGCGATTCGGCGAGACCAAGCGGGAGTCCGGGGAGCGGAACGCGACGAGCTGACGGCGGAACTCGAAGGGTATCTCACCCTCGCCGAACGCCTCGCCGCTCGCAAGGAGCCGTGGCTCCTGATCACGTCCGGTGTGTCGGGCAGCGGCAAGTCGACCGTCGCCCGGCACGTCGTGGAGGCGACGGGAGCGATCCGGCTACGTTCCGACTACGAGCGAAAACGGATTGCCTCGGGAACGACCGAGGACCTGTACTCGTCCGTCTGGACCGATCGTACGTACGGGCGACTGCTCGACTTGGCGGCGACCGTGACTCGCGCGGGGTTCACGGCCGTCGTGGACGCCACGTTCCTCGACCGCGACCGACGACGACGCTTCCGCGAGTTGGCCGACGAACTGGGAGTTCCGCTGGTGATCGCGTACGTCGTCGCGGACACCGAAACTCTCCGGGACCGCGTCGCGAGACGCAGCAAGGAGGGGACCGACGTCTCCGACGCCGACGTCGCCGTGCTCGAACGACAACTGGCGACGGGGACGGAGCCGACGCTGGACGAGGCCGACGCCGTCGTTCCCGTGAAGTCGGACGACGAGGGCAGTCTCGATCGTCTCATGCAGACGATCGCGTCGGCCGGGTCGCCCGTGAGCTAGTCGGACCACGTCGCCGACGCGACGTCGGCTCGCTGCCTCCTGCGTTCGCTCCGCGTCAGTCCCGGGCGGCCTCTTCGCGAATGTGCTGGTGGCAGTTCGCGCACGTCACGTTCATGCGGACGAGGTCGAGTGTGGCGGCTTCGACGTTTCGCTCCTTCGCGTGCCGCTCGAGATCCGCGGCCTGCTCCTGGAAGTTCCTGCTCAGACGGCGGTACCGCGGGGTCTGCTCGACGACGTGCCACGACGCGGCCCGGCTGATTTTGCGGAGCGTCGCCGCGCTCTTCTCGACCTGGTCGAACCGGTCGAGCGTGACCCCCTCGAGCACGTTCGCCATCTGCGTGAGCTTGTCACGCATGAGCAACTGCTTCGTCGTCGGGTTCGCCGGTTCCTCGGCCACCTCGTCCTGGGACGTTCCGACTCCCGAGAACGCCACGATCCCGATCACGCCGCACGCAACGACACGAACACGCATACTCATCGAACGCTCCACGAACTTGGTCGCTTCCGGATGCCGAACGGCCGCTCCCGACGGACGGGAGGGCTTCGGGAGTCCCGATGGTACAACCTGGCCCGACTTGCTGCATGGGCTCGACGGGTTCGACCGGCCGGGAGTCGCCCGTGCTTCCGTCCGGCGGGAATCGGATCGCGCCGATCCGTGCCAGACGTTGGAATCCCCGGCGAATTCACCACTCGTTCATGCACGAAGTCACGTTGGCTTCGTACGTTCGACTTCAGTGAGCCTTGGCAGTCGACGACGCGAACCCGGAGCGGAACGGTGAGTCCCAAGAGCGTGACGATCGACGGAAACGAGGCGGCTGCGAGGATCGCCCACCTGACGAACGAGGTAGTCGCCATCTACCCGATCACGCCGGCCTCGCCGATGGGCGAGCACGCCGACGCGTGGTCGAACGCGGGGCGTGCCAACCTGTGGGGCACGGTGCCGCAGGTCATCGAGATGCAGAGCGAGGCAGGAGCGGCCGGTGCCGTGCACGGGTCGTTGCAGGCCGGGGCGCTGACGACGACCTTCACCGCGTCGCAGGGTCTGCTGTTGATGATCCCGAACATGTTCAAGATCGCCGGAGAGCTCTCGCCGGCGGTCTTCCACGTCGCGGCCCGCAGCATCGCGACGCACGCTCTCTCCATCTTCGGCGACCACAGCGACGTGATGGCGACGCGGACCACCGGCTGGGCGATGCTGTTCGGGAACGGCGTGCAGGAGGCACACGACTTCGCCCTGATCGCGCAGGTGGCGACGCTGCGGTCGCGGGTGCCTTTCCTGAACGTCTTCGACGGGTTTCGGACGTCGCACGAGATCAACAAGATCGAGGCGTTGGACGACGAGGCCGTGCGCACTCTGATCGACCCGCGCGACGTCGCCGCTCACCGCGAGCGGGCGCTCACGCCCGACGCCCCCGTCCTCCGGGGCACCGCGCAGAATCCCGACGTCTTCTTCCAGGCCCGTGAGGCGGCGAATCCGTACCACAACGCGGTTCCGACGCTCGTCCAGGAGGTGATGGACGAGTTCGCCGAGCGGGTCGGTCGCCGGTACCGGCTGTTCGACTACGTCGGTGCGGCAGACGCCGACCGTGTCGTCGTGCTGAGCGGTTCCGGATGCGGTGCGGCCGAGGAGGCGGTCGAGCGAGCGGTGGAGCAGGGCGAGAAGGTCGGACTCGTGAAGGTTCGTCTCTACCGGCCGTTCAGCGTCGAGTCGCTGGTCGCGGCGTTTCCGCCGTCCGTGCGGAGGGTCGCCGTTCTCGACCGGACCAAGGAGCCGGGAGCGGTCGGCGAGCCGCTGTACCAGGACGTCGTCGCGGCACTCGCCGAGGGCTGGCCGGTCGATCGTGGCCCGCGGCCCGAGGTGACCGGCGGCCGGTACGGGCTCTCCTCGAAGGAGTTCACGCCGGCCATGGTGTTGTCCGTCTTCGAGGAACTCGACCGCGACGAGCCGAAGAGACACTTCACCGTCGGCGTCAACGACGACGTCACCCACCTCAGTCTCCGCTGGGACGACGAGGCCTGGCGGGAGCCGGACGACGTGACGCGGGCCGTGTTCTACGGGCTCGGCAGCGACGGGACCGTCGGGGCGAACAAGAACTCGGTCAAGATCATCGGGGAGAACACGCCGCTGCACGCGCAGGGGTACTTCGTCTACGACTCGAAGAAGTCCGGCGCGACGACGGTGTCCCACCTGCGTTTCGGACCGCGACCGATCCGTTCGACCTACCTCGTCCGCCGGGCGAACTTCATCGCCTGCCACCAGTTCCAGTTTCTCGAGTCGACCGACGTGCTCGCCCTCGCCGACGACGGCGCGACGTTCCTGCTCAACAGTCCCTACGGACCGGACGACGTCTGGGACCAGTTGCCGGGAGAGGTGCAGCGGACGATTCTCGAGAAGCGGTTGCGGCTGTTCGTCGTCGACGCCTACACGGTCGCCCGCGAGGCCGGCATGCAAGGGCGGATCAACACGGTCATGCAGACCTGCTTCTTCGCGCTGGCCGACCTCCTGCCGCGTGACGAGGCGATCGGCCACATCAAGGAGGCGATTCGGAAGACCTACGGCAAGCGGGGCCCCACGGTCCTCGAGCGGAACTACGCCGCCGTCGACAACGCCCTCGGCGGACTCAGTGAGGTGACCGTGCCCCAGCAGGCGAGTTCGACACGGTCCCGCCGCCCGGTCGTCCCGGAACACGTTCCGGACTTCGTCGAGCGGGTGACGGCGATCGTCCTCGCTGGGCACGGCGACCGGCTCCCCGTGAGCGCCGTCCCGGTCGACGGGACCTTCCCGACGGGCACGGCCAGGTTCGAGAAGCGGAGCATCGCCGTCGAGATTCCGATCTGGGATCCGGACGTCTGCATTCAGTGCGGCCTCTGCTCCCTCGTCTGTCCGCACGCGGCCATCCGCTCGAAGGCCTTCCCTGCCGACGCTCTGTCCAGGGCCCCCGACGCGTTTCGCGCGTTGGACTGGAAGGGGAAGGACCTGCCCGGCCACCGTATGGCCATTCAAGTTGCTCCGGACGACTGCACCGGCTGTGGGGTCTGCGTCGACGTCTGTCCGGCCCGCAGCAAAGAGGTCGCGCGGCACAAGGCGATCAACATGGAGCCGAAACAGCCGCATCTCGACCGAGAGCGGGCGTCGTTCGACTTCTTCCTGTCGCTCCCCGGTCCGAACTCCGACGACACGGCGAGGAACAGCGTGAAGGGCTCTCAGCTGTTGGAGCCGCTGTTCGAGTTCTCCGGGGCCTGTGCCGGGTGCGGCGAGACCCCGTACCTGAAGCTGCTGACGCAGCTGTTCGGCGACCGGTTGCTGGTGGCGAACGCGACGGGTTGCTCGTCCATCTACGGCGGAAACCTGCCGACGACGCCGTGGTCGAAGAACGCCGACGGGCACGGTCCGGCGTGGTCGAACTCGCTGTTCGAGGACAACGCCGAGTTCGGACTCGGCATGCGAATGGCCCTCGACCAGCACGAGCGGTTCGCCCGCGACCTGCTGACCGCGTCCGACTGGATCGAGCCCGAGCTCGCCGAGTCGATCCTGCACTCGGAACAGGAGACGCCGGAGCAGATCGACGCCCAACGCGAACGGGTGCGGGAGCTCGAAGGTCGTCTGGCGGACACGGACCAACCGGAAGCCCGGCTGCTGACGGCCGTCGCCGGCTCGCTCGTCCGCAAGAGCGTCTGGATCGTGGGGGGCGACGGCTGGGCGTACGACATCGGCTTCGGCGGACTCGACCACGTGCTCGCGTCCGGTCGGAACGTCAACGTCCTCGTGCTCGACACCGAGGTCTACTCGAACACGGGCGGGCAGGCCTCCAAGTCGACCCCGCGGGCCGCCGTCGCCAAGTTCGCCGCCGGTGGCAAGTCGGTCGGCAAGAAGGACCTCGGAATGATCGCCGTCGACTACGGCAACGTGTACGTCGCCCAGATCGCGATGGGCGCCAACCCGGCCCAGACGGTCCGCGCCTTCCACGAGGCCGAGTCCTGGCCCGGACCCTCGTTGATCCTCGCCTACAGTCACTGCATCGCGCACGGCATCGACATGTCCAAGGCGATGACCCACCAGAAGCAGCTCGTCGGCAGTGGCTACTGGCCGCTGTTCCGGTACGACCCGCGACAGGCCCACGAGGACGAGCACCCCTTCCGGCTCGACTCTCGACGTCCGACGATCCCGTTCCGCGAGGTCGCGGTGAACGAGGCCCGGTTCGCGATGCTGCAACGCTCCGACCCGGAGCGAGCCGCAGAGCTGTTCGGCCTCGCCCAACGCGACATCGACGAACGCTGGCGGTACTACGAGCAGCTCGCCGGAGTCGAACGCACGGTGGTACGACCAGACTCCTGAACCTCGACTGGAACACGGAGCCGAAACCCTCGTCCGGAGAGCCCCATGGACCTCAGCACCACGTATCTCGGCCTCGACCTCCCGAACCCGCTCGTCGCCTCGTCGGGGCCGCTCACCGAGCGGATCGACACGTTGAAGAGGCTGGCCGACGCCGGCATTGCCGCGGTCGTCTTGCCCTCGCTGTTCCAGGAGGAGGTCGAGCACGGCGACCTCGAGTTCCACTGGGCGAGAACGCACGGGACCGAGGCCTTCCCGGAGGCGCTCGACTACCTGCCGGACGTCGAACTCGACTCCGGTCCGGACCGTTATCTCCGCCGGGTCGAGGAGGCCCGTGCCGCGGTCGACGTCCCGGTCGTGGCGAGTCTGAACGGGTCGTCGAAGTCGGGCTGGGAACGGTACGCCTCGCTCGTCGAGTCGGCCGGGGCGAGTGCCCTCGAGCTCAACGTCTACTTCGTCCCGACCGACCCGACGCAGACGGCCGCCGACGTCGAGCAGCGACAGCTCGACCTGATCGCCGCCGTCCGCAGTCAGGTTCGACTCCCGCTCGCCGTCAAGCTGAGCCCCTTCTTCAGTTCGCCGGCGAACTTCGCCCGGCGAGCCGTTGAGGCCGGCGCGGACGGGCTCGTGCTCTTCAACCGCTTCTACCAGCCCGATCTCGACTTGGAGAACATGCAGGTCGTCCCCAACCTCGTACTCAGCGGGTCGAGCGACCTGCGGCTGCCGTTGCGGTGGATCGCCGTGCTCAGCGGCGTGCTGGACTGCTCGCTCGCCGCAGCGTCCGGCGTGCACACCGCGGCGGACGCGTTGAAGGCGCTGTTTGCCGGAGCCGACGTCGCCATGTCGACCTCGGCTCTGCTGAAGTTCGGTCCGGAGCACGTCGGGCGGCTGCTCGAGGAGATGTCCTCTTGGCTGGTCGAGCACGAGTACGAGTCGGTCGAGCAACTCAAGGGGAGTCTCAGCCAACGGAACTCGCCGGATCCCGAGGCCTTCGAGCGGGCCAACTACCAGCAGACTCTGCGGTCCTACTCGACCTCGTACGAGGTGCCGTAGGCCGGACGAACGGGGTCGAACGACTTGGGGCAGCGGCACCGGTGTTCGTCGACGACGAACCGAAGTTGGAGACGAGATCCGTCCGAACGACGACCGGTCCGGAGGTACGGGGTCGGTGCGACAAGGCTGGCCGACGTCCGTCGAAATGCCGTGCGATTCGACCCGTGCCGTCTGACCCCGGGTCGCGTATGCTCGTGGAAGGTCGAAAGCCGCTCACACGACTCGAACTTGGTGGAAACCATGCAGTCACCGACCCGTCCCGACTCGTCTCAACCGCACTCGCATCACGGCAACCGACTGGAGGACGAGTTCTTCTTCCGAGTCGACCAGGAGTTGTGGCAGCAGATGCGAGAGAAGGCGGCTCTGGAACGGCGGATCGACGCCCTTCGAGACGCCAGTGGGATCGACAACGACGCGGTCTTGGCGGAACTCGTCGCTCTCGACGTCGGCGAGGACTCGCTCGTGGCCCTGTCGCTCTACCCGGTCGTCTACGTCGCGTGGGCGGACGGAATCGCCGACGACAAGGAGAAGAAGGCCGTCCTCGAGGCCGCCGGCGCGATCGGTTGCGGTCCGGACATGCCCGGTCACCAGTTGCTCGAGTCCTGGATGACGCAGCAGCCGACCGAGAAGCTGTTCGACGCGTGGGGGGACTACGTCCGCGCCGTCAGCACCGAGATCTCGCCCGAGGCGCGGGAGACGATGAAGCGGGAGGTGCTGGCCCGGGCCCGCAAGGTCGCCGAGGCCTCCGGTGGCCTGCTCGGCATCCACACGGTCTCGCGGGCCGAGGAGCAGGCACTCGAAGAGCTCGCCAAGGTGTTCGACGAGCTCGGTTGAACGTCGGCCGACGGTGCACCATGCGGTCCCCGGTCACCGGCTGGTGGAGCGTGCGGTCGGACTCAGAAACCGCCGTCGATCATTTCGCCGTCGTGGCGGTTCGCGAGGTTCTGGAACAACTCGGAGTCGATGTTCTCGCTGAGGAACCGGACCGCCCCGTCGCCCAACGCGAACTGGGCCCCTCCCGTGTGCGCGCTCGAGAAGCCACCGACGTGGAGCACGTCTTCCGGCTCTTCGCCGTCTTCGAGGTTGCCGAAGTCGCCGAACTGCAGACCGGCGTTGGGAGTCGTTCCCGCGTTGCGAAGGGTGTCCCGCGTGCCGGACGCGTAGCCGAGCGTGTCGCCGCCGCGGAGTTTCTCGCCGACGTAGATCGTGTAGGTGCTCCCGTCCGGAACCTGCTCGTACCGGACGGCGCTGTTGAGGAAGAAGACGCCGTCGTCGTCCGCGTCGATCGGCTTCTCCTCGTCACCGTGGCAGCCGGCGTAGCTCGAGAGCGAGACGCTTGCGTCGTCGAGCGTGCGGTGCGAGTCGCTCGCCGCGTCGGACGGGCAGAGCAGCGTCGGCACGACGACGGCCCGCGGCGGTCCGTTCTTCGGGTCGTACAACTCGACCGACTGGTCGAAGTTCTCGAACACGTTTCGGTTCTCGAGGTACGGCAGCGACTGCACGATCCACGAGAAGTGGCGTCCCTTCGGCTCCGAGCGGATCGGTCCTTCGTCGGCTACCGTGCCCGCCGGCAGGTGCCCGTACGCCATCTCGTGGTTGTGGAGCGCGATCACCAGGTTCATCAGGTTGTTCTTGCAGCTCGAACGACGGGCGGCCTCCCGCGCCTGCTGCACGGCCGGGAGCAACAGGGCGATCAGGATGGCGATGATCGCGATCACCACGAGCAGTTCGATCAACGTGAATCCTCGTCGCGGCCAAGTGGCCGACGGGGCTCGAAGGTTGGATTCGGTCACGGTCCTGTCCTCGTCGGTTGAGAGGGGCGAAGCCCTCTGTTCGGTGAGTCACTCGGTGATCGGTTCTTCGGTCGGGACGGCGACGCTCTGTTCGACCACGACACGCTGCAGTCCGCCGACCGAGTAGACCACGCGTGCCGTCAGTCGCCTGGAGTCGCCGCCGATCGCGGTGAGCACGACCGTCGCCTCGTTGGCCTCGGGGAGGCTCGTCTTCGGGACGACCCAGGTCTCCCCTTCGTAGGCCGGGTCCGCGCGGGCGGCGGCGAGGGCACGCTGCAAGCCGGCTTCGCACAGCCACTCGGCCTGAAGCTGGACGCCCGCATCGACGACGTCGTGGTGGCGGAGCAAGATCGACCGCACGACGTTCCCGCAGAGCGCGGTGGCCGCCAGCAGGCAGATCATGGCGGCCACGAGGACCATGCCGCTGCGGGGAGTCCCGCGCCTGGACGGGTGAGGCCGATGCAAGGCGGTCGGGGTCATCGGTCCTCCTCCGACCGGTCCGGGGCCTCGACCCTCACGTTGGGCAGTCGGGGGCGTGCCTCCGTCCGCCAGACGAACCGGCGAGCGTCGGCGGTCTCGCCGACGGTCCGGTGCACGGCGACTCCCACCGTCGTCCTGTTCGCCGACGCGTGGAAGTCGATCTCGACGACCCCGAGTCGGAACCGGTCTTCGTGGGTGGCGATTGCACCCCGTTCGGGACCGACGACGCGCTTCACGGAGCCGCCGTCGATCCAGTACTCGACGATCCCGTCCCGTCCCTCGAGTTCCAGCCCGGTCATGCGGTCGTCGCCTTCGAGCAGTCGGATCCGGCGGGCGTTGCGGACGTCGTCGCGGAACCGAGCGCCGAGTCGGTCGAGCGTCCGGCCGTCGTGCGTCGCGTTGCTCGCTTGGGCCTCGGTCCGGAGGACGCCGACGGTCACCTTCCCGATGAACAACAGCACGGTCGAGACGACGGCCAGCACGACCACGATCTCGACGATCGACTTCCCGCCACGCCGTCGACGGCGAGAGTGCACACGGGTCATGGCCGGCCCTCCCGGTGCACCCACGTCACGAGTTTGGTCGGTGCGACGGTTTGGCCGGTCCAGTCCGTCCAAGTGATCTCGACCGTCACTCGCCGGGCCGCCGTCGCATCGACGGGATCGACCTGTACGGTGCCGCGTGCGTCGTCGAGGGCCGCGGCGAACTCCTCCGTGATCGGCACGTTCTCGATCGACTCCAACTCGTCCCACGGCCGCGAGGTGACCTCCAGGAGGACGGAGTGGGCGGCCTGCTGGGCGAGACGCCGCTGGTCGGCCAGCCGTCCACGCCGGGTCGCGCCGACCAGCACGGTTCCGACGAGGGTGAAGACCGAGGCGAGAAGGATCAGCGTGATGGCCGCCTCGAACAGAGTGAAGCCCTGCCTGCGAGGAAGACACGATGGAAGCGGCGGTCGCCGGGTGGTCCGTGCGTTCGTCATCTCAGCTCAACTCCTGAATCAGGGAGACGAGTGGAACGAAGAACGCGACCGCGAGGAAGCCGACGACCGCTCCCAGCAGGAGCACGACGGCCGGCTCCAGCAGCCGGGTGAAGACGGCCGTGCGGTACCACCAGAGCCGTTCGCGGGCCCCGGCGAACTCGCGGAGGGCCCACGGGAGGTTGCCGAGCCGCTCGGCCGACGCGAGCAACGTTGCCTCGGAACGCCGCAGGAACCCGCGCGTCTGCAGGCTCGTCCAGACCGAACCGCCGCGCGAGACGTCGTCGGCGACGTCGATGAGCCGACGATTCACCTGCGAGTGCGGCTGCCATCCCCCGATGACGTTGAGCGCATCGGGCAGGGGGACGTTCCCCTCGACGGCGACCGCCAGGTCCCGAGCGACGTTCGGCATGTCCAGCCGACAGACGAGCCGGGACCACAGCGGCGGATGCACTTCGCTCCACCCCCGGTACCACGCGTAGGTGATCCAACCGGCCGCGAGACCGACGAACGCCACGACCGGGCTGACGACGTACCAGTACCGCCAAGCGAAGTCGGACGCGGCGATCGTCTGATCGGTGACCGCGGGCAACTGAGTGCCGAAGCCCTCGAAGATCTTTTTGAACTTCGGGATGATGTACACCATGATGAACGACAGCACCGAAGTGACGACGTAGAAGCCGGCGACGAGGTAGATGAAGGTTCCCGTGGCGGCACCCATCGTCTCTCGGCTGCCGTCGTCGCGGCGACTCGTCGTCCGCCGGGCCGCGTCGAGGAGCGACTCCGGCAGCCGGCCCGCCTCGCTGCCCACCCGCAGGGAGCAGACGGCCCAGCGTGGCAGCAGTCCGCGTTGGGCCCCGAGAGCGCTCGGAAGCGAGTCCCCTTCGTCGACCGCCTTCGCCGTGGCCTCCAGTCGGGACCGCCAGCGGCCGGGCATGTCGGCGGCGAACAGCCGCAGTTCCCGGCCCAGCGGGCGTCCACGCCGGACGGCGAGGGCGAGGTGCCACAGCAGCATCGCCTGACGTTCCCGTCGCTTGCCCGCCAGGTAGACGAACACCACGATCCCGACGAGCGCGATGAACACGGGCCCCATCAGGTAGACGAGGCCGAACACCAACGCCAGTACCACGGAGCCGGTGACGAGCAGGAAGAACAGAATGGCGAGCGGCACTTCGGTTCGCCTCAGCTGAGGTCGTTCAGGAGTTTGACGAGCGGCAGGAACAGGGCGGTCGCGACCATGCCGACGGTCGTAGCAACCACGAGAACCGAGATCGGTCCGACCAACGACGCCAGCAGGTCCGCGTTCGCGCGGGCCCGTGAGTCGTAGAGGCGACCGGCGGCGAACAGGGACTCCCCGAGGGCGTCCCCGTCGTCCTGCCACAGGAACGCCGAGCGGAGGCCGGACGGCAGTCGCCGGTGAACGGCGGACTCGTCCGGCGGGACCCCGCGCTCGGCCTCGGCCGCGATGGCTCGGGCCGTGCGGGCGAGGTGGGAGTCGTTCGACACGTCCGCGGCGAGACGTAGGGCCTCGGGCAGCGGAACCCGTTCGGCGACCAACGTGCCCAGGACGTCACAGAACGTCGCGAGGCGATCGGCTCCCAAGGCCGTGCCGACGACCGGGACGTAGTCGATGCCCCGTTGCACGACGGCCGGCATGCCGGAGATCGTCACTGCGAGGACCACCACGATGCAGAGGATGCCGAATGCCACCCAGGCCAACGGATACTCGACGACCAAGGCCGAGAGCCCGACGACGGTCTCGGTCAACCACGGTAGTTCGGTCCCGAATCCCTCGAAGATCGAGCGAAAGCCCGGGACGACGAAGACCAAGAGGGCCAGTCCGACGAGGAGACAGGCGGAGACGAGGACGACGGGATAGGCGATGCTCGCGCGGATCTTGGTGCGTCGGTCCTCGCGCTCGCGGAGCCGGTCGACGTACTGGTCGAGAACGGGGCCGATCCGTCCGGTCCGGCAGCCGGCCTTCACGACCGCAGCCAAGGTGGGGGTGATGCCCCGTGTCCGTCCGAACGCCTCGGCGGGCGGCTCGCCTGCGTCGAGGCGGTCGCACAGTGCGGTCAAGGCGGCTCGCTGCCCGCCGTGCGTCTCCTCGGCCAAGAGTCGAAGCCCAGCGGCCAAGGGGAGACCGGTGTTGCCGATCTCCGCGACCCGCTCAGCAAGTGCCCCCTCCGAGACGCTTCCGCCGCGCTGCGGTGTGGCCAAGCTCTCCTCGACGGCGACCTCGACGAGACCCTGTGACTCGAGTTCGTGGCGGGCGGCGTCCGGGTCGTCGGCCGAGACGGAGCCGCTGCGAGTCTCGCCTTCCGGTGTGCGGGCCGTGTAGCGGAAGTCGGGCATCAGCTCAGCCCCCGCATCAACGTGGTGAACGGCAGCCACAGCATCAACGCGTAGGAGAGGACCGCCCCGCCGGCCACGACGACGGTCAGCACGACCGGGACGACGGTCCGCACCCACGTCATCCGCCGGGAAGCACGGCGGCGGCAGGTCGTCGCGATCTCGGCCGCTGCCGCCGCGAGCCGCTGGTCCTTCGCCCCGATCGCCAGCACCGTACGGGCGAAGCGCGGCAGGGCCGTCGTTTCACGGAAGGACTCCGCGGCCGACCGGCCTGCCTGGAGGGTCTCCCCGAGTCGTCGGCTCGCCTCCGCAACGCGAGCGTCGCCGCACGCCTCGCCCGCGAGCGGTACGGCTACCGGCAGCGGCACGCCGTGCTCGGCTTGCAGGGCGATCAGGTCGAAGTAGGTCGCCAGTCGGGACTCGCGAGCGCTCTTCGCCACGTACGGAATCGCCGCCAACGGCCCCAAGCGGCCTCGTCGCCCGGCCCACCAAGACCAGACGACCAGCCCGAGCATTGCCGCGGGAATGCCCCACCACAGCGGCCCCATCGACTCGAACGTTCCCGCGACCAGCGTGAGCAGTCGGGGCGGTTCCAAGCCGAAGTTCCGGTACAACGCCAACCACTCCGGGGCCATCGTGACGACGAACCACGTCACGAAGAGGAACACGAGGCCGAGGACGATCCACGGGTGCATCAGTCCCAGCTGCAGGGCTCGGCGTTCACGGATCACCGACCGTCCCGTTCTCGCGAACGCCTCGAGGGCGTCACTCAGCCGTCCGCACCGCAGGCCGGCCGCGACCACGGCGCGGTAGGTCCGGCCGAACGCGTCGTCGTGCAGCGGGACGGCCTCCTCCAGTGACTTCCCCGACTCGAGCTCCGACCGGATCTCCGCAGCGACGGCCCCGAGTCGTCCCCCCGAGGCGGCCAACGGCCCCAGGCCCGCCTCCAGTCCCACGCCGGAGCGGGCCAGCGCGGCCAACTCGTCGTTCAGCAGGACCAACTCCTCCATCGTCGGCACGGGCGACGCCGGCCGTTCGCCGGTCGGAGGAGAGTCGGGACGCGAGTGCTCGGGCGCCGGCACTGGGATCTCCGGGGAGGTGAAGTCCGCTCAGTCTAACGTCTCGAAGCTCGATCCAGACCAAAAGTTCGTCGGACTTCGACGAGCGTCGTGCGTCCCTCGTCGACGAGTCGGTGAGCGTCGTCCACTTGAGAACGCCCACCGCCCAACCGTGCGGCCGCCTCCATCTGACGGACGTCGCTGCTCGTGAGGATCGCCTCGGCCACCTCCGGCGACTGCAGGTCGAGTCGTTCGCAGACGGGGACCCGTCCGTCGAAGCCGGTTCCCCGGCACGTCTCGCAGCCGACGGGCCCGCCGGCCGTCACGGCCTCGGCCGTGGTGCAGGAGCAGAGCGTACGAATGAGCCGCTGGTTGACGACCGACTGCAACGAACTGCGGAGGTGGTACGGCTCGATGCCCATGTCGAGCAGCCGGCGGACGGCGGCGGCCGAACTGTCGGCG
>JANQQW010000126.1 GCA_028284885.1 Planctomycetaceae bacterium
CGCCGGCCCGACGCGTACGAGCGGATGGTCGACCGGGTGCTCGCGAGCCCGCACTACGGCGAGCGTTGGGGCCGGCACTGGCTCGACCAGGCCCGCTACGCCGACTCGCACGGCTACACCAACGACAACGCCCGCACCATGTGGCCCTACCGAGACTGGGTCATCGCCGCCTTCAACCGCGACCTGCCGTTCGACGAGTTCACCGTCGAACAGCTCGCCGGCGACCTGCTCGAGAACCCGACGCTCGACCAACGCGTCGCCACCGGCTTCCACCGCAACACGCTCATCAACTCCGAGGGGGGCACCAAGGCCGACCAGTTCCGGGACGAGCAGGTCAAGGACCGCACCGACACGACCGGGCTCGTCTGGATGGGCCTCACCGTCGGCTGTGCGAAGTGCCACACCCACAAGTTCGATCCCATCTCCCAACGCGAGTACTACGAGCTGTACTCGTTCTTCGACTCCACGGCCGACGCGAACTCCGTGCGGCCGCAGCTGCAGGTGCCGTCCGCTCTCGAGACCGAGCGGATCGCCGCACTCGAACGAGAGATCGCCGATCTGCAGAAGCGGATCGACGACGACGACAGCCGCGACCGGCAGCAGGCTTGGGAGAAGGAACTGCTCGCGAAGGCCGCCGCGGCGACGGCACGCGAGGGCGACCCGGACGCTGGCTGGACGGTGCTGCCCCTGTCCGGCAAGTCGCTGCACGGGTCGAAGCTGACGCTGCTCGACGACAACTCGCTGCTCGTCGCCGGGCCGGGCGGGCAGGTCGACGAGTACCACGCGATCGCCCCCGACCCGCCGAAGGTCGTCCGATCCGTCCGGCTGCAGGTGCTGACCGACGACAGCCTGCCGAAGATCGGCCCCGGCCGCGCGGGCAACGGGAACTTCGTCCTCTCCGAGTTCTGGTTCCGCACGGGCGACGGGCAGGAGCTGCGGTTCAACGTCGCCGGAGCCGAGCACTCGCAGCCGAAGTACGAGGTCACCAAGGCGATCGACGGCAAGGACGACACCGGCTGGGCGATCAACGGTGCCCCCGAGGGGAGCCTCAACCGCAACCGCACCGCGTGGTTCGTCCTGCCCAAGCCGCTCGAAGTCGCCGACGGCGACTCGCTCACCTTCAAGCTGCAGTTTCACCAGAAGGGCTACGGCATCGGCCGCTTCCGCATCAGCGTCAGCGACGAGGAGTGGCAGGACCAACCGGACGTCACCGCTCTCGCCGTGCTCGCGAAGCTCCCGGAAGCGGACCGCAGCGACGACCAGAAGCAGAAGCTGCGAACGGCCTTCATGCAGCAGGACCCGGTGCTCGGCCCGCTGCAGAAGTCGCTCGCCCGCAGCCGCAAGGAACTCGACGACGTCCGCCGTGCCATCCCCACGACGATGGTCATGCAGGAGCTCGACAAGCCCCGGCAGACGCACGTGCAAGTCCGCGGCGAGTTCCTTCGCATCGCCGACCCCGTCCAGCCTGGCGTCCCCGCCGTGCTGCCGCCGCTCGCCACGGAGGACGAGCGGGCCGACCGGCTCGAACTCGCCCGCTGGCTGACCTCGCCCGACCACCCGCTCACGTCCCGCGTCCGCGTGAACCGCATCTGGATGCGACTGTTCGGCCAGGGCCTCGTCGAGACCGAGAACGACTTCGGCACGCAGGGCACGCTTCCCACGCACCCCGAACTCTTCGAGTGGCTGGCCGACGAGTTCCAGCGGCTCGGCTGGTCGCAGAAACGGCTCGTCCGCCGGATCGTCACCTCGGAGACGTACCGCCAGAGTTCGGTCGAACGACCAGACCTCGCGACGATCGACCCTCGCAACCTGCTGCTCGCGCGGCAGAACCGCGTGCGGGTCGAAGCGGAGATCGTTCGCGACGTGGCACTCGAGGTGAGCGGCCGGCGATCGACGAAGATCGGCGGGCCCAGCGTCCACCCGCCGCAGGAGGCCGGCGTGTACGCCTTCACGCAGCGGAAGAAGAGCTGGCGGACGAGCACCGGCGACGACCGCTTCCGCCGCGGCCTGTACACGTTCTTCTACCGCAGCGCCCCGTACCCCATGCTCGAGACGTTCGACGTCCCGAAGTTCAACACGGTCTGCACGAGCCGCGACCGCTCGAACACGCCGATCCAGTCGCTCACCATGTCGAACGCGACCGCGATGGTCGAGCTGGCCGGCCACTTCGGCGAACGGATCACGTCCGCCGCGGACGGTGACGCCGAACGGCTGGAGTTCGCCTTCCGCACCTGCTTCGCCCGCCCGCCAAGTCCGGGTGAGCAGACGATCCTGACCGACTACCTGCAGCAGTCCCGCGACCGCTTCGACGACGAGTCGAAGGCGTGGATGGCGGTCGCCCGGCTGCTGATGAACGTCGACGAGTTCCTCGTACGCGAGTGACGTCCATGTTGCCTCCTCAAGACCCGAAGACGCTCGAACGTCGTGCCTTCCTCGCCCGCTCCGGGCTGAACCTCGGCGCGATGGGCCTCGCCTCGCTGCTCGCCCAAGAGCAGGCCGGTGCCGCCGAGCGACCGCAGCCGCACTTCGAGCCGCGGGCGAAGGCCGTGATCTTCCTCTTCATGGCGGGTGGCCCCAGCCAGCTCGAACTGTTCGAGGACAAGCCGAAGCTGACGGAACTCTCCGGCCAGAAGCCGCCCGAGTCCTTCATGAAGGACCGCCGCTTCGCCTTCCTGAAGGGGACCGAGACGCTGCTCGGCTCGCGACGCAAGTTCGGCGAGTACGGCGAGACGAAGACGACGCTCAGCGACCTGCTCCCCCACCACCGCGACATCGCCGACGAGGTCTGCTGGCTGAAGGGGATGACGACCGACGTCTTCAACCACGGCCCGGCCAAGATCTTCATGCAGACCGGCTCGCCGCAGCCGGGCCGGCCGTCGATGGGCTCGTGGGTCACCTACGGCATCGGCAGCGAGTCGCAGAACCTGCCCGGCTTCGTCGTCCTGCAGTCCGGCCCCCGCGGCCCGCGTGGCGGATCCGCCCTGTGGTCCAGCGGGTTCCTGCCGTCGCAGCACCAGGGCGTGCCGTTCCGCGGCCAAGGCGCTCCGATCCTCAACCTCGACAGCCCGGCCGGCTTCGACCAGGACGCCCAGCAGGAGTTCACGGCGGCCGTCCGGGGACTCAACTCGGAACGCCTGAAGGCGGTCGGCGACCCCGAGATCGCGACCCGCATCGCCGCGTACGAAATGGCCTACCGCATGCAGGTCAGCGCGCCGGAGCTGATGAACATCTCCGGCGAACCGAAGCACGTGCTGGAGATGTACGGGGCCGAGCCGGGCAAGGCGAGCTTCGCCAACAACGCCCTGCTCGCCCGGCGACTCGTCCAGCGGGGCGTGCGGTTCGTCCAGCTGTACCACACCAACTGGGACCAGCACGGCGGGGCGGAGTCGCTCGACGGCGAACTCCCCATCCGCTGCAAGGAGGTCGACCAGGCCTCGGCGGCACTCGTCAAGGACCTCAAGCAGCAGGGTCTGCTGGACGACGTGCTCGTCGTGTGGGGCGGCGAGTTCGGCCGCACGCCGATGGGCGAGGAACGGACGCCGACCGGCCGCGACCACCACATCGACGCCTTCACCATGTGGCTCGCCGGCGGCGGCGTGAAGAAGGGCTTCAGCCTCGGCGCGACCGACGAACTCGGCTTCGGCGTCACCGAGGGGAAGACCCACGTCCACGACCTGCAGGCGACAATCCTGCACCTGCTCGGCCTCGACCACGAACGACTGACCTACCGGTTCCAAGGCCGCGACTTCCGCCTGACCGACGTGCACGGCCACGTCGTCGAGGACGTCCTCGCCTGACGCCGTGTCCCGAAGAGAGGACCGCCCGTGACCCGTCGCATCTCCCGCCGTACCGTCCTGCGAGCCGGGGCCGGTCTCGCCGCCGCGTCGCTCGGAACCGGAACCGTCGGCCGCGCCCTCGGCTTCGAGAGTGCGAACGCCCGGCCGCGGATCGGCGTCGTCGGCTGCGGCATCCGCTGGGACAAGCGGGTCTTCGTCGCCGACGGCCGCTACGGCGTGGGCAAGGAGTTCCCCAAGTACGGCGACGTCGTCGCGGTCTGCGACGTCGACTCACAGCGACTCGAACGGGCGAAGGACGTCGTCAAGGGTTGGCACGGCAAGGCACCGGAGTCGACCGGCGACTACCGGAAGATCGTCGACGACTCCAGCATCGACGTCGTCCACGTCAGCACGCCGGACCACTGGCACGCCAAGGTCGCCATCGAGGCGATGCTCGCCGGGAAGGACGTCTACTGCGAGAAGCCGATGACGCTGACCATCGAGGAGGGCCGCCAGATCTGCGACGTGCAGAAGAAGACCGGGGCCGTCTTCCAGGTCGGCACGCAGCAGCGGAGCACGCCGCAGTTCGTGAAGGCGATCGCCCTGATCCGCGCCGGCCGGCTGGGCAGGCTGACCCGTGTGACTTGCGGCATCGGCGGCGCGCCGACCAGCCCGGAACTCCCGGAGGCCGAACCGCCCAAGCACCTCGACTGGGACACGTGGCTCGGCCCGGCCCAGAGCACGGCCTACCTGTTCAAGCCGAACGCCCCGAACATCGTCAAGTCCTGGTCGCGGGCCCACTACGAGTTCCGGTGGTGGTACGAGTACTCCGGCGGGAAGCTGACCGACTGGGGGGCCCACCACGTTGATATCGCCACATGGGGCATGGGCAAGACCGACACCGGTCCCGTCGCCGTCGACCCCGTGATGGTCGAGCACCCCGTCAAGTTCGTGGACGGCCAACCGGTCGTCGCCAACCGCTACAACACGGCGACCAAGTTCGAGATCAAGGCGACCTACGCCGATGGGCCGGAGCTCGTTGTCAAACACGACGGCAACAACGGCATCCTGTTCGAGGGGACCCGTGGCCGCATCTTCGTGAACCGCGGCAAGCTCGCCGGACGACCGGTCGAGGACCTGAAGTCGAACCCGCTGCCGGACGGCGCGGTGGAGAAGGTCTACAAGGGCCGGGCCGTCGAGGACCACGTGGCGAACTTCTTCCACGCCGTGGCCGCCCGCCGTGAGCCGATCTCCGACGTACACAGCCACCACCGGGCGCTGACGACCTGCCACCTCGCCGGCATCGCCGCCCGCGTGGGCCGGAAGATCCGCTGGAACCCGGAGACGGAGGAGATCGTCGGCGACAAGGTCGCCCAGTCGCTCGTCGCCCGCGAGAAGCGGAAGCGGTTCGAGATCGAGACGTGACGGTTGTGGAAGGGGGCAGGCGGTCGCGGAAACGTTCAACTCGCGAAACCTCGGCGGTCGAATGGAGTTGGGATGACATTCGACTCGGCAGGGAAGCGGGGGCGGTGTGTACTCTTCGGTTCGCAACCACGTGAAACCACTTCGCGCGCGGCAGAGACTGGGCAAGTACCGCGTCGAGCGACGGCTTGGCGAGGGCGGATTCGCCAACGTCTACCAGGCGATGGACACCATCGAGGGCATTCGCGTCGCCCTCAAGGTGCCGCACGCCGACCACGTGACGGAGGCGGTCCTCAAGGACTTCCGGAACGAGGTCCGGCTGACGGCCCGGCTCGAGCACCCGCACATCCTTCCGCTGAAGGACGCGAGCTTCATCGACGACCGGTTCGTGATCGTCTTCCCGCTCGCCGAACGTACACTCGACGACCGGCTCCGTAGCCGGATCTCGCAGAAGGTCGCACTCGAGTACGTCGAGCAGATTCTCGACGCCGTCGCCTACGCGCACCGACGGCGAATCGTGCACTGCGACGTGAAGCCGGACAACGTGCTGCTGTTCGCCGACGGCCGCATCCGCCTGACCGACTTCGGCATCGCGAAGGTCGCCCAGAAGACGCTCCGCGGCTCGGGGACGGGCACGGTGGGCTACATGGCCCCGGAGCAGGCGATGGGGAAGCCCTCGCCCCGGTCGGACGTGTTCTCCATCGGGCTGGTCGCGTACCGCATGTTGGCGGGGCAGTGGCCCGAGTGGCCGTTCGAGTGGCCGCCGCCCGGTTACAACCGCTTGAAGGGCCGTGTGCACCCGGAGTTGATCGCCTGGTTGCGGAGGTCCATCATGTTGGACCCGCGTAAGCGGTTTCGCGACGCGGACCACATGCTCAACTCGTTCCGTCGTCTGCGTCGCAAGGCGGTCCTGTACGCCGGACGACGCCGCGGCAAACCGAAGGCCGGTACCGGCCCACGTCGACGCGCCGCGTAGCCACCGAGGTCGTCGGCGGCGAGCCAGCCGCCGCCCAACCCCCACGGTCCGATGAGTGACGGGTCGCCTCTCGATGCCCGGCTGTACCTGAACGAGGAACTCGTCCAGGCGGACGCTGTTCCGTTCGTCTGCGGGAACGCGTCCGTCGTCAGCCGTCGCTGCCCCGGGGCGGAAGGCCCCAACCAGGACGCCGCCGCCCTGCTCCCGGCCACGGAGTCGAGCGGCCTGCTGGTCGTGGCGGACGGGCTCGGTGGCGGTCCCGCCGGCGAGCGGGCCGCGGCCCTCGCCGTGCAGTGTCTCCGCGAAGCCCTCTCCGCTCACGAGGCGGACGACCTGCGGCCCGCCGTGCTCGACGGCATCGAGGCAGCCAACCAGGAGATCCTCGCCGTCGGCGACGGCTCTGCGACGACCGTTTCCGTCGTCGAGGTCCATGACGGCTCGATTCGGCCGTACCACGTCGGCGACTCCCTGATCCTCGTCGTCGGACAACGCGGCCTCGTGAAGTACCGTTCCACGCCGCACTCCCCCGTCGGCTACGCCGTGGCGGCAGGCGTCCTGGACGAACACGAGGCGCTCCACCACGAACAGCTCCACGTGGTCGCGAACGTCGTCGGCTGCGAGGAGATGACGATCGAGGTCGGGGCACCGCGACCGCTCGCGAAGCGAGACACCGTCGTCCTCGCCAGCGACGGCCTCGCGGACAACCTGGCGGAGAACGAGATCGTCGAACTCGTCCGACGCGGCAAGCTCCCCACCTGCGTGACCGCGCTCGCCGACGCCGCCTCCGCGAGGATGCACCTCGAACCAAACCCGCCCTCGGGACTCGCGGTACCGGAGAGCGACCACGAGATCCTCGTCGATCAGCTGCCGTCGAAACCGGACGACCTGACGATCGTCGCCTTCCGCCGGTGAACCGCGTTCGACGAGCCGAGTCACGCCGCCCCTCGAAGCCCGGCTCAAGCGGGGGCCGTCTCGTCGATCGCCTGGTTCGACGTGAACACGACGAACGAGTACTCGACGACCTCGCGACCCGTCAGTTCCCAGTCGAACTGGGTCACCGTGCACGACTGCAGCCGTCGGTAGACCGAATTGGTCGCGTCGTGGTGCAGATAGAAGTCGAACGACGTGCCACCGGTGACGTCGAGTTCGTCGCGGAGTTCCAGGATCGCGTCGAGAATGGCGTCCTCGTACGGCTCGCTCGCCCCGGCGGGAAGCAGCATCTCGCCGCGGACGACGACGTTCACGCCGGCCGGCTTCGTCCCGTCCCCGGTGATCGGCGTGTTGACCTGCCCGCCGCTGCCGATGTCGAGCACCTTCACGGAGCGGACCGGCTGCCCGAAGACGTACGTGTTTCCGCCCGAGCGGTGGATGGCGGGGGTGATCTCGCCCCAGTCGATCGCCCGGGGAAGCCAGTCGGCACGGAGTTGGTCGGCGTTGGGCATGGCTTCGGGTTGAGAGTCGAGGGTGGAGAGTTGAGAGAGGAGTGCCGTGTGGGACGACTCACTCGTCGGACGACTCGGCCTCGGAGACCTCGACGGCCGGGAGCTCGTCGAGCAGGCGTTGGTACTGGCGGCGGGCCCGCAGCATCTCTCGCAGGCTGGCGGCCCGGTCGGTCGTGCGGCCGGCCGTCGAGTACCGACCGGCCGCGACCTTGCCGTCGCGGAGCAGGTTGGTGACGTCGAGGTCGATCTGGGCGAGGATGCCGCGGATCGTCGCCTCGTCGAGTTCGTCGCCGGAGACGCTGGAGAGATCGGTCAGGTCGGTCATGGTTGCGTTGAGGTTGAGTGTTGAGGGGTTGAGAGCCTCGCCGGTCAGGAGTCGCCACGACGTTCGAGGGCTTCGAGACGCGTCTTGACGGCGTCCATTTCCTCACGACACGTCGCCTCGGCGAGACGGGCGGCGGCGAGATCGTCACCCATCGTGGCCACTTGACGTTCGAGTGAGTCGACGTCCGCCCGGTGACCGCGGACCTCGTCCCACAGCCGTCGGTTGTCCTCCTGAAGGCCGCGGACGTCGGTCATCACCTCGCGGGCCAGATCGACTGCCTCGTCTGCCACGCGGACCACGTTCACGCGATCGGGCGAACTGAGGGCCGGCAGGAGCTTCGCCAACCAGGAGAACCAGTTCGTCATCGGTTGGCCTCCCGGGCCCGGTGTTCGTCGAGTTCCGTGCGCAGCCGTTCGATCTCCTCTCGCTTCCGGCGCACGTGTTCCGTCGCGGCCGAGAGTGCCGAGGCGACCGCCACCGTGGCGATCGCGGAGACCACGCCGTTCGCCACGAGCCACGCCCCCTCGAGCCGGTACATCGGCGAGAACACCGTGAGCGTGCTCAGCAGGTGACCGACGCCGCAGCCCATGAAGAACCAGCCGACCAGCACCAGCGTGATGCGGCCACGGGGCACGGTGTGCAGCGGCGGATGAAGCCGCCAGAAGACGAACGCGATCGAGCAGTGCGACCACCAGTGGAGCAGGTCGCCCAGCACGTGCACCGTCGCGAGTGGCTTCGTCCAGCCCGTGCACGGACCCGTCCAGCGTGCGGCGAAGTCGGTCCCGAGCAATCCGGACGAATCGGGGTCCGTGCCGGTCGCCGTCAGGAGTAGACAGCAGGCAACGAGCAGCCCGGCCGTCGACCAGGCCGTCCCCTCGCCGAGTGCCTTCCAGAAACGTCGTCGCTCCACGAGTTGATCCTGCACGAGGGAAAGAGACCGCGGCGGGGGAGGGGCCGACGCCGGGGGAACGTCGGCCGCCGGTCACCCCGCCGCGGGACGAGGGACGGCGCAGTCACGCGCCGTCGACCTTCGTGACGAAGAGGGTGTCGACTGCCGACACGCCGCCGTAGTAGCGGGCCTTCACCCGCAGGACGACGTCGCGGTCGAAGCCGGCCTGGCTGTCGGCCCGCTGCAGAAACGTCCGGACCGGCCAGACCTCCGTCCACACGAACTGCCGCCGGAAGTCGCCCAGGTACCAGTCGTTCACGGCCTGCCCGCCCTGCTCGTCGACGAAGGGCGAGCTGAGCACCTCGACGAGCCCGCGTACCGGGTTCGCCACCGTGGCCGTCTCGTCGCCGCCGAAGCTCGAGACCTCGACCTCGGTCGAGTTGACGATGGACAGGGCCGTCCCGCGGAGTGCCTCGGGCACGAGCAGCTGCCGCGCCGGCGCGACGATCGGTCGCGGCGTGCCGTCCACGCGGTCATCGACGACCTCGGTCGCCCGGTACCGCAGGGCGTGTTCCACGTCGGTCCAGTTCGCGAGGGCAGTCGCCTGGTCGAAGTCGGTCGACGTCGTGTTCCCCGACCCGATCCAGTTCCGGTTGGAGCCGTCGGTCGCGTACAGCGTCTCGCCGGTGCCGTTCGGCCGGTAGACGAAGTCACCGGCGGCCGCGTCGGCGTCGGTCACGGCCCGCACGATCGTCCGCTCGCGTTCCTGCCGCAGGTAGAAGCCCAGGGCCAGGGCCCGCCGGTTGATCTCGCCGGTCTGGTCGAAGGCGATCAGTTCCTCGTTGACCGAGAGGATCCGGCCTTGCTTGCTCTCCTTCGTGGTGACGTACTTCTCGTCGAACGTCGACTCCTCGTACGGGTGTCCCTCGGCGACCTCGGTGGGACCGGCGAGCGCCTTGAAGCCGCCGAGCCGTTGGCTGCGGTACCGGCTGGGCAGCACGGAGACGAGCTTGTCGCCGATGAACCCGCTGTCGTCCTCGTACCCCTCGATCACCTTCCGGCCGAGGAGTTCGCCGGTGACCGTCTTGAACAGCGACGAGTTCACGCCGGGGTTCGACTCGCGGAGCAGCGCAGGTTCGCCGTCCGACTCGTGCAGCAGCCGCAGGTTCGAGACGACGCCGCAAGCGCGGGCGAGTTCGTGGTAGCTGAAGTCGTCGACGCGGACGCGCCCCTCGTTCAGCAGCTCGCAGACCTTGTGGTAGAAGCCCTCGGGGCCGAGCGACTCGACGAGGGTGGAGAGATCGGTGCCTTGCATGGTGGGTTGAGAGTCCAGGGTTGAGAGTTGAGAGCAGCTGGATCGCCACGCGGTCCGTGTGAGTTCGCGTCAAGTCGTGGAGTCGTTGGTCGGGGCACGAATCCTTCGACCCTCGACCATCGACCGATCGGCGTCAGCCGATCACGGCGTTGGTGTTCGCGGAGCCGGTGTGGAAGGCCGAAGCGAACGTCACCTTCAGCAGCGTGGCGGCCGAGGTGCGGTACTCGGCCGCCCGGGCGATCGCGAGGCCGGCCGAGCCGACCGCCTCGAGTTGCTGGTCCGCGAGCGCGCTCGACGCCTCGTCGGGGCCGAGCTCGTCCCCCACCTCGTACGTCGCGGAGGGGACGTCGAACTGGTAGACGGCCGTCGCACCGACGTCGACGGAGACGTCGTCCGTCTCGCCGCTCGCCGAGGGGGTGTGGGCGACCCCGAGGAACGAGGCGGCGAAGGCCGCCTGAGTGGTCGCGAGGTCGGTGTCCCAGGTGAAGTCGCTCGCCGGCTTGACGTCGTCGGAGTCGAGGAAGACGAGGTCGCCCGCTTCGATGACAGTGCCGGCGTCGACGCGGAGCCGCCGGAGTTGCACGTCTCCGTGCCGGTGTCGCAGTTGGTTGGCCATGGAGAAGTCCTTCGGTTCTGGGTTCGTGTGGGAGTCGTGGTCAGGCGGACCGCCGGAGTGCGGCGAGGAATCGGGCGTCGACGTCGTCCGTCGCCGTGTCGGCGAGTCGTTCCGGGCTGACGGGCCGACGCGACCGCGCGGCCGCGAGCAGGGCCCGGCGTTCGGCGATCAGCTCGACCCGCCTCTCCGGGCCGACCTCC
>JANQQW010000133.1 GCA_028284885.1 Planctomycetaceae bacterium
CCCGGCGATCGGACTGCAAGAGCAAGCTCAAGCAGATCGGCGTTGCCCTGCACAACTACCACGACGTCCACAGTGCGTTCCCGGCCGCGTTCTACCGCAGCGCCGCGACCGAGCGGAGCGCCCCCGGGTGGGGCTGGAGTGCGTCGATTCTCCCGCAGATGGAGCAGACGAACCTGTTCGAGGACCTCAACGTCACCTCCGCCGCCCTGCCCGGTTCCGCGACCGCGTTGACGCAGACCTCGCTGGGCATCTACCACTGCCCGTCCGCCACCGACCCCGTCGTCAACGCCCGCCGCGGCGACTTCGGGAAGTCCAACTACAAGGCGGTCTTCGGCGACACCGATCCGGGCAGCAACGCACAGATCGGGACGGGGAACGGCCTCTTCGGCCCGAGCACCGCCTGGAGCTTCCGCGACATCACCGACGGCAGTTCCAACACGATCGCCATCGGCGAGACCTACGCGACCGGGACGACCGCCCCGGACTACCGCGGCGGAATCTGGGCCGGCAACCCGACCGACTCCCGCTCCGGGGGCATCATGCGGCACATCGGCGAGGACGCCAACGACACCGTCAACGGTGCCGACACGTTCGGCTTCGCCAGCCTCCACACCGGCGGCGCCCAGTTCCTGTTCGGCGACGGTGCCGTCAGGTTCCTCAGCGAGAACACGAACCTCGACACCCTCGCGAACATGGCCCAGCGGAACGACGGCAACGTGGTCGCACTGCCCTGACCGGGCCGCTCACGAGTCGGCCCCGCAGCCGGTCCGTTGGACCGTTCCCCAGCTCATCGGCTTCCCGCTTCCGAACGGTCAGCCCTTCCGTGCGCACGCGTCATCCGCTCGAGACGCGGACGCCAAGGATGCTCGGCGACCGCTCGTAGGGCCTTCGCGGCAAAGTCCGCGGCCTGATCCGCCCGTCCGGCTGCATCCGCCAGAACGGCTCGGCCGGACCAGTACCAGGCACGGGACTCGCCGGAGTGGGCGAGAGCGAACGTCCGCTCCAGCTCGAGTGCCAGCCGCCTCCGCTCGTGGGCCGTCGTCGCGATCGGGGTCGCCAGCGCCCAGGGCTCGACCTCGTCCGGACGCAGGTGCTGCCACGCCTCCAGGGCGCGAATCAGTCTGTCGGACCGGACTGGCAGCCCCTCCTCGGATCGCTCCGTCACGAGGATCACGCTCAGCCAGTGTCGCACGAGGTAGACCCGGTTCTCGGGACGGTTGGGGCGACGAACGGCCTCCTCGTAGTACCGGTGAGCGAGATCCAGCCAGCCGGCCGACCGCAGGGCCTCCGCGGCCTTCCACGACTGTAACGCGACTCGGTTGCCGTCCGGCTGTGACGACTCGTCGGTTCGCTCGGCGAGCAGCCGAACCGCCTCGTCGAACCGTCGACGGGCCTCCTCCCGGTCGCCCGCGCGGATCGCCATCTGCCCGAGGAACATGGCGTCGTCGACGACGTACTGCTTGGAAGCGAAGCCGGGCGGGGAGCGGTAGGACCACGCCGACGCCGTTGCCGCCACGAGGACCAGCACCACCGCGGTCGCCGTTCGACGCTGCCGCAGCCGAGTGACGACCACCACCAGCCCGACGGCTGCCGCCAGACACCACAGCGGCATCATGCCCAGTCGGAAGCGGCCGAAGTTGTACGTCAGCAGAACCGTCAGCACGTGTGCCGCCGTCAGCAGCCAGACGACCTGCCAACGCCGCCAACCCCCACTGGGGAAGAAGAGCCCCTGCAGTCCCAGTCCGAACAGCAGACCGAAGCTCGGCAGCCATCCCAGCACGGGCACGAGACGGCGGGTCGCCGTGAAGTTCGCGTTGTCGTCCACCTCGAAGTCGTGCCCGAGGATGGCGAGCTTTCGACCGACGAGCCACAACTCGCGTCGCGGATTCTCCACGACCGCCTTCCACCCCTCGCCGTACCAGTACCGGGACACCTCGACGCGGGACATGGCGAACCGCCCCGTCCGTCGCATCGCCTCGACGCGAAAGTCCTCGTGTTCCCGGAGCGGGTGCGGATCGACGAAGTCGGGTGGTCGGTAGTAGCCGTCCGCGTACGGGCCGTGAGCGAGGTAGCAGACCTCCCCACCCCCCGTCGTGACCGGGACGAACGCGCCGCCGGAGACGGCCGCGTTGCGGAGCGTCGTCGGCAGCAGGCAGACGACCAGAGTCGTCGTCGCGACGGCCGTCCACCGAATTCGCTGGACGATCGGCACGCCGACCGCGGCGGGACCGGCCCACACGCACGCCAGCACGGCCCCGAACATCAACACGTGGCTCTCCCGTACGAGGCACCCGGCGGCGACCGCTGCTCCCGCCGTCACCAGCCAGATCCAGCTCGGCTTCTCGCCGAAGCGGACCAACGCGTAGAAGCAGACCACGGTCACGAACGGCGACAGGAACGACTTCATCACCTGCAGCTCGTGGAAGGCGAGCGGGCCGTACGTCGCCGTCAGCAGCCCCGCCACCAAGGCCGCCGGCCGCCCCACGATCCGCCGCGCCCCGTGGTACAGCAGCAGGCAGCCCGTCGCTCCGACGAGTTGCTGCACCGCGAGCAACAGGCCGAACCGCTCGCCGAACGTCGCCAGGTAGCCGGCGAGCAGGTACGCGTAGCCCGGGGCCTGCTCGAAGGTCTCCGCGGCCCACACCTCGCCACGGGCGATGGTCCGTGCCCAGTCGAGGTAGTAGCCGTGGTCCACCACGTAGTGGCCGTGGACGGGCGAGTTCGTCCACTGCAACCACAGCAGGACTCGGACGAGCAGGGCGGTCGCGACGACGATCCACCCGAAGGGATCACGCCAGCCGGACGAACGGCTGCCCGAACCGGCCGAGTCGACCTGCTCGCCTCCCTCGCCGCCCGTCGCGGAGCCGTGATCCAAGTCCAGTCCTCCAGCTGTGCCCAGCGGTCGCCCGGTCACTCGCCGAAGCAGTACAGCCACTCCTGGCGGGGGCCGTCCTTCGACGCGACGCGGAGGTACAGCCGGTTGCCGCACGCGACGGGCGAGGCGAACGCCTCGTCCTCGATGCGGACCTTCTGCAGCAGCTCGAACTCGTCGGGGTTCACGGCGAGCACGCACAGGTCGCCCCCCTCGCTGATCGTGAACAGCCGGCCGTCCGCCAGCAGCGGCGACGCGCTGAAGTCCCCCTGCTGTTCGAGCCGCTCCTGCCAGGAGACGTCGCCCGTCTTGGCGTCGTAGCAGCGGGCCGTTCCCTTGTCGTCGACCATGAAGACGTGCCCCTCGTGGGCGAGCAGCGAGGGGACGTAGCTCTTGTCCCGCTTCCGCCAGAGCACGTCGCCGCTCGTGCCGTCGACGGCCATGATCTCCCGCTCCGGGTAGCCGCCGCTGCCGAAGACGACGCCGTCGTGCTCGACGATCGTCCCGACGCAGGCACTCGCGAGCCCCTCGGCCGACCACCGTTCCGCACCGGACTCCGGGTCGTAGCAGGCGATGCGGCGGGCTCCGGGGAGCAGCAGCTGGTCGACGAGGCCGATCGTGTGGACGACCGGCGACGCGTACGTCGAAACCTCCGGCCGGTTGACCTTCCAGTTGAGCGCGCCGGACTCCCGGTCCCACGACGTGACGTGGCCTCCCTCGTCGTGGTCGGCCGCGACGACGACCGACGACTTGTAGATCGTGGGGGACGGGGCGTAGCCGAACCGGGAGGAGAAGTCGCCCGCGACCTCCTGCCACAGCACCTCGCCGTCGAGGTCCAAGGCCGTGACGTGGACCTTGTCGTGGTTCACGAACGCGACGAACAGCCGCTCGCCGTCGCAGGCGACGGTGCAGCTGGCGTGCGAGCTCTTGGCGTGCATGTCGGTCGGGAAGCCGCCCGAGTGGAGTTCCTCGATCCAGACCTGCTTGCCCGTCTCCCGCTCGAGGGCCAGGACCGACTGTGTCTGCTTCGCCTCGTCCGCGGTCGCGAGGTAGACGCGGTCCCCGACGACGGTCGCCGACCCGTGGCCACGACCGGGAATCTTCACCTTCCAGACGACGTTCGTCTCCTCGCCGAACTTCTCCGGCAGCGACTGTTCGACGGCGACGTTGTCGCCGTGGGCACCACGCCACTCGGGCCAGTCCGCGGCCGGGTCCATCGCGTCGACCGGCGTCTCGACCGTCGGATCGACGACGCCGCTCCCGTTCTCGACCCCCCGGTCCGGCGACGCCCCGCCGCCGCAGCCGAGCGTTGCGACGAACAGGAAAGCGAGAATGGCAGCAGGTTGCAGTCGAGGCACACCGAGTCTCCAGCTTCAGGTCGGTCAGTAACGACGCGACGATCGTAGGTCTCTTCCCCCGTCCCGGCAACGTGCCGCACGCGTGGGCCCGGGGGCGCGTTCTGCGGTTCCCGGCGATGCGTTCGCCGTGCCCCGCCGCCTCGCGAGCACACGTTGACCGCCGCGGCGCGGAGGGGTATCGTCCCGCGCCGATCGGCGGATCGGGTTCCAGTCGTGCCGGTCCGGTGGACGATGACGACTGTGCGGGTCGGCCGGACTTGCCGGCGGCGACCTCCGCGCGCATACGAGTGGAACCGAACGAGGACGAAGCGCCATGTGCGGCATCGTGGGTTACGTCGGGTCTCGCAAGGTCTCGGACCTGTTGCTGGAGGGTCTGTTCCGGCTGGAGTACCGCGGGTACGACAGCGCGGGCATCGCCGTGCACGACGGCGGGGCGATCTCGCTCCGCAAGCGGGCCGGCCGAGTGCAGGAACTCGCCCGTCTCGTCGACGAGCAGCCGGTCGAGGGGGGCGTCGGCATCGGCCACACCCGCTGGGCCACCCACGGCAGCGTGACCGACGCGAACTCCCACCCGCACGTCGGCGGGAACGGCGAGGTCGTCCTCGTCCACAACGGCGTCATCGAGAACCACGACACCCTCCGCGACCACCTCCAGAGCCGCGGCTACGTCTTCCAGACCGAGACCGACACCGAGGTCGTCGCCCACCTCGTCGCCCACCACCTCGACGAACGGGTCAAGCTCGGCGACGACCCCGGCGAGACCGAGACGTACGTCCGGGCGGTCGAGATCACGTTGACCGAGCTCAAGGGGACGTACGGCGTCGTCGCCCTGTTCCGCGACCTGCCCGAGACGATCGTCACCGCCCGGCTCGGCAGCCCGCTCGTCGTCGGTGTCGGCGAGGAGGAGTACTTCGTCGCCAGCGACGCCAGCCCGCTCGTCGGCTACACCGACCGCGTGCACTACCTCTCCGACCACGAGCTCGTCGTGCTCACCCCGGAGAAGATGGACGTCCGGCACCGCGACAACGGTCGCGTCCGCCCGTCGCTGCAGACGCTCGACCAGGTCGCCGACGACACGGACCTCGGCGAGTTCGAGCACTACATGCTGAAGGAGATCTTCGAGCAGCCGAAGGCGCTCGAGAACGCGATCCGCGGCCGACTCGACGAGGACGCCGCCACCGCCCGGCTCGGCGGACTCAACATGACGCCGCGGCAGCTCCGCCGGATCGACCGCATCGTGCTGACCGCCTGCGGCACGAGCTGGCACGCCGGGCTCGTCGGCGAGTACGTCATCGAGGAGTTCGCCCGCATCCCGGTCGAGGTCGAGTACGCGAGCGAGCTGCGGTACCGCAACTCGCCGCTGTCCGAGAACACGATGACGTTCGCCATCACGCAGTCCGGCGAGACGGCCGACACGCTGGCCGCCATGCGGGAACTGCAACGGAAAGGGCACCCGGCCCTCGCCATCTGCAACGTGGTCGGCAGCACCATCGCCCGCGAGGCGGACGGCGGCGTCTACCTGCGGGCCGGCTCGGAGATCGGCGTCGCCAGCACCAAGGCCTTCACGTCGCAGGTGATGATCCTGAACCTGCTCGCCCTGCACCTCGGCCGCACGCGGCACCTCTCCTTCCCCAGCGGAGAGCGGTTCATGCGACGGCTCCGCGAACTCCCCGAGAAGGTCGAGCAGGCCCTCGCCTGCCACGAACAGGTGAAGGAGGTCGCCGCCCGGTACCACGCCTTCGACAACTACCTGTACCTCGGCCGGCTGTACAACTTCCCGGTCGCCCTCGAAGGGGCGCTGAAGCTGAAGGAGATCAGCTACGTGCACGCCGAGGGGTATCCCGCGGCCGAGATGAAGCACGGGCCGATCGCCCTCGTCGACGAGCGGACGCCCAGCGTGTTCGTCATCCCGAAGGGGGGCATCCAGCCGAAGGTGATGAGCAACCTCGAGGAGGTGAAGGCCCGTGGCGGCCCGGTCATCGCCATCGCCTGCGAGGGAGACGAACGGGTCGCCGAGATCGCCGACGAGACGATCTTCGTGCCGTACGTCGAGGAGCACCTGCAGCCGATCGTCACCTCGATCCCGCTGCAGCTGCTCGCCTACCACGTCGCCCTCCTCCGCGGCTGCAACGTCGACCGCCCCAGAAACCTCGCGAAGAGCGTGACGGTGGAGTGATCGGGCGAGTCGCCCAACACGTTGACGCGTTTCGGGTCGTCGCCTACGTTCTCGGCGATTCGAACTCCGAGGCCGTGATGGCGAGCGACGTGGACGGCGGCGAACTCGACTCCCTGCTGGACGCCTGCGAGACGGTGCTCGGCTACCGCTTCGACGACCGGGGGCTGTTGTCGCTCGCGCTGACGCACGCGTCGATCGCGCGAACACGTTCGGACTCGAACGAGCGGATCGAGTTCCTCGGCGACGCGATCCTCGGGGCGGTCGTCTGCGAGATGCTGTACCGCCGGTTCCCCGACGAACCCGAGGGGGACCTGACGCGGATGAAGTCGACGCTGGTGAGTCGGCGGACGTGTGCGGTCGCGGCCGAGCGAATGGGGCTCGACGACCTGCTGATGACGGGCAAGGGACTGTCGTCCCGTTCGTCCGTCCCGACGTCGGTGAACGCGGCCGTCTACGAGGCGATCGTCGGCGCGCTCTACCTGGACGGTGGTCTCGAGGTGGCGCGGGCGTTCGTCGAGAAGTCGCTGGCGGACGACATCGACGAGATCGGGACGCGCGGCGGGGCGCGGAACTTCAAGAGCCGGCTGCAGCAACTGGCACAACGGGCGAGCGGCGAGACGCCGGTGTACCGACTGCTCGACGAGAAGGGGCCGGACCACTCGAAGTGCTTCGAGGTGGCGGCGTACGTCGGCGAGACGGAGTACCCGTCCGCGTGGGGGCCGAACAAGAAGGAGGCCGAGCAACTCGCCGCGCGGAACGCGCTCCGTGCGATGGAAGGGGCGGAGCCGGCCGAGGCGTCCGAGTAGTCGGTCGGCGCAACGAAAAACGCGGCCGGCAGGACCGACCGCGTGATTCGTTCGTCTCTTCGCGAAGACTCAGCGCTTCTTCTTGGTGGCCTTCTTCTTGGTGGCCTTCTTCGCGGTCTTCTTCTTGGCGGTCTTCTTCTTGGCCGGAGCCTTCTTGGCGGCCTTCTTCTTGGTCGCCTTCTTCTTCACGGCCTTCTTCTTGGTCGCCTTCTTCTTGGCGGGGGCCTTCTTCTTGGCGGTCTTCTTCTTGGCCGCCTTCTTCTTGGCCGGTGCCTTCTTCTTGGCTGCCTTCTTGGCCGGAGCCTTCTTCGCAGTCTTCTTCTTCACGGTCTTCTTCTTGGCCACCTTGCATCCTCCCTACAGAACCAGTGGTGAGGGCGGCCTAGCCACTGCTTACCGGGCTTTGACGGCTGAGGCCCACCTGTGAGCTCGACGTCCGTATCCACTCGCCGCCACGGCGAGTGCGGGGTCGACCAAGACATCGTCTCCGCATGGGGACGAACGGCGACTTGCCAAGACGCATCAGCGATCGAAAGGCAGTTCGTCATCCGTCGGATTCCCACTTGGGAACGATGGCTGGGATCCTACCCTTTCGACCTGATTGTGCAACACCAATCCCAATGGAATCTTGCGTTGTTTCCGAAGCGCGCAAGTCGGATTCGCGATCGACGTAAACCGCACCCCGCGCATCGTCCGGCACGATGGTTGTGCACACTCCATCGACGACGTGATCGCATGTTGCGTGCACGCAATGGATGTGTTCGCGTGATATAGTATTCTTCAGTTCATAAGAGTGCGCATGTGTGACAGGCTCTCGCGAGCGATCTTCTCGGCCCCCGGCGAGTAGTCGAAGACCTCGACGGAGACCCAGCCGTCGTAGCCGCTCTCGACGAGGGCATCGAGGATCGGGCGGTAGTCGGTCTCGCCCATGCCGGGCCCCAGCAGGTTCGAGTCGTTCACGTGGAAGTGGCCGACGCGGTCCTTGTACTCGTGAATCAACTCGGGGATCGACTTCGACTCCGCCCCCAGCATGGCCTTCACGTCCTGGTGCAGGACGAGGTTCGGCAGACCGACGCGGTCGATCAGTTCCACGGCGTCCGCGCAGGTGTTGCAGAAGTCGGTCTCCTTCGACGTCAACGGCTCCATGCAGATGCGGACACCGCGGTCGGCTAGGGCCGGCAGGCACGCAAGGAAGACCTCGGCCGCGTTCGCGTAGGCCTGCTCGCGGGTCATCCCCTCTTCCAGGTTCCGTTGGAACGGCGATCCGAACACCATCAGGTCGCCGCCCAGGTCGGCACAAGCGTGGCCGAGTTCCACGAGGTAGTCGGCCGTCGCCCGCCGCACGTCGGCGTCGGCCGTCGTCAGGTGCAGCCCCTCGGTCTTGGCCAGCAGCCAGTGGAGGCCGATGACCTGCAGTCCGTGGTCCTCGGCGATCGTCCGCAACTCCGCGCGTCGCTCGGCAGAGACGTCGCCGATCCGAGGGGCCAGCGTGAACGGTGCGACCTCGAGCCCGGTGTACCCGACCTCGGCGGCGAACCGGCACTGCCGTTCCCAGTCCCAACCCTCGAACAGTTCCTGGCAGATCGCGAGCTTCACGGTGGCGTCCTCTCGGTGAGTTTCAGGTTTCGAGTTGGGAGTTTCGGGTTTCGGGCAGCGAGTTGCGAGTGAGTGCGTGGTTGCCGACTCCCGGCCTCCGCCCCCGGACGCCGGTCACCGTCCGCTGGTTCTGCGGGTCGTGCGGGTTCCGGTTCTGCGGGTCACGACGCTCCGGTAGTGCGGGCATCGTGGGTTGTCGTCGGAAGCCGTGCGGGTGGGGGGTCCCCGTCCAGTCGCGCAATCCTTGCGGACGATGGAGTGACCACCGGCCGTGCCGCGCGGAGGGACCACGGGATCCCCTTCACGCGACTGCGGAGCGAGGCGGAAGGGACCGCCTCTCGAAGGTCGGGAGGGAGTCTTCGAGTCCAACCCCCACTGGGAACCGTATCCGATGAACCACCTGCGTCGAATCGCCACCGCGACGCTGCTGACCCTGGTCGGCAGCGTCCCCGCGTTCGCGGGCTACTGCGGTGCGGACGGCTACGACTGCTGTCCCACCGAGGCCGCCGCGCCCTGCGACGACTACCAAGTCGCGAAGAGCTGCTGTGCCCCGAAGTACAAGATCGTGAAGGAGACCGTCTGGGACAAGCAGGTCCAGACCTGCTGCAAGACGGTCCACGACTACGTCACCTGCAAGGTTCCGTACACGTACACCAAGAACGAGTACAAGACCTGCTACCGCGACGAGTGCTACACCGTTCGCGTGCCCTGCTACAAGACGTGCTACCGCACGGAGACCTACCGGCAGTGCGTCCCCTGCTACAAGACGTGCTACAAGACGGTCGTCCAGAAGATCCGGAAGCCGTGCTACAAGACGTGCTACCGCGACGTCTGCTACACGGTTCGCAAGCCGTGCTACAAGACCTGCTACCGGGACGTCTGCTACACGATCCGCAAGCCGGTCTACCGCACCTGCTACAAGACCGTCTGCTGCACGACGTACAAGACGAAGACCAAGACCTGCTACCGGGACGTCTGCTACACCGTCTGCAAGCCGGTGCACTACACCAAGTGCGTCGACGTCTGCACGGGCTACTGGAAGACGATCACCGAGGAGGTCCCCTGCTGTGACCCCTGCTGCAGGAAGAAGGGGCTGTTCGGCATCCTCCCGATCAACCACGAGGAGGGTTGCGACACCGGTTGCGAGACCGACTGCTGCGACGTGAAGTGCTGCCCGCCGAAGACGATGACCTGCTGCCGTCGCGTCTGGTGCCCGCGGGTCGAGAAGCGGAAGGTCAGCTGCGTCCGCTACGAGACCAAGGTCTGCAAGAAGCGGGTTCCGTACACGGTCTGCTGCCAGGTCCCCTGCACGGTGACGAAGAAGGTCCCCTACACGGTCTGCAGCTACTGCGAGCAGGTCGTTCGTCGTCGGGTGCCCTACACGGTCTGCACCTGGAAGGTGCAAACCTGCCGCAAGCGGGTTCCGTACACGGTCTGCAGCTACACGGAGCACTGCGTCTGCAAGAAGGTGCCCTACACGGTCTGCACCTACAAGACCCGCTGCTGCACCCGCAAGGTGCCCTACACCACCTGCACCTACCGGTGCGAGGTGCGTCACCGCAAGGTGCCCTACACGGTCTGCAAGCCGGTCTGCTGCACCGGCTACCGCACGGTCACCAAGTGCGTGCCGCGGACGGTGAAGTACAACGTCACCAAGTGCGTGCCGCGGACGGTCTGCCGCAAGGTGCCCTGCTGCGACCCGTGCGAGGCGTGCTGCGATCCCTGCTGCGAGAAGCGAGGCCTGCTCGAGCGGATCTTCCACTGATCCGACCGGGCGAGCCACGAGGCCGGTCCGCGGCGGCGCTGGTTCCCCGAACCGCCGCACCGGCCGGACGAAGACGACTCCCGAGAACGGGGGCGACCAAGACGGTCGCCCTCGTTTTTCGTTGCGCACTCCGGCCGTTTCGCGGCACCATCCCGTCCACCTGGTCGCGCATCCACTCGGAGTCTCGTCATGCCACGTCGCGGCAACACGGTCCTCATCGTTCTCATCGTGGTCGGCGTCGCAGGACTGGTCTTCACGGCGATCCTCGCTGCCCTGCTGTTGCCCGCCGTCTCGCAGGCTCGCGAGGCCGCCCGGCGTTCGCAGTCGAAGCAGAACCTCAAGCTCGTCGGCATCGCCGCGCACAACTACCACGACGTCTACGGCGAACTCCCCGTCGGCGACAGCGAGTTCATGACGGGCCACAGCTGGCACACGCGGATGCTGCCGCAGATGGAGCAGTCCAACCTGTTCGAGCAGATCGACCGGGAGCAGCCGTGGAACTCGCCCGCCAACCGGTCCTCGTTCCAGGTCGAGCTCGGGAACCTCCTCAACCCGGCGATCGAGGACGTCCGGCGAACCGGCGACGGCTATGCCGTCACCCATTACGAGGCGAGCTCCGGCCTCGTCACGGAGGACGGCGCCATGAAGTTCCGCGAGATCACCGACGGCACCGCCAACACCCTCATGGGAGGCGAGGTGAACGCCAACTTCCGCGCCTGGGGCGACCCCGAAGGCCACCGCGACCTGAATCTCGGCATCAACCAGAACCCGAGCGGCTTCGGCTCCCCCTTCACTGGCGGAGCCCAGTTCGTGCTCACCGACGGCTCGGTCCGGTTCATCAGCGAGAACACCTCCTCGGAGATCCTGAGAAAGCTCAGCGATCCCAGCGACGGCGAACTCGTCGACGTTCCGTGAACGCGGAAGCGGACCTGACGTGCGAGCGGCCGGGCTGCTACTCGACGGTCCCGGGCTCTCCTTCGGCCGAGCGGTCGCCGCGGGTGACCCACCACGCCAGCAGCACCGGCAGCAGCACGAGGTCGCCGTACAGGCCGAGCACCATCGAGGCGTCGACCAGCCAGCCGAAGACGACGAGCGGCACGAAGTTCGACAGCCCCAGCACGCTGAAACCGACGACCAGCGCCACCGTCGCGAACACGATCGCCCGGCCGGTCTCGGTCGTCGTCGCACGGAGCGCAGCCGACGGGTCGAGCCCTTCCCGGCGCTCTCGGCGGTAGGCGGCGATGAAGTGGACGGTCGCGTCGGTCGTCAGCCCCAGTGACACGCAGGCGATCATCGTCGTCCCGATGTTGACCCGCACGCCGAGCCAGCCCATCGCCCCCATCACGAGGCACAGCGGGAACAGGTTCGGGACGAGTGCGACCAGGCCGATCCGCAGGCTTCGGAACGCGATCGTGATCACGCCGAACGCACCGACCGAGGCGAGCACGAAGCTCGTCAACTGGTCCCGCAACAGGCTCTCCACCAGGAACACGAGCAACACGTACAACCCGCTCGCCTTCGCCTCGGGGAACTCCTCGCGGACGATCGCCTCGGCCCGTTCGATGATCTCCCGTTTCCGCCCGGCCCCCACCCGTTCGTACGCCCGCATCACGATCCGCATCCGCCGGTCGTCCGCGTTGTACAGCCCCGGCACGAACTCCGGCTGCACGCGGGTGATCGAGGCCAGCCGTACGCCCATCGGGAGCAGCTGCCGCGAGCCGATCTTCACCGAGACGAGGTCCAGCCCGTCCGAGATGGCGACGACGTGGGTCACGCCGTCGGGCGTCTTCAGCTCGGCCCGCAGCCTCTCGGCGACGGACCGCACGCGGTCGACGTACGCGTCGTCCAGCTCCTCGGGGGCGGGGAAGTTCACCTCCCACGTCCCCGCGCCGCCCATCCGTCCCTCGAAGAACTCGAGCGACCGGATGATCGCGCTCTCCTCGTGGAAGTTCCGGCTGAAGTCGGTCTCGATCTCCGTGAGCGTCATGCCGTAGAGGCCGATGCCGACGCTCGCCGTGCCCGCGAGGAACCACGGCCACGGCCGCCGGCCGGTCGAGCGGCCCAACCGGTCGAGACTGCTCGACAGCCACTCGTGGGTGCGGTCCGGCGAGACGCCGCGCACTCGGCCGAGCAGCGTGCCGAGCGGCAGCAGCGTGCAGACGGCGACGAACACGAAGCCGGTCGCGACCGCCATCATCACGGCGAAACCGCGGACCGGGGCGATGCTGCTGGAGAGCAGTGCGAGGAAGCCGACGCACGTCGTCCCGCACGTCCAGAAGATCGCCGGCAGCAGTTCGACGAGCGTCCGTCGCAACGCCGCCTCCGGTTCTTCGACACGCTGGTGCTCGCGGAACCGCACGACGACGTGCATCACGGTCGCCACGCCGATGATCGTGACCATCGAGTTCAGCATCGAGCTGACCATCGACAGCGAGACGCCGGTCGTCGCGAGCAGGCCCCGCGTCCACAGGATCGTCACCACGACGACCACGAGCGGCAGCAGCGTCCACCGCACGCTGCGGAACGTCGCGAACGTCACCACCGCGAGCAGCAGCAGCGTCCAGCGGAAGAACGTGTCGCCGTCCTGCTCGACGAGGCGGAACATGTCGTGTACCTGGACCGGCTCGCCCAGCACGTAGGTCGGCGAGCCGGTTCGCTCCGCGTGCTCCGCGGCGAGTTCGCGGACGCGGCGGATCGTCTCGCCGCGGGAGACCGGGGCGTCCGCCTCCGGCTGGAAGCGGAGCACGATGCCGGTCGTCTCGCCCGGCTCGTCGACGAGCAGCCCCTCGATCATCGCGCGGACCTTCTTCCGCGCGTACGGCACGTCGAGCGCGCGGGCGAGGTGGTGCGTGCTCTCCTCGTTCACCCCCGGCACGGCCGAGAGCCGGTCCCCGAACTCGGTGATCGACTCACGCGCCTCGTCGGTCAGCCGTTCCTCTTCGTCGAACAACCCGGTCTGCGACCACGCGACGATGGCGAGCTCGTCGCCGCCGAACAGCGACCGGCTCTCCAGGAAGTTCGCGCGGTTCGGGTCCTCCAGCGCGTACAACGACTCGATCCGCTGGTCGAACTGCAGCGACAACGCCGGCCGGATCGCGGCGACCGCCAGTACGACCGCCAGCACGAACAGTGGCCACCGCCACGTGATCAGCCAGACGACGAAACGTTCGAGAAGGCTGGGCGGCTCGTCCTGCATCCTCGAATCGCTTCCAATGGGGGAACTCGAACCGCGGCCGGCGAGGCCGTCGCGGGGACGGG
>JANQQW010000136.1 GCA_028284885.1 Planctomycetaceae bacterium
GTCCGTCGCCGGTCCCGGCACCGGACGCGTTCCAGTCGGCTCTTGTGGAACTTGGCGGGCACGCCGTCTTCGGCATGCTCGAACCGGCTCCGAACGACGGCGTCTACAACGCGGCCGTGCTCGTCGGGCCGGAGGGGGTCGTCGCCTGCTACCGCAAGATCCATCTCCCGCACCTCGGCGTCGACGAGTTCAGCACCTACGGCGAGGAGCCGTTCGCCGTGCACGACGTCGACGGCCTGAAGGTCGGGCTCGCCATCTGCTACGACTCCGCCTTCCCCGAGTCCGCCCGACTGATGACGCTGGCCGGGGCCGACCTGATCGCCCTCCCGACCAACTTCCCGACCGGCGCGGAGAAGATGGTGACGCACGTTGCCCAGACGCGGGCGATGGAGAACAAGGTCTTCTTCGCAGCCGTGAACCGCGTGGGCGAGGAGCGGGGCTTTCGGTTCATCGGCGGCAGCGTGATCGCCGGCCCGAACGGCGACGACCTCGCCAAGGCGAACGGCACCGAGGAGACCATCCTGTACGCGGAGATCGACCCGGACCTCGCCCGCGACAAGCGAATCGTCCGCGTCCCCGGCAAGCACGCCATCGACCGCCTCGCCGACCGCCGCCCCGAGATGTACGGCCCACTCGCCGAGCCACACGCGCTGAAACGTCCACGCGACACGTGAGCCGACCTTCGCGGCGGCGTTGCGTCCCCCCGAACCCGCTGCTAAATTCCCGTGTCTCGCCAACGAACTGCCGCTCGTCGTCAGTTCGACGGAGCCCCCGGACGGGTAGCTCAGTTGGTAGAGCACAGGATTGAAAATCCTGGTGTCGGCGGTTCGATTCCGCCCCCGTCCACTGCCGACGAAACGACCCCGTGGCTCACCGAGTCACGGGGTCGTTCTCGTTCCGGTCGCCCGTGCTTGCGTCGTCGCGTCGTCGGGCGTAGCTTGCCGTCGGGCGTTCGGCCCCCACTCCGGTTCCAGGAGCACGAGCGATGATCATCTACGGCTCGCAGATGTACGGGAAGAAGGAACGAGTCACCACGTGGGGCTCGTGCGAGCACTGTGGTGCCTACGCCAAGCAGCACTCCTACTCGGCCCGGAAGTGGGGACACCTCTACTTCATCCCGCTGATTCCCATGGGGGGCCACGTCCGCGTGCTGTTCGAGTGCAGCCAGTGCAGCATGGGTTCGCACATTCCGATCGAGCAGTTGCCTGCGGTCACGGACAGCGTCCGGGAGGGGTTGAAGCCGGCCGTCGCGGCGTCGATGGCGGGCGAGCAGACGTTCGTCGACCCCGAGGGGGACGAACTGCACACCGGGGCTCAACTCGCCGGGGCCGTCTCCATGTTGTACGCGTGCAACGTCGGGGACGTCGTTCCCTCACTGCTGGAGAAGCTGCCCGACGGGCCGGCTCGGTCGCTCGTGGAAGGGTCCGAGTACCAGGTGACCGGCAACCCGGACGCGGCGATCGACTGCTACAAGCGGGCCGCCAAGGCGAGTCCGGAGGACGTGGTCCCGTTGTTGTGGCTGGCCGAACTGCTCGCGAACCGGGGCCGCCGCGAGGAGGCCCGGGCCGTCTACGAGAAGGCAGCCGAGATGCAGCCGGACAACGTCGGCATCGTGGCGAACCTCGCCGACCTCTGCGAGGCGATGAAGGACTGGGACGGCGTGTGCGACCACTACGAGACCCTGTTCGCCGCCGCCCCGTCGCTCGGCGAGGACAAGAAGCTCGTGAAGACCTACAAGAAGGCCTGCAAGAAGTCGCGCCGCGACCCGGTGGCCGTGCAGTAGAGGGGCGAGTCCGAACTCCGTCTTGACCGAGCCGGGGGCCACTCGTAGAGTCCCGCACCCTTCTCTCCCCGAACTCCCTCCCCACCATGTTCGCTCGCTCCCACCTCCTTCGCGGGGCGATGGTCGCATGCGCGGTGACCACGGTCTGGTCGTCCGTCGCCGTCGCCCAGCCTCCCACGTTTCCCAACCCGGCCGACGTCGCCGCCGGGTCCGCGACTCGCGGCGTGCTCGTGCTGCGCGACGGCTCGCTCGTCACGGGCCAGATCCAGAAGCTGGAGACCGGGTACTTCGTGGACCTTCCGTGGGGACGCCAGTTCGTCCCCGGAGCCCGCGTGCTGGTCGCGGCTCGGGACAAGCAGGAAGCCTACAGGAAGCAGCGGGACGCCATGAGGCGGCCGACTCCCACGCTGCACGTCGCGCTCGCCCGGTGGTGCCTGACCTACGGAATGCCCACGGAGGCGAAGGAACAAGTCGAGGCTGCACTCGAGCTCGCGGACGACTTCAAGCCGGCGGAAGACCTGGATGCCCTTCTCGAGGTCGCCACGGACGAGAAGTCTGCACGCGACCTGCTCCGGCAGATCGAACGCCGCGAGGATCACGGACCGGCACGCGTTGCGACGCCCCCCGTTCGCCGACCTCCCGTCACCACCCCGGCCCCGGCCAACGGAGCGCTCGTCCTGGTCGGCGGCACGCTGGTCGAGGGCCGCGTCAGCGAGACGGCCACCGGTTACTTCGTCGACCTGCCCAAGGGCCGGTACCTCATCCCGTTCGAGCGCGTGCTCGTCGCGGCGAAGGACCGGGACGAGGCCTACTTGAAGCAACGCAACACGATTCGCCCCCCGTCCCCCTCCCGGCACTTCGAGCTCGCCCAGTGGTGCCTGCGTTACCAGATGGCCGAGCAGGCGAAGGAGGAACTCCGGTCGGCCCTGAAGCTCGCCGGCAACTACGCGCCGGCCCGTGACCTCCTCCGTGACATCGAACGACTGGAGAACCCCGAGGACCCCGCGCACCTGCGGCCCGACGCCGCGGCCGTGAAGACGGCCGACGGTTTCGACGTCCCCGACAGCGTTTCGATTGCCGGGCTGTCGCCCGAGGTGGCGGAGACCTTCACGACCCGCATCCAGCCGCTGCTCGTCAACTCCTGCGGCAACGCCAGCTGCCACGGCAGCCGGGGGGAGAGCGGCTTCGAGCTCCAGCACGTGCGTTTCGGCCGCGGCGGCATCCGCGTGAAGACGCAGCAGAACCTCGCCGCCGTGCTCGCCCACGTCGACCGGGAACGCCCGCTCTCGAGTCCGCTCCTCGCGAAGCCGAGCGCCGTTCACGGAGGTGGTCGCCGGCCCGTGTTCGACGGTCGCGGCGGTCGTCGGCAGCGCGATCTGCTGGAGTCGTGGATCGTCGCCGCCGCCGCGGATCTGCAGCCTCTGCCGAAGACCGAGACGGCTTCCGCGGCTCCTCGCCCGCCGCGTCGCGTGCCGTGGGATCCGCGACCCCGACCACGCCCCCGACCGCAGCCGCAGACTCGGGACGACGAACCCGCTGCCCCGCGGAAGCCCGACCTGCTGGACCGGATCCTCGACGAGGAGCGACCGGACGCGTTCGACCCCGACGCCTTCAACCGTTCGGTCGAAAGTGGCCGGGCCCGGCCGAAGCCGTCCAGCGCCGGGCCCTCGTGAATTGACCGCCGTGGGACCGGTCGCGTGTAATCGTCGGGTCGTTCCCTCCGATTCGCGTGCCCACCGGTCATCGTGCGTTTTCTCCTCCTGCAGGTTCGCAACCCCGACGACCCGATGCGCGAGCAGGAGGTTGGCTCCTTCGCCCGCGCGCTCGGCGTGCCCGTCGCGTCGATCCGCCCGTTCGACCTGCTGTCCGGTCCGCTCGCCGACGAGACGCTCGCG
>JANQQW010000148.1 GCA_028284885.1 Planctomycetaceae bacterium
GGGCGGAACTCGACCGGTTCGTCGTGCTGGGGATCGGCGGCAGCTACATGGGAGCCCGGGCCTTGTTCGAGGCGCTCCGGCACCGCTGGCACAACGAGCTCCCCCGTGCCGCCCGCGGCGGCGTCCCTCGACTCTACTTCGAGGGGAACAACGTCGACAACGACACGCTCGCCCAGCTCGTCGGCATGCTCCCCGGCGAGGGGGAACCGAACGCGACGCCGGAGGACCGTTGGGGCCTGACCGTCATCAGCAAGTCGGGCGGCACGCTCGAGACCTCGGTCGCGTTCCGGCTGTTTCGCCGCACGCTCGAAGGGCTCTACGGAGCCGACTCCGACGAGGCGAGGAAGTTCGTCGTGCCGATCACGGGCGAGACGGGACGGCTGCGCGAGCTGTCGAAGTCGAAGGGCTACCCGGCCGTGTTCCCGATCCCCGACGGCGTGGGCGGCCGGTTCAGCGTGCTGACGGCCGTCGGCCTGCTCCCCGCCGCCGTGCTCGGGCTCGACCTGCGTGCCCTGCTCGCCGGGGCCGCCGACGCCACCGACGACTTCTTCTCCGCGGAACCCGGAGCAAACCCCACGCTGGACTACACCGCCGTGGCCCACGTCGCCGAGGTCGAGCACGGCATGCACACGCGGATTCTCTGCACGTGGGGCAACCGCCTCGAGGCGCTCGGCCTGTGGTACGACCAGCTGCTCGCCGAGTCGCTGGGCAAGCACGAGCAGGGGGCGTTGCCGCTGACGGTCGTCAACACCCGCGACCTCCACAGCCGAGGCCAGCAGCACCAGGAGGGGCGTCGTGACAAGCTCGTCACGAACCTCGTCGTCGAACGCCCGTCCGAGGACGTGTTGACGATTCCCGAGGCCCCGGCGGAGCTTGACCAGGACGAGCTGAACGCCCTCGCCGGCACGCCGTTGCCGACCGTGATGGACGCGGCCATCCGCGGCACGAACCAGGCGTACGCCGAAGACGACCGGCCGACCGCCGACTTCGTCGTCCCCACGCTCGACGAGTACGCGATGGGGCAGCTGTTCCAGACGCTGATGCTCGCGACCGTCGTCGAAGGGCGGCTCGTCGGCACCAACCCGTACGGTCAGCCGGGCGTCGAGGCGTACAAGACGAACATGAACGCCATCCTCGGTCGCTGAAGCCCCGATCGTTCTCGAGAGGACCCACTGTGCCCACCACGCTCACCTTCCTCGGCCACTCGACCTTCCAAGTCGAGACCGGGGAGAAGACGCTGCTGATCGACCCGTTCTTCACGGACAACCCGCAGGCGACGACTTCGGCCGACGACGTGAACCCGGACGTGATCGTCCTGACGCACGGGCACGGCGACCACGTGGGGGACACGGTCGCAATCGCCAAGCGGACCGGGGCGCTCTGCATCGCGAACTTCGAGATCTGCAGCTGGCTGGGGACGCAGGGGGTCGAGAAGACGCATCCGCAGCACATCGGCGGGTCGTTCCAGCACGACTTCGGAAGGCTGAAGTTCACGATCGCCCACCACGGGTCGATGCTGCCGGACGGCTCGAACGGCGGGAACCCGGCCGGGCTGCTGTTCGACTTCCCGGACGGCACGCTGTACGTGGCGGGGGACACGGGGCTGTTCCTGGACATGCAGCTGATCGGCGAGGCGGGGATCAACCTCGCCGTCCTGCCGATCGGAGACAACTTCACCATGGGGCCCGACGACGCGGTCCGCGCCGCCGACTTCCTGAAGGCCGAGCGGGTCGTTCCCTGCCACTACGGCACGTGGCCGTTGATCGAGCAGGACGTGGACGCGTGGGCGGAGCAGCTTCGCAACACGACCGCGGCGGACCCGGTCGTCCTCGCCCCCGGCGAGTCGACGACGCTCTCCTGAACTCGCACCGAAGCGGGATTGGCGGCCTGCGGGGCGTGCACTAGTCTGGGCGGAATGTCGGCTCCGACCACCGAGCAGCAATCGCACGACGAGGCCCGGCTGCTGCCCCGGCTCCACGAGGGCGGTCCCGGAATCGTGGACGACGCCGAGTTGACGCGGCTGGCCGAGCAGCCGGCGGAACCGCTGCTGCCGGTGCTCGACCGCTCGGCCGCGATGTGGCCGTTGATCGTCGTCTTCTCGCTGCTACCGGTCACGTTCGCGACCTACTACCGCACGTTCGACGACGCCACGGCCGCGTGGGGCAACCGGGCCGTCGACGTTCTCGCCGCGACGACGAGGCTCGCGTGGCTGTTCCCCGGCGAGGGCTCGCTGCAGTTCGCCGCTCCCTTGTCGAGCTGGACGACGGCGTTCGTGCTGTCGACCGCGCCGCGGCCGTGGCCGAGCGCGGTGGTGTACGTCTCGGCGGCGGCGACCGCGGCGACCGGCTTCGGCGTGTACGTCGCGTTCCGTCGCCTGGCCGGGGCGCGGTTCGCGCTCTGGACGACTCTGCTGGTCTGCTGCCACCCGTTGGTGCTCGCCTCCGCCACGACACCGTCACCGCGTGCACTCGGCTGCTGCCTGCAGGTGGCCGCCTTCGGGTGCCTGCTCAGGCACGGACTGACGGGCGGCCGGGTCGTCGGCGGCTGGAACGTCGCAGCCGGGGCGCTGTTGGGGCTGACGTGGCTCGCCTCCGGCCCGTTCTTCGTCGTCGGGGTGACCACGACCGTGCTGTACGCCGTCTTGCGAACCGCGTTCGGGCGTCCCCCGGAGTCCGTCTCGGTCCGTCGCCCGTTCCTTCGTTCGCTGGGGGCCGTGGCCGTCGTCGTGGGGGTGGCCGTGCTCGTCGGCGGTTGGTGGAGCGTTGTCGCCGCCGTCGAGTTCGGCGGACCGGTCTGGGCGGGCTGGTTCCAACTGGTCGAGGACGTCGGGGTCGATCCGCGCGGGCCGGGCGACGTGCTCCACGCCCTCGTCGACCAGGTGGGCTGGCTGGCGGGGTTCGTTCTGTGCGGGGCGTGGCGGTGTCTGCAACTGATTCGTCACGAACGCAACGAGCCGCGGCGAGTGGCCGCCCTGCTGCTCGCCTGGGCCGTGACGGCGTCGGCCGGCTGCCTCTTCGCCGTCTGGTGTGTGCCGCGGCTGACGGACGAGGCGTTCCTCGCGGGACAGGCGACCGCCGTCGTCCCGTTCGTCGCGCTCGCGGTCGTCGGCATCGAAGCGGTTCGTGACCGGAGCGTTGGCCCCGTCGGGACGACCGTCGTCGCCTTGACCTCGGTTCTGGTCCGGTGTGCGGTCGGCCTCTTCGACCATTCGGTCCCCGTTCCCTGGTGGGACGGCTTCGCCGTCGGCTGGTTCCTGCCGGTCGCCCTGCTCGTCTCGGTGTCGGCCCTCTGGGGGGCGTGGCGAGCGAAACGGCTGTCCGACCACCTCGTCCGTCCGGTCGTCGGAGGAGTCGTGGTCGCGGTCGTGGTCGGCCAGCTGGTGACGGGAATCATGCTCGCCCGGCGAACGAACGGGGACGACCCAGCGGTGATGGCGTTCCACGAGGGACTCGCCAAGCACGGGGACGTCGAACGGGTCTTCGTCGTGGGCGACCGGGCTCTCGAGCCGCGGATCGAGTTCGTCTGCCGGGCCGTCTGGGCACCGGTGGACGTGGTGAACGTGCCGAACCGGGACACGGCGGTGGCGGCCGTCCTCGAGTCCGATCCCCCGTTGCGTCGTTCGGTCCTCGTCGACGCCGGGGACGACGACCGCCCGTTCGACGACCGCCGTGGCCGGTTCGACGTCGCCGTCGTCTCGCCCCGGCGGTTGTTCGCGGGGCGACGCCTGCGAGCACACGTCGTCACCGTCCGCGACCCGTCCGGCGAGGCGACGGCCTCGACGGGTCCCTAGAACGCATCTCACGAGCCTCTGGCGGTCGTCGTGCGGAAGCTCGACGGCCGGACGACGTTCGAGACGCGACACCTGAGCCCGGGTCGGGCCTAGAACCAGCGACGCTTGTCGACGAGGTTGAGCGGCTCCTCGCCGTGCGCGAACCGGCGGACGTTCTCCACGAGGACGTCGAGGTGTCGCTCCGGCACGCGGGGCGAACAGGCGGCGACGTGTGGGGTGAGGATCACGTTCTCCATCGCCCACAACGGGTGGTCGGACGGCAGCGGTTCCGTCTCGAACACGTCGAGGGCCGCCCCGGCGATCGACTTCGACTCGAGCGCCGCCACCAGCGCGTCGAGCGACACGATCGCTCCCCGACCGACGTTGACGAGGACCGCCGAGCTCTTCATCCGGGCAAACTCGCGGGGACCGAACATCCCCTCGGTCTGCGGCGTGTGCGGAGCCGCGACGACGACGAAGTCCGACACGCCCAACAGGTCGTCCAACCTTTCGACCGGCCAGACGTCGTCGATCACGTCCGGCAGGGTTCGGACGACCGGATCGACGCCGACGACGCGCGCTCCGTCCGCCTTGGCGCGGCGGGCGACCTCGGCACCGATTCCGCCCGTGCCGACCACGCCGACCACGAGGTCGCCGACGCTACGGTGGGCCGCGTCCATCCCGGTGACGTGCGAGGGGCCCATCGCGAACGACGTCCGTTCGCCCTCGCCGCCGACCGGGCTCCACTCGCGGTTCCACTGCCGCCGCAAGTAGAAGTGCAGGTTCCGTACGAAGCAGAGCACGTAGGCCATCACGTGGTCCGCGATGACGTCCGAGAAGAGCCCCCGCATGTTGCTCAGTCGGCAGGGGTGCTCGACGAGTTCGGGGAACAGGTAGTGTTCGAGGCTCGCCGTCGGCGACTGTACCCACCGCAGCCGTGTCGCGGCCGCGAGGAGTTCGGGCGTGAGCTTCCCGAAGAACCCGTCCGCGTCGACGACCGCGTGGACGGCGAGGTCGGGCTCGGCGACGTTGACGACCTCGCACGCGTCGCCTGCCGCCGAACGCAGACGGGTGAGTCGGCTCTCGTCGATCGCCGGGTGGACCACCAGTTTCACGTTGAAGCCTCCGTCGTTCCGGTTGCGGTTCGGCGAGTCTACGAGTGCTCGCGGAAGGTGACAAACGACGTCGTCGAGAACCACCGAAGGCCGTCTGTCAAGGCGTCGAATCGCGACTTCGAAGTTGTCCGGAAAACGCGGTTCGCGGTCCTTGTCGGCTGCCGTCGCGCGCGTCAGAATCCCGTCGATGGTTGACCGTCACTCGAACGTCCCGTTCGACGAAGTGGCGGTGGAACGACCGACCGAAACGGGACGCGCGGCGGAGCGTTGCTCCACCTTGGTCCCGACAGAACGACGACCGACGCAGGGAAGCAACAGTTCGTCCCGGACAGAAGAGGCCGACGAATGCGCGTCTACTCTCGCGAAGTCGAACAGGGGCTGGTCATCGGCAGTGACGTTCGCGTCACCGTGCTGGAGATCGGCGAGGACTTCGTCCGGCTCGGGATCGAGCACGGGGAGGACGAGCCCGGCTACCGCGAGGAGATCGTGCGGTTCGACTCGGCCGAGGTCGACGGGCTCGCCGCCGCGGTTCTCAACTGACGGCCGTCCGGCTCGGACGACGGTTGCAGGCTCAGCGTCGAGCGCCGACAATCCCCGCTCGCGTGCGAACTCTCTCGCAACGCGTACGCCGGACTCGCGGAGCCGACCGAGGTGCCGACCGTCACCGAGTACACGACCGAGGAGCTGGCCGCCCTCGGGCTCGACGGCTCCCGGATGCCGCGGCACGTGGCGGTCATCATGGACGGCAACGGCCGCTGGGCCGGGGCCAACCGGCTCCCGCGCATCGAGGGGCACCGCCGCGGCGTGAAGAGCGTCCGGTTGATCGTCGAGGAGTGCTCGCGGCTCGGGCTCGAACAGCTCACGCTGTACTGCCTCAGCAACGAGAACTGGAAGCGGCCGGCCCGCGAACTCAGCCTGCTGATGCACCTGCTCGAGCAGTACGTCGTCGAGGAGCGTTCGGAGATTCTGCGGCAGGACCTGCGGTTCGGCATCATCGGACGGCGCGAGGGGCTCACCGAGTCGGTGCTCGCCGAG
>JANQQW010000150.1 GCA_028284885.1 Planctomycetaceae bacterium
TCGACGAGTACGCGTTCCGAGCGGGCAAGGGAGACGCGCTCCGCCTCGTCGTCGAGTCCCGCTCGCTCGGGTTCCCGCTCGACGCGGCGGTCGAGGTCGTCGACCGGGGGGGCAAGTCGCTGAAGACCGCCGACGACGCGAAGCGTGACGACTTCGACCCGTCGCTCGCGTTCGACGTCCCGGCCGACGGCGTCTACCGGGTCCGCGTTCGCGACGTCTTCGAGCAGTTCGGGGCGCGACACGCCTACCGACTCACGATCGCCGAGCGACGCCCCGACTTCCGGCTCGCGGTGGAGTCGGACCGGTTCGCCGTCGCGGCCGGGGAGTCGCTGCGGATCCCGGTGAACGTCGAACGGGTCGAAGGCTTCGACGGGGCCGTGGCCGTCCGCGTCGAGGGCCTTCCCCCGAACACGACCTGTGCGGTCGTGACGTCCGACTCGAAGGGGGACACGAGGTCGAAGGTCGAGTTGGTGGTCGAGGCGGCGAGCGACGTCGTGGCCCGCAGCGGCCCGATTCGCATCGTCGGCACGGCCGAGATCGACGGCGACAAGCCCGAGCGACCGGCGGTCGCACCGAATGCCACGCCTCACGTCTGGCTCACGGTGACCGCCGAGTAGCCGAGGTCGGCGCGGCGAGGCCGAATGTCGCTCACTCGTTGTGGCCGGGCAGCCGTCGCACCAGCGTGGCCGCGTCCTCGAGTCGGGGTCGCGGCTGGGGTGGGAAGGGAGGCGCTCCGCCGAGCACTTGAGCACACCAGTAGTGGGTCCGCAACTTGAACGCCTCGAGCCACTCGGTCGTGTCGGCACCGCGGTGCTCGAGGTTGCGGTACGAGTCGAGAGCGGCACCGATCTCCGCGGCCCACGGGTGCCCCTCGGGCCCGAAGTAGCCCGCCTCGTCGGTTCGCGACACGCCCCGTTCCAGAAGCCGCGCTGCCTCGGCGATCCACTCGGCCGCGTCGCCGTCCTCCGTTCCGTTGCGAGCGGCGAGTTCGGCACCGTGAACCAGTCGCGCGGCCGACTCGCTGAACCAGATGTCGCCGAAGTTCACCGCCCAGCCCCAGCCGTCCTTCTTGGCGGCGGCGAGACGCAGGGTCTCGGCAGCGGTCTCCCACTCGCCTCGCATCATCTGCTCGCAGCCGTCGATCCACGTGAACCGGGCCGCCTCGAGGAGCCGCTTCTGGTAGCACCCGTCGAGGTTCTGCTCGGCCAGCCAGCGAACCTCGGCGTCTCCGAACGTGAGGGCGTGTCCGAGGTACAGCTCGCACTCGAAGAGCGTGTTCTCGAGGAGCTTGTGAACGTTCATGTGGAAGCCACCCAGTCGCGTCCACCACCGTCCGCCGTCGAGCCGGGGGTGCACCTCGAGCAGCTCCCGCAGCCGGCGAAGCTCGGCCAGCATTCGGTCGCAGGTGTCGCGATTGCCCAGCTCGTCCCGCTCCCAGAGCTCCCACGTGTCGCCGAGACGGCGAACCGCGTCGTCGGCCGTCGCGCGGGCCCGGTCTTGCTCCTGCAGGAAGGCGTCGACGTCGAAGCCCGCCGGCGGCTCGTTCCCCTCGACGACGAAGGCGATCTCCAGGCGGACGACACCCACCTCGGCGTCGTCCCAGTCGACCGTGCTCACCGCGACGAACTCGACCGCGTACGTCGCGTCTCGATGCGGGTCGAACCGTACTTCGCCGGCGAGGGAGCCGTCGTCGGAGAAGCGGACGCCGGGCGGGAGCCGTACGAGCGTCGGGCACTGCAGGAACCCGCCGTTGCCGGGAAGGGCCTCGTCAGCCGGGTGGTGCAACGAGTCCCCGACGCGGACCGTGCCGAGATCGACGGCGTGTCGCGTCACCCGGAGCCCGTTTCGTTCCACGCAGCGGTAGTGCTCGCTGTAGAGCCCGACGCACGACCAGCTGCGGGGGCAGCAGTCGCAGCCTTGGCAGCGGCCGTCGCGGTAGCCCGGGCTGCCGGCTTCGGTCACGCCGCCCGCACAGCCCAGCTGTGAGTCGGCCGCGGCTTGCGTTCCGGGCTCGGAGTCTTGCTTCGCTCCCGCCCCCATCTGGTCCGGCGGGAGCGCGGCGAGGGCGTCCGTGCGGCGGGCAATCCTCACGTCCTCCGCGGTCGCCTCCCGGCAGAAGCGGGCGTCGTCCTCGGGGACGTAGATCAGCGAGTGGTCGCCTTCGAGTGCCACTTGGTAGGGCGCACTCTTGCCGGCCGGCCAGTGGTCCTCGCGGTAGTGCAGCGCGATGACCCTGCCGAGCTTCCAGCCACTCGGCCCCATGTTGCACATCACGGCGTCGCCGAGCTCGAAACGAAGGTCCGACATCTCGCTCTCTCCCCTTGTCGCCACCTGGTCGGCACTCGTCGGCGTGTTCTCGTAGCGTCCTCGACGTCGAGGGTCGTGCCGACTTCGTCGCGTGTCACCCCGTCGTACGATAGGTTCGTACGTCGAGAAGACCCAAGCCGAACGAGAGAACGACTCGATGAGACTACAGCTCGTGATCGCCTGCCTCCTCTGTTGTCCGCTCGGCGTCGTCGGTGCGGAACCGGCCACGCCAGTGCCGTTGATCTTCGACACCGACATCGGGAACGACGTCGACGATGTGTTGGCGCTCGGGATGATCCACGCGCTCGAGTCCCGCGGCGAGTGCCGACTGCTCGCCGTGACGATCACGAAGGACCACGAACTCGCCGCCCCGTTCACCGACGCGGTCAACACCTTCTACGGCCGGGAGGACGTTCCGATCGGCGTGACTCGGAGTGGCGTGACGCCGACCGAGGGGAAGTTCAACGGCCTCGCAGCCCGCCGGGACGGCGACGCACCGCGGTTCCCGCACGACCTCGTTTCCGGGAAAGAGGCCCCGGGCGCCGTCGACCTCCTGCGTCGGACGTTGGCGGCTGCGGAGGACGGGTCGGTCGTCGTCGCGCAGGTCGGTTTCTCGACGAATCTCGCCGGTCTCCTCGCCTCGAAGCCCGACGACGTCAGCCCGCTCGACGGACCCGCGCTGGTCGCTCGCAAGGTCCGGCTGCTCTCGATCATGGCCGGGGCCTTCGAACTGATCCCTGACCGCGAGGGAGTCCGGCGGCCTTACCGCGAGTACAACGTCATCAAGGACCTGGCGTCGGCGAGAACGCTGGCCGAGCGTTGGCCGACACCGGTCGTCTGGAGCGGCTTCGAGGTCGGCATCGCACTCCCCTACCCCCACCGCAGCATCGAGCGGGACTTCCGCTGGGCACCACGCCATCCGCTCCCCGAGGCGTACGGGCTCTACAACCCACCTCCGCACGACCGGCCGACCTGGGACCTGACGTCCGTCCTGCACGCCGTCCGCCCGGACCACGACTACTTCGAGCTGTCGCCGCCCGGACGGGTGCAGGTCGACGAGGAAGGTTACACCCGGTTCGAGGCCGTGAAGGACGGCCCCCACCGCTACCTGATCGCCCCCGCTCCGAACCGCCCCCGGATCCTCGAGGCGATGCAGCTGCTGGCGAGCCAACCGGTCGAGTGACTGCGCTGGCACGGAAGACCGATTGCCTGACGGACTCGTACCGGCCCTTGCCGCTTCACGCGTCGTCGGCGACTCGTCGGACCGAACGCGAGGACGCGGGGACGGAAAGTCCGCACCACACCCGCCCACGTCGGAAGTTCGCGTGCTGGCCGGGCGAGGGAGGTCGTTCGCGCGTTGCGCGCGGATAGCTTGAGTAGGTGGCCGCTCACGGATCGGTGTAGAATGCGAGGGTCTCAACCTCCGTGTGTCCCGCCATGCGACAACTCCTGCTGATCGCCCTCCTTCTCACGGCTTCCGTCCTCGCCGCCGAGGAGCCACTCCGGTTCAACCGCGACGTTCGGCCGATCCTGTCGAAGCACTGCTTCGCCTGTCACGGCCCGGACGCGGAGCACCGCGAGGCCGAGCTGCGTCTCGACGACCGCGAGGCGGCCGTCGAGGCCGGTGCCGTCGTGCCGGGCAACGTGGCGAAGAGTTCGCTCGTCGACCGGATTCACGCGACCGACCCGGACACGGTGATGCCGCCACCATCGACGAAGAAGTCGTTGACCGCCGAGGAGAAGCGGATCCTCGTCCGCTGGATCGCGGAGGGGGCCGAGTACGAGGCCCACTGGGCGTTCGTCGCCCCGCGGGAGCCGAAGGTCCCGGCGGTCGACGGTGTCCGGAACCCGATCGACGCGTTTCTCGAGGACCGAATCCGTCGCGAGCGACTCGCACCGGCGGGAGAGGCGTCGAAGGAGACACTGATCCGTCGGGCGACTCTCGACCTGACGGGTCTGCCGCCCACTCCGCAGGAGGTCGACGCGTTTCTCGCGGACGACCGGCCCGACGCCTGGGAACGGCTGCTCGACGAGCTGATGTCACGCGAGTCACACGGCGAGCACCAGGCCCGCTACTGGCTGGACCTCGCCCGCTACGCGGACACGCACGGCCTGCACCTCGACAACGAGCGGTCGATGTGGCCGTACCGCGACTGGGTCGTTCGCGCCTACAACGAGAACGTCCCGTTCGACGACTTCACCCGCTGGCAGCTGGCCGGCGACCTGCTCCCGGAGGCGACGCTCGACCAGCGGATCGCGACCGGCTTCAACCGCTGCAACGTCACGACCGGCGAGGGAGGCAGCATCAACGAGGAGTGGATCTACCGGTACGCCGTGGACCGCACGTCGACGACGGCCGAGGTCTGGCTGGGGCTGACGGCCGGCTGTGCCGTCTGTCACGACCACAAGTTCGACCCGCTCTCGACGAAGGAGTACTACTCGATGTACGCCTTCTTCCACAGTGCCGCGGATCCGGCGATGGACGGCAACCGGATCGACACGCCGCCCGTCATGCGAGTCGTCCAGCCGGCCGAGCAGCAACGCCTCGTCGAACTCGACACCGAGATCGCCGCCGTGGGCGAGCGGATCGCGACCGCCGTCGCCGCCGTCGACTACACCGACCCGGCCACCCTCGACCCGACGCCCGAGCCACGCAAGACGACGGACGTCTGGTTCGAGGACGGGTTCCCGAAGGGAACGACGCCCCGGGCGACGGGACCGGCGCTGCAACTGGTCGCGAAGGACGACGCGCCGGTCTTCGCCGGTTCTCGGGCGATCAAGCGGACGGCGACGGACGCGATCGGGCAGGACTTCTACCAGGGCGGTGCGACGTTCTCGGTCCCCGAGGACGGACGGTTCTTCGTCCACTGCCGATTCGACGAGGACGACCCGCCCCAGACGTTGATGCTGCAGTTCCACGTCGGCGGTTGGAACCACCGCGCCGTGTGGGGCTCGTACGACGCCATCCCCTGGGGAAAGGCGGACACCCACGAGAGGGTTCACGTCGGCGATCTTCCGGAGGCCGGGGCGTGGCAACGACTCGAGTTCGACGCGAAGGCCCTCGGGCTCGGCCCCGGTACCAAGATCGACGGCTTCAGCTTCACTCAGTTCGGCGGGACGGTCTGGTGGGACCACTTCGGCGTCGAGTCGACCGTCGATCCGGCAACCAACGTGTGGTGGTCGTGGCAACGGTGGACCGAACTCGACGAGAAGACTCGTACCCGCACTCTGCCGGACGGACTCAGGCAACGCGTTCGGGGCAAGCGGCCCGAGGCGTGGTCGGACGCCGAGCGGGAAGCGCTCCGTCGCCACTGGTTGGAGAACGTCTACGCCGGATCGGGGCCCGAACTCGAAGCGCTGAAGTCGGAGAAGGCGGGACTCGTGGCCGAGAAGTCGAAGATCGTCGCGAGTGCTCCCGTGACGATGGTGATGGCCGACCTCCCGACTCCCCGCAAGAGCTTCGTGATGCTTCGCGGGCAGTACGACAAGCCGGGCGAGCCGGTCGCGCGGAACGTCCCGGCCTTCCTGCCCGGACTGCCGCCCAGGCCCGCGGGCCGCGACTACAACCGGCTCGACCTGGCGAACTGGCTGGTGAGCGGCGAACACCCGTTGACGGCCCGCGTCGCCGTCAACCGCACGTGGCAGCAGTTCTTCGGGACGGGGCTCGTGAAGACGAGTTCGGACTTCGGTACCCAGGGGGAACTGCCCAGCCACCCCGAACTGCTCGACTGGCTCGCCCTGCGATTCGTCGAGGACGGCTGGGACAACCGCAAGCTGATGAAGCGCATCCTCACCAGCCGGGCGTACCGCAGGAGTTCGGCCGTCACGCCGGAACTACTCGAACGCGACCCGGACAACCGGCTGCTCGCACGGGGGCCGCGGTTCCAACTCGCTCCCGAGGTGCTCCGAGACCAGGCGCTCCACACCAGCGGACTCCTCGTGCAACGGCTGGGGGGGAAGGGCGTGCGACCGTACCAACCGCCGAACATCTGGGAGCCCGTCGCGTTCGGCGGCAGCAACACCCGGTTCTACAAGCGAGGCACGGGAGACGACTTGTACCGCCGCAGCCTGTACACGTTCTTCAAGCGAACGGCGCCGCCGCCGTTCCTCTCGAACTTCGGCGCTCCGAACCGTGAGCAGAGCTGCCCGGTACGGAGCCGGAGCAGCACGCCGCTCCAGGCCCTGCAGTTGATGAACGACGTGCAACACGTCGAGGCCGCCCGCAACCTCGCCCAGCGAATACTCGTCGAGGGAGGCGAGGACGACACGGCCCGCATTCGCTGGGGGTGGCGTGTCGTCACCGCACGTTGGCCGGACGACGGCGAGGTCGAGGTCGTACGGACGCTGCTCGAGAGTCGCCGGAGGCGGTTCGCCGAGAACACCGAGGCGGCGGCGAAGCTGGTCGCCTACGGGGACTCGAAACCGGACGGGACGATCCCGGTACCGGAACTCGCGTCCTGGACCCTCGTCGCGAACCTGATGCTGAACCTCGACGAGGTCGTCACCAAGAACTGAGCCGCACGATGAACCCGCTTCTCGCCAACTACGAACAACTCAACCGTCGTCGCTTCTTCGCCGGAGCCGGCCTGAACGTCGGTGGCATCGCGCTCGCCGGCCTGCTCGGGCCGCGGACGGCGTCCGCCGGCGGCAGCGACGTGCACCCCGGGTTGCCCGGCCTGCCCCACCACCGGCCGACGGCGAAGCGGCTGCTGTACCTGCACATGAACGGGGCGCCGTCGCAGATCGACCTGTTCGACCACAAGCCGAAACTCGTCGAACACTTCAACGCGGACCTGCCGGACTCCGTCCGCAACGGCCAGCGGATCACGACGATGACCAGCGGCCAGAAGCGGTTGCCGGTCGCCCCGAGCAGGTTCGCCTTCCAGAAGTGCGGCGAAGGCGGCGTGGAGTTCAGCGAGCTGCTGCCGCACGTCGCGGGCATCGCCGACCACGTGGCGATGGTCAAGTCGGTCCACACCGACGCCATCAACCACGACCCCGCCTGCACGTTCGTGATGACGGGGAGCGAGGTGCCCGGCAAGGCGAGCCTCGGTTCGTGGCTGTCGTACGGCCTCGGCAGCGCGAGCCGCGACCTCCCCGCGTTCGTCGTGTTCACGCCCACCTTCCCCAAGGAGAGCCAGGCCCAGGCCCTGTTCACCCGCATGTGGAGCAGCGGGTTCCTGCCGTCGAAGTACGACGGCGTCGCCCTCAGGGGAGCCGGCGATCCGGTCCTCTACGTCGAGAACCCTCCCGGCGTCGACCGCGACGACCGGCGGGCGATGCTGGACGCCCTCGAACGCCTGAACTCCCGCACGCTCGAACGCTTCGGCGACCCCGCGACGCGCACGCGCATCCAACAGTACGAGATGGCGTTCCGCATGCAGACGAGCGTGCCGGAGCTCACCGACCTCGGGTCCGAGACGAAGGAGACGCTCGCCGCCTACGGCCCGGACGTGGAACGCCCGGGCAGCTACGCACGTTCCGCCATCCTCGCCCGGCGTCTCCTCGAACGGGGCGTCCGCGTCGTCCAGATTCTCCATCGCGGCTGGGATCAGCACGGCAACCTGCCGAAGCTCATCGCCGGTCAGTGCCGGGACGTCGACCAGCCGACGGCGGCCCTCGTCAAGGACCTCGAACAACGAGGCATGCTGGAGGACACGCTGGTCGTGTTCGGCGGCGAGTTCGGCCGCACGGTCTACTCGCAGGGGACGCTCACGAAGGAGGACTACGGCCGGGACCACCACCCGCGCAACTTCTGCATGTGGCTGGCCGGCGGCGGCGTGAGGGGGGGCATCACCCACGGCGAAACGGACGACTTCAGCTACAACGTCGTCGAGAACCCGGTCCACCTGAACGACCTGAACGCGACGATCCTGCACTGCATGGGGATCGACGGCGAGCGTTTCTCCTTCCCGTTCCAAGGGCTCGACCAGCGACTGATCGGCGTGGAGGGGGCGAACGTCGTCCGCGACGTCCTCGCCTGAGTCGGAGTGCGTCGCGTCGGTTGTCCGAGCGGGGGGCTTCGCGGATCATCCCGTGAGGCCACTCGAATCGAACCGACAGACACGACACGGAACATGACCAGCTTCGACAACAGCCACTCCGAGTTCGCCCGCGCCCAACGCGTGATTCCCGGCGGTGTGAACAGTCCCGCCCGCGCTTTCGGAGCCGTCGGGCGGGAACCCGTCTTCGTTGCAAGAGGCGACGGTGCCTACCTCTACGACGTCGACGGGAACCAGTACGTCGACTACATCGGCTCGTGGGGGCCGCACATCCTCGGGCACCGGCCGCTGGCGGTCGTCGCCGCCGTCGAGAAGGCCCTCGCCCACGGGACGAGCTTCGGCGCCCCGACGGTCCTCGAGTCCGAACTCGCCGAGTTGATCGTCGAGGCGGTGCCGTCCGTCGAGAAGGTCCGCATGGTGAACTCCGGGACCGAGGCGATGATGTCCGCCATCCGCCTCGCCCGCGGCCACACCGGGCGGGACGTCGTCGTGAAGTTCGCCGGCTGCTACCACGGCCACGTCGACAGCCTGCTCGTCCAGGCCGGCAGCGGGGCCCTCACCCACGGCACCCCCTCCAGCCCCGGCGTTCCCGACGGCTGCACCAAGGACACGCTCGTCCTCGAGTACAACGACGCGGACGCCGTGCGGACGGCTCTCGCCGAGAAGGGGGACCAGGTCGCCGCCGTCATCCTCGAGCCGGTCGTCGGCAACATGGGGGTCGTCGTGCCGGAGCCCGGCTTCCTGGAGGCGTGCCGCGAGGCGTGCACGGCCGCCGGAACGCTGCTGATCTTCGACGAGGTGATGACGGG
>JANQQW010000209.1 GCA_028284885.1 Planctomycetaceae bacterium
TCAGTCGCTGTGAGCCGCCGAACCGGCCAGCAGCGGGGTCAGCAGGGCGACGAGGCCGCGGGCGGCCTCGGTTTCCTCGCTGACGACCGCGCACGCCCCCGCACGGCGGAGGTCGTCGGCGTTCGACCGAAACCGACAACGGACGACGACATCGACGTCCGACCGTTCACGTCGCAGAGCGCGAACCACCTCGCGGGCCACGTCGTCGTCCGGCACGGCCACCACGGCGAGCTGGCAACCCGTCGCCCCGGCCAAGCCCAACACGGCCGCGTCCCGGGCGTCCCCAGCGACCGTGCGAATGCCGGCGATCTCCAGTTCGTGCAGGTTGACCGGGCTCAGGTCGACGACGCAGACGTCGTGACCGCGCGTCTCGAGGAAGCTGGCAACCTGTCTCCCGATCGGCCCCGCCCCCACGACGACGGCCGTCGGCGTCGGTTCGTCGTGTTCGGCCCTCGTGGTGTGCTCCTCCTCCACCGCCACCCCGCCACGATCGACCAGCCCGCGAGCGACCCGGACGAACAACGGCGTCAGGAACAGCGTCCCCAACCCGACCACGAGCACGAGCCGGTAGGTCTCCAGCGAGATGCCGCCGAGTTCGTGGGCCTGTAGGAACAGCACGAAGCCGAACTCGCCGACCTGGGCGAGAACGAATCCCGTCGCACACGAGGCCCGCCACGACAGCCCCGTCAGCCGAGCCGCGATCGTGGAGGCGGACCACTTCAACGCGACCACGCCGACGAGTACCGCCAGCACCAGCAGCGGCCGTTCCCACAACAGTGCGGGACGCATCAACGCCCCCAGCGTCACGAAGAACACGACCGCGAACGTCTCCCGGTACGGCAGCACCAACGCGTCGAACTGTTCGCTCATCCGGTTGCCGCTGAGGATCAGCCCGGCGGCGAACGCCCCGAGCGCCGGCGGCAGCCCGGCCGACCACGCCCCGTAGGCGCTGCCCGTCAGCAAGGCGACGCTGAACACGACCACCAGTTCGCGGCTCCGCATGGACGCCAGCAGCCCCACGCCGTGCCGGCGGACCCACCACCTGGCGACCAGCACCAGCCCGACGAACAGCACGGTCTTCAGTCCCAGAATCGCCACGAAGCCCGCTTCCACCCGCCCCTCGACGTCGGACAGCAGCGGCACGACCAGCATCAACGGGACGAGGGCCGCGTCCTGGAACAGCAGGATCGCGATGGCCCGCCGGCCGTGCGGCGAGTTCGAGACGCCGACCTCCGCGAGCGCCCGGAAGACGAGCACGGTCGAACTCAGGGCCGTCGCCGTCCCGACCAGCAAAGCCGTCCGCCACGGCAGGAAGGCCAGCGACGCGAGCATCGCCCCGGTCGCCACCAGCAGCATCTGCACGCTGCCCCCCACGAGGAAGAACCGCCCCAGCCGCGCAAGCTCGCCCAGCGAGAACTCCAGTCCGATCGCGAACAGCAGCAGCAGGATGCCCAGTTCGGCGAGCGCCTCCAGCTCGTGGTTTGCCTGCGAGACGAACTGCAGTCCCCCCTCGCCGATGACCGCCCCGACGAACAGGTACCCCAGCAACGCCGAGATCCGCAGCCGGTGACAGACCACGCCGGCCACCAACCCGGCCACGAGGACGACCAGCAGGTCACGCACCAGGGTTTCGACGGCGTGGGAGTCCATGCGGCAGCGGTCGGGCAGGGCGGGGGGGAACGACGGACCGAGCCACGTCCGCGTTCGGGGTGTGCCGAAGTCTACACTCCCCGGCCCGCGGCTGCCTCCGCCGCCAGCTCTGCCCGCCGCTCGGCCATCTTCTGTTCCACCACCGTCCGGAAGATGCGCTGCCACTTGAACAGCGCCAGCCGCTTCCGGAACGTGTCCTCGCCGTACTTGCTCAGCAGCCCCAGCTCGCGGAACGTCGGCTTCCGCTTCAGCATCTTCTGAATCCGGGCGTACTCCTCGCGAATCCGCTCGTCCGGGATCACCGGCCACTGCGGCTTGTTCTCCGGCACGCTCTCGGACTCCCGCAGCGCTCGCCAGCCGCCGCAACGCCGCAGGATCACCGCCTCGCTGAAGCCGGTCATTTCGCAGAAGGCGGTCAGCGTCAGCGACTTCCCGTGCTCCTCGATCGCCGCCCGAAACGCCGTCCGAATCGTCTCCGCCTCCACCCGCGGCTGCCCCTTCCGGTTCGGCTCCAACCCCTCCAGTGCCCGCAACGCGTTCCAGCCCCCCACGTGCCGTTTCACCGTCGTGTGACAAATCCCCGAGTGCTCCGTGAACTCGGAAAGTGTGATCCGCGGCCCCACCTCCGCCACGGCCCGCTGGAACGCCTCGCGAACGTCCTCCTTCGAGTAGATCCGCCGCATCCCCCGCCGCCCGACCGCCGGCAACCCGGCCCGCTCCCGCAGCTCCGGCCAACTCCCGAACCGCCGGAGATCACACCGAACGAACACCCGACCGCCCGCGTGAACTCGTAGATCGTCACCCCCGGATCGACCTCCCCCATCTCCCGCAGCAACTCGACGAACTCCCCGTCCGCCATCGACCGTGTCCGCTGCCCCTTCCGCTTCCGCCCCACCTTCATCATCCCACCACCTCCCGAGTCGAACCGGCCACTACCCGACCGGACCCGGTTGCGCTACACGTTATGGGTGGCGGGGTCAGCAGGCCGACAGGCCGGAAGTCCCCGGAGGGTGGACGTCACCCCTTCGGCCCAGGGTGGCGGGGTCAGAATGGCCCCGGGAGGGTGAACGTCGATCACAGAGTCACGCCCGGGGCCATTGCTTCGCTGCTGACCCCGCCACCCTGGCTACGGGTTCCCCTCGCACGTCCACTCCGGCGGAATCGCGTCCAGAGAGAGGGGCGAGTCACCAACTCCCTCGAACCAAGCCGCGCTCGACCAAGTCCACTCGCGGGCCTGTTCCACGAGCCCCCGCCGAACGGGGTTCAGGTGGACGTAGTCGATCATGTGCTCCAGCGTCGCCGGCTCGACGATGTTCCGATCGTATCCGCCGCCCTGTTGCCAGAAGCGACGTCGCTCACGACCACCCTTCTTCACGGTGATCTGTGCCAACCAGTGCGGCGCTTCAGCCTCGAGATACGCGACGGCCCGTCGACCGACCGGTTCCTTGATCGCCCGTCGGATGGCGGACGTCTCGTACTCCGGTTGGCGGGGCCAGACGATCAGGTGGACGTGCTCCGGCATGAACACGTACGCCCAGACGGCAAAGTCGAGTTTGCGACGAGTCTCGTCGATGGCCTCCACGAGCCAGTTTCGCGTCCGATCGGCCTCGAGGAAGCGGAAACCCCGGTAGCAGGAGAACGTCAGCTCGTGGGCGTGGCCGGTTCGTCCATGTTCCTGCGATGGCGTTTCGTCCCGGCCATCCCAACAGCCTACCAATCCCCCGGCGTGGCGGGGTCAGTAGGCCGACAGGCCGAATGGCCCCGGAGGGTGGACGCCGATCCCAGGATCACGCCCGGGGCAATTCCTTCGCGGCTGACGCCGCCACCCTGCCGCGCCGGCAAGCTCATGTCGCCTCGTTGGCGGCCGCGGCGAACTGCTGGAGTTTCGCTCGCGCAATCTCGCCGAAGTCACCGTCGGCATCGAGGGCGAGGTACGCCCGCCAGTGCTCCACCGCCTCCTCGATGCGGCCCTGCACGTGCAACACCTGGCCACAGTTGAAGTGAGCGCTGGCCGACGCCACCGGATCGAGGGCGATCGCCTGCTCGAAGGCATCGACGGCCTCGTCAATCGAGTTCGGCACGCGGAGGAGCGCCGTCCCCAGGTTGGCCCAACCCGAGGCGAAACCGGGGTCGATCTCGACCGACTGCCGGTAACGCGTCGCCGCGGCGTCGTACCGCCGAAGCCGATACAGGCAGTTCCCGAGATTCAGGCACGTCTGCGGCGACAGCTCTTCCTCGAGCAGCGACTGCTGATACCGACGCACGGCCTCGTTGTCGTCTCCCTCGTGCTCGGCTTCCAGTCCTAGGTCGAACTGGTCCATACCGGCGCGCCGGTCCCAGGGAACGGCTGTCAGGTCGTCCGCGTCCTCCCGGAACGGAAGCGACAGCTGCCCCGTAGCGAGCCTGGTCCGCGTGAAGCTCGCCGTCAGCAGCACGGCCGAGTCGCGCACTCGCAACCGGCCCTGCTTTCGCATTCGAATCAGCAACCCGGCGACGACATGCGGCTCGATCCGCACCCCCTTCGTGCGGCACTCGAACTCCCGCGCAATCCGCCTCTGCAGACCCCGGTCGTACGCGGCCGCGTCACTGCTCAGCCCGGACTCCACGACCAGATCGGCGTAGACCGCGGAGAGCACTCGCTTGAGCGGTTCGGCAAGCTCCGGCAACCGCAACTCGTCCGGATGCCGCACCGGCCGCGGCGGCAACCCGTCCGGAAACTCGAAGAACTTCTGCCGCGGATCAACCGCGCGCCGCCCCAACCGTACCCACCGCCCGCACTTCCGCTCGGTCCCCATGAACTGCAGGACCCACTCCCGCCGCGGCAGCCGCGTTCGTCCGACGACCCGAGCCCACCGCTCGGTCAACGCCGCGAGATCTCTCGGTCGGCGAGCGTACTCGTCGATCGAGATCCCCCAGTGTTCGTAGATCTCGAGAAGCGCTTCCCGCTGCTCGTCACTCAGCTGAAGACGGCTTCGACGCGTGGAGACCATTCCCGAACTCCGTCTCGGTTGAAAGCTCTCACAGGAGTGTCACGACTCGGCCCGCATCTGTGAAGAGCACACGTTTGGTACTTCCGCGGTCTCCTTTGGCTGTCCAGAATTTCCACCGTCCTGGAAAGTGGAGAGAGTCCTTGCAATCGAAGCGCGCTGCCAGAAGTCTGTGTGGGTCACTGTGAATAACTGAGATTTCGCCAGTTGCCGGACTTGCACCGCCTGGTTAGCGTTGATCGACAGGCGTTCGATGGTCGGCAGCTTTCCGAAATGTTCGAAACCATTTACTCCACGCGTCAATACTTGGCGTCGCAGTCTCAGGAGGCAGACCGTTGGGCAGCAAGAAATCGACGTGGAACGGGTTGAGCGACGACACTCTGCTCGGGCTCGAGCACTACCTCTGCCGTCTCACACACCGTCTGACGCTGTTCAAGGGCGATGGAACGGACCAGATTTCCCGAGTCTGCGCAGTCGTCGCCGCTGCTGTCGAGTGGTTGGACGGAAGGGGGGTGGAGCTGCCCCCGAAGCAGCACTTGGCCGAGAAGGTGCTCGACGTCAAGCCGTCGGCGCTGTCGAAGTTCTTGAAGGGAACCCCGGGGAAGGCCACGAAATGGGTCCAGCGGGCGCAAACGCTCCTCGCCTTCATCATGACCGGCGAGAAGGCGGTCCCGAAGTCGAAGGCGGTCGCGGCTCGCATCGACGACTACTTCTTCCGCGGATTGGACGACGGTCCGGTCGCGAGCTACTTCCGCCCCGAACGCTGCACCTCGTCCCACGCTTGGAGCTACACGGAACTCGCCTACGAGGTCGCTTGGTTCGCCCGATCGGTCACACGCTCCGAGTCCGAGGACGCAGAACTCTGGTTCGTCTCCGGTGGCCCGAAGTTCTTCGACGCCCCCCAAGACGACACGTGCGAGGCCATTCGGCTCTGTCTGGAGCAGGGCGTCTCCGTGAAGTTCCTGTATCCGGAGGGAAGTGCCGGTGCGGCGGGATCGGCGGCGTACGTCGACGGGGCACAGAGCGTCCCGGTCCCTCCCTCCGCGTCGATTCTGCCCGACTTCTTCACGCCCGTGACTCGGTATCTCTTGACTGCCCCGGACACGCTGTGGATTCTCCGCGACGACAGCAACCAGACCTCCGGCGTCGTCGAAGACGCACCCCGTGCCATTCGCGCCTTCGACGCCGAGCGGAGCGCGTTCGTGGCGTGGCTGCAGCTGCTGAAGGGTGAGCTACCGATGCTCGCGACGACGACCGCCGAACCTGGTGAGTCGTCCGGCAAGATCGCCAAGAAGAAGCGGCCCAAGACCTCCTGACGTTTTTTCGACCACGGGCGATTTATTGGAGAGTGGCATGATCGAAGACGGAACCGAGTGTGACGGCGTGTTCCAAGCACTCAAGAATCTCAAGTCACTTCACCGCCGTCTCGCGGGCAACAACGGCGTGACCTTCCGCGATCTCAAGTCGCAACTCGACGTGATCGACAAGCACGTCCGCGACTGCAAGTGCTTCGTGGACTTGGATCGGCACGCACCACTCGCGGGAGATGCACTCGCGGACGACACGGCCACCACTTTCGTCGAGTCAGGACGACGGGCATTGAGCGAGGTGAACGTTCCCCGCCGGTCCCTCGAACGCATCATCGAGCGTTGTCGCCGTATCGAGCCGAACGGAAGCGTCTCGGCATCGGACGTGTACGGTCTGCTCGTCGCTCAACACGAGCAATTGCGGGACGTCATCGACGAGACAGCATCGACGAACGGCGAGAAGCTCCCGCGAAGGAAGAAGAAGCTGCAGCGGAAGGCCGCAGAAGCGGCTTGCGAAAAGGCGATCGACGGAGTCGTCGTGGTCCTCGGTGGCCACCTGCTCGCCAAGCGAGACGACGCCGCGAAGGAAGCGTACGAAACGATGGCCAAGATCGCCTCGGCGTACGTCAGCGATCTCCGCGCGTGACCGCGTAGAGACGAGCCAACGAGAAACCCGCAGGAGCCCTGACCAAGAGCTCCTGCGGGTTTCGCTTCGTTGACGGTGAGCAACTCGATCTTGGCCACCTCAACACTGGCATAGTATCGACTGGTTTTCGGCTGGGAACCCCACTTTCCGGGATTGGGGAAAGTTGCGGGTATTCCCTGTGGTTGAACGCGCCTCTCCCAAGCGTTCCACGTCCCGCCAAGACGTCTGTGGTTTCGCGCGCCGCGATCCATCAGCGAAGACCATTCAGTGGCTCGATTCGCTCGGAATCGCGATTGGCACCGTCGTCACGACTCGTATCGTTGGTGTATCGGGACCAACCACACCAACCCGTTCAGGAGGAGCCAACCACACCAACTCGAGGGCCATGCTGGACACCTAGGGGCGGGAGCACTGACCACCTCCCGCTGTCGATTTCGCAACCTCTTGCTGGGACGCCAAACGGTGAGCAACTCGACCACGGCAATCGTAGCGCGACGGATTCGCCAAGCGTACTCCGTCGCCCACCACTTGGCGAGACGACTGATCTGGGTCGTCGCCGCCGCAGTCGGAACCTACCTGACGTGCTGCCACGTCACCTCGACACTCGCCTCCAACTGGGAGAACCTCCGATGACAGACTTCTGCCTCGCAATCCTGGCCCTCTCGACACTCGTCTGCGCTCTTCTTGCCGGCGTTGGCACATGTGTCCTGCTGCTGCGTTATGGCAGACGAATCTCGGAGGAAGCCGAGCGCCTGACGAACGCACTCGTCTTTGCCGGTACGGCGGCGGCCCTCCTCGTCGCCTCGGGCATCCAAATCGCCCAGTTCGCTGGTGTTTTCGACTGACCCGCCTGCCTGCCGACCCCATGCCGCACGCGACCGCCCAGTGCCTGCACTGGGCGGTTCTTCTTTCCTCCTTACTCCGCCGTGAACACGAAGCCGTCCAACGTCCCATCCACCTTGACCGTTTGGCCCTCCTCGAATCTTCCGGCGAGGATTTCGTTGGCGAGGGCGTTTTGGAGTCTCTGCTGGATCACGCGCTTCAGCGGGCGGGCGCCGTACTGGGGGTCGTAGCCTTCGTCGGCGAGGACTTGGCGGGCCGCGTCGGTCACCTCGAGGCCGTAGCCCTGGTCGGCGAGTTGGGCCTTCAGCTGCTCCAGTTGGAGGTCGACGATCTCCCGGATCTCGGCGCGGCCGAGGGGGTGGAAGACGATCACCTCGTCGATCCGGTTGAGGAACTCCGGCAGGAACTCCACGCGGAGGTGCTCCATGACGGCGGCGTGGACGGCGGTCTCCTGTTCGCCGGCAGCCGTCATCTCCTGGATGGTGTGGCTGCCGATGTTCGAGGTCATCACCACGATGGTGTTGGTGAAGTCGACGGTGCGGCCCTGGCCGTCGGTGAGGCGGCCGTCGTCGAGGACCTGCAGCAGCACGTTGAAGACGTCCCGGTGGGCCTTCTCGATCTCGTCGAGCAGGACGACGGAGTAGGGGTTGCGGCGGACGGCCTCGGTGAGGCGGCCCCCCTCCTCGTACCCGACGTACCCCGGCGGGGCGCCGATGAGCCGGGCGACCGAGTGCTTCTCCATGAACTCCGACATGTCGATGCGGACCATGTTCCGCTCGTCGTCGAACAGGAACTGGGCGAGCGCCTTGCAGAGTTCCGTCTTGCCGACGCCGGTGGGGCCGAGGAACACGAAGCTGCCGATGGGCCGGTTGGCGTCCTGCAGGCCGGACCGCGACCGCCGCACGGCGTTGGCGACGGCCGTGACCGCCTCGTGCTGGTCGATCATCCGCTCGTGGATGCGGTCCTCCATGTGCAGCAGCTTCTCGCGTTCCCCTTCGAGCATGCGGCTGACGGGGACGCCGGTCCAAGTGGAGACGATCTCCGCGATCTCCTCCGGCCCGACCTCCGTGCGGAGGAGGCGGGGGCGGTCGGCGGTCTCCTCTTCGGGCTGGTCGGGCTCCTGCTCCTGCTGGTCGATCCGCTGCCGGAGCGACTGCCGTTTGCGGTCGAGCTCGAAGAGGGTTTGGTAGTCGGTCTCGTCGACGATCTGGCCGGTGGACTGCTTCTCTCGCATGGCGGCTTCGAGCTGCCGGTACTCGAGGTCGGCCCGCTCGAACTCCTCGCGGACGCCGGCGACGTCGCCGAGCCCGAGTTTCTCCGCTTCCCACTGTTCCTCCAGCGACGCGAGCTCGCGGCGGAGCGTCTCCATCTCCTCGGCGATCTCGGCCCGTTCCCTATCCGCGGAGGAGTCGGTCTCCTCGGCGAGCTGTCGCGCAACGAGTTCGAGACGTGTGAGACGCCGCTGGACTTCGTCGATTGGAGTGGGGACCGAGTGGAGCTCCATGGCGACCCGGCTGCCGGCCTCGTCGACGAGGTCGAGCGCCTTGTCCGGCAGGAACCGGTCGGTGATGTAGCGGTCCGAGAGTCGGGCCGCGGCCTCGAGGGCGGAGTCCCGAATCTTGATCTCGTGGTGCTTCTCGTAGCGTTCCTTGAGGCCGCGAAGGATGGCGACGGTGTCCTCGACCGACGGTTCCTTGACCATGACGGGCTGGAACCGGCGTTCGAGGGCGGCGTCCTTCTCGATGTGCATGCGGTACTCGTCGAGCGTGGTCGCCCCGATGCAGTGGAGCTCGCCCCGCGCGAGGGCCGGCTTGAGCAGGTTGCTGGCGTCCATCGCCCCCTCGGACGCACCGGCGCCGACGACGGTGTGCAGTTCGTCGATGAAGAGGATGATCTGGCCGTTGGACTCGGTGACCTCCCGCACGACCGCCTTGAGCCGGTCCTCGAACTCGCCACGGTACTTCGCGCCGGCGACGAGGGCCCCCATGTCGAGGGCGACGACCCGCTTGTCCTTCAAGACGGCCGGGACGTCCCCGAGCACGATGCGGTGGGCGAGCCCCTCGACGATGGCCGTCTTCCCGACGCCGGGTTCCCCTATGAGGACTGGATTGTTCTTGCGACGTCGCGAGAGGACCTGGATGACGCGGCGGATTTCGTTGTCGCGGCCGATCACGGGGTCGATCTTGCCGGCCTTCGCGAGGCGGACGAGATCCTTGGCGTACTTCTCGAGGGCCTCGTACGTTCCCTCGGGACTGTCGGTGGTGACGCGTTGGCCGCCACGGACGGACTTCAGCGATTCGAGCAGGTCGTTCTCCTCGATCGCGTGCATGTCGAGGATTCGCTTCGCCTGCTCTCCCTTCCGGACGAGCGCGAGCAACAGGTGCTCTGTGCTCGTGAACTCGTCCCGCATCGACGACGCGATCGACTGCGCCTCGTTGAGCACGCCGAGCAGTTCGCTGCTGGCCCCCACTTGAGCACCGCTTCCCGTGACGGTGGGCAGGCGGTCGAGTTCGCCGTCGACGATGCCCGTCAGCTGGCCGACGTTGGCTCCCGTCTTCTCGAGCAGTGGGCGGACGACGCCGTCGGTCTCTTCGAGCAACGCCTTCAGCAAGTGCAATGGCAGCACCTGCGAGTTCGAGCGTTGCTCGGCGAGCTCCTGTGCCCCCTGAACGGCCTCGCGGGCCTTCACGGTCAGCTTCTCGGGTTGAAACGGCATCGTTCGCTCCTTTCTCGGCCCCTGGTGTCGGAAGGACCGGCTGGCTGTTCTCGCTCTCTACGCAACGAGGGCGGCCACGAGGACCGCGGCCGCCCTCCGTCGAGGTTCAGTTCGAGTTGGCAGGACGTGGCTACTCCTTCCGCTCGAACTCGGCGTCGATCACCTCGCCCTCGTCGGACGAGGCTCCGCTCGAGTCGTCGCCGGCCGGGGCACCCGCGGCCGCACCCTCGTCTTCCTTGTACATATGCTCGGCCAGGGCGTGAGCCGCCTGCTGAAGGCTCTCGACGGCCGAGTTGATCGCCGCCGTGTCGTCCCCCTTGGCCGCCTCGTTCACCTGCTCGATCTGCGACTCGATGGCCGACTTCGACGAGTCGTCCAGCTTGTCGCCGTGCTCCTTCAGCGTCTTCTCGACGGTGTGGACGAGCGTGCTCGCCTCGTTCTTCGCCTTGGCGAGCTCGGCCTTCTTCGCGTCCTCGGACGCGTGCGCCTCGGCGTCCTTCCGCATCTTCTCGATCTCCTCCTCGGAGAGACCGCTCGCGTCCTGGATGCGGATCGACTGCTCCTTGCCGCTCGACTTGTCCTTCGCGGAGACGTTCACGATGCCGTTCACGTCGATGTCGAACGTCACCTCGATCTGCGGCACGCCGCGGGGGGCCGGGGGAATCCCGTCGAGGTGGAACTCGCCCAGCTTCCGGTTGTCGGCCGCCATCTTCCGCTCGCCCTGGTAGACCTGCACGGTCACGGCCGGCTGGTTGTCGGCCGCGGTGGTGAAGGTCTCGGACTTCGTGGTCGGGATGGTCGTGTTCCGCTCGACGAGAGGCGTGAGGACGCCCCCCTCGGTCTCGATGCCGAGCGTCAACGGCGTGACGTCCATCAGGACGACGTCGGTCACGTCGCCGGCGATGATGCCGCCCTGGATGGCCGCGCCGATGGCGACGACCTCGTCCGGGTTGACCCCCTTGTGCGGCTCCTTGCCGAAGTACTTCTTGACGAACTCGTGGACCATCGGCACGCGGGTCGAGCCGCCCACCATCACGACCTCGTCGACGTCGCCCGGCTTCAGCTTCGCGTCGGCCAGGGCACTCTCGACCGGCTTCCGGCACCGCTCGACGAGCGGGTCGATCAGCTTCTCGAACTCGGCCCGGGTGAAGGCGACGTCCAGGTGCTTCGCCACCCCGTCGACCGACGTGATGAACGGCAGCTTGATCTCCGTCGTCTGCGAGCTGGAGAGTTCCTTCTTCGCCTTCTCGGCGGACTCCCGCAGCCGCTGCAGCGCCATCGGGTCCTTGCGGAGGTCGATCCCCTCGTCCTTCTCGAACTGCTGGGCGATGTGGTCGATCAGCACCTCGTCGAAGTCGTCACCGCCGAGGTGCGTGTCGCCGTTGGTGGAGAGCACCTCGACCAGCTCGTCGCCCACCTCGAGGATCGAGATGTCGAACGTGCCGCCGCCGAGGTCGAAGACGGCGATCTTCTCGTCCTTCTTGTTCTGCAGCCCGTAGGCGAGCGCGGCCGCGGTCGGCTCGTTGATGATCCGGGCCACCTCGAGCCCCGCGATCTGGCCGGCGTCCTTGGTCGCCTGCCGCTGGGCGTCGTTGAAGTAGGCGGGGACCGTGATCACGGCCTTGTTCACCTTGTGGCCGAGGTAGTTCTCGGCAGCGTCCTTCAGCTTGCCCAGCACCTTGGCGGAGATCTCGGGCGGGGCGAACTGTTTGTCGCCCACCTGCACCTTCACGTAGTCGCTCGGCGCACCGACCACCTCGTACGGAACGATCTTCTCCTCCGCGGAGACCTCCTCGTGTCGTCGGCCCATGAACCGCTTCACGGAGTAGATCGTCTTCGTGGGGTTCATCACGGCCCCGCGCTTGGCCTGTTCGCCGACGTGGATCTCGCCCTTGTCGGTGTAGGCGACGACGCTGGGAGTCGTGGGGTAACCCTCTTGGTTGGGAATCACCTTCGGCTCGCCACCTTCCATCACGGAGACGACGGAGTTGGTGGTGCCCAAGTCGATGCCGATGATTTTCTCGCCGGAAACGGCCATGGAGAAACTTTCGGAGTGAGTAGCAGAGAAGCCGCCTCTTGCGGCAGAGTTCGTGGTGTGCGTCAAACGGAATGCAAAGGGTGTACCGATCCCGCACCCGGGAGCCACGCCCACCCGTAATACCATTACCTGAAAGCAGTTAACGCCCACACTGCCAAATCGGCCGCTAGACAGAATTGCCATTTTGGCAGCACAATCGGCTGATCTCCCGCTGAGTCAAGGTGCCATTTTGGCAGCGGCAAGATCGATCAAGGCCGCTCGGTTGCTTGACTTCGGAATTCGAGGCCGGTAGATACCTAACTCCGCTTTACGCGGTTGGATGGGTTGATTTCCGGGTCGTGATCACGGAGTCGGGACCGGTTGTGCCTCCCGTGGCTCGACGGGGCGCTTCCGACAGGTTGTCGACGCTTGCATCGTCTGCGCTCGATGCGTCGCCAGCTCCCACCGGGTCGCTGAGATTTCGTGGGGAAGCCGATGGCGAAGAAGGCGAAGACCAAGCGGCCGGCCGCGAAGAAGACGTCCACCAAGCGGCCCGCGACGAAGAAGAAGACCAAGAAGCCCGCATCGCGCGGCGGATCGCCGGCCAAGCAGATCGACCAGGTCGATCGTGAGTTGCTCAAACTGATCAACAAGCGAGCCGAACTGACAACACGACTCTTCAGCGAGGCAGAAGACACCAACTCCGCGCTCGCCGACGCCCGTGCCGACCGCTCCGTCTGGGAGAGTCTGCTCGCTCGCAATCCCGGCCCGATGTCCGAGGGGGCCGTGCGGGCCGTGTTCCGCGAGATTCTCTGTTCCGCCCGCCAAGCCGTTCACGTCGAGCGGATCGCCTACCTCGGCCCGCGGTTCAGCTTCTCGCACATCGCGGCCATCCACTACTTCGGCAAGCAGGCCGACCTGACCGACGTCGGCACGATCGCCGACGTGTTCGAGGCCGTGAACCGTCGGCAGGTCGAGTTCGGGCTGGTTCCCATCGAGAACAGCACCGACGGTCGCGTCGTCGACACGCTGGAGATGTTCACGAAGCTGCCACTCAAGATCTGCGGCGAAGTGCAGTTGGTCGTGCACCACAACCTGATGGCTCGCTGCCCGATCGGGGAGGTCCGCCACGTCTACAGCAAGCGACAGGCCCTCTCGCAGTGTCGCACGTGGCTGACGCAGAACATGCCGATGGCTCAGGTGCACGAGGTCTCGAGCACGGCCGCCGCCGCCGAACTCGCCCAACGCTCGGAAGGGGCCGCGGCCGTCGCCAGCCTGCCAGCCGCGGCGGAGTACGAGCTGAACGTCCTCGCGGCCCAGATCGAGGACAATCCGAACAACGTCACGCGGTTCGCCGTCATCGGACACGAGGTCAGCCCGAGAACGGGCGGCGACCGGACTTCGGTGCTGGTGCAGATTCCGCACAAGCCGGGATCGCTGGCCGACACCTTGGCCGTGTTCAAGACGAACAAGGTCAACCTGACCTGGATCGAGTCGTTCCCGCTCCGAGGTGAGGAGGGCCGGTACTGGTTCTTCATCGACTTCGAAGGCCACCTGAACGACGCGAAGACGAAGCGGCTGTTGACCGCTCTCGACAAGAAGGTCTCGCTGATGAACGTCCTCGGCTCGTACCCCTGCTCGCAGCCGGTCGAGTAGCCGAGACGCCTTGACGGCCCGAGCTCGCCGCCGCCATGCTACGACACAACGGCATCCACTGATCCGTCGGTCGTGACCTCCTCATGGCGAAACACCTCGCAGATCATCTCTCCCGACGGCGGCTGCTCGAAGTCGGGGCCGTCTCCGCATTCGGGCCACTCGTCGCGGGGACTGCTGCCCCAGCGGCTGATCCGGTCCGGTCGCGGAAGTCCTGCATCGTGCTCTTCCTGCTCGGCGGCCCGCCGCAGCACGAGACGTGGGACCCCAAGCCGCTCGCGCCGGTCGAGATTCGTGGCGACCTGCAGCCGATCTCGTCGTCCGTGCCCGGCATCGCGGTCGGCGAGTTGATGCCGCAGACGGCGGAACTGCTCGAGCACGTTGCCGTGCTCCGTGGTGTCTCGACCGGCGACAACGCCCACTCGACGAGCGGCTACGCGATGACGACCGGGTACTCGCACACCCCGAAACAGGTGGAGGGTGCGAAACCGGGTGCACCGAACGACCACCCGTGCCTCGGGGCCGTCGTGAAGTCGCTCCGCAGTCGGGCCAGCGGGCTGCCGACTGCCGTGACCATCCCGGAGATCGCGTACAACGACGGCAAGAAGACGTGGCCCGGACAGGACGCCGGTTTTCTCGGCCGCCCCGCCGACCCGTGGGTCCTCGACTGCGACCCGTCGAGCGAGGACTTCTCCGTCAGCGGACTCACGCCGCCCCCGGACGTCTCGGCTCTGCGGTTCCACGACCGACGGCAGGTGCTCGCACAACTCGACCGTCGCCTGGAACGCGTATCGCGCGACGAGGCGATCGCCGGCCACGAGACCTGGCGGCGGCAAGCCCTCGAATTGCTCGGCAAGGGCGACGCCCGTCGCGTGTTCGACCTGTCGCTCGAGTCCGACAAGACCCGCGACCGCTACGGCCGAAACCGGTTCGGGCAGAGTGTGCTGCTCGCTCGCCGACTCGTGGAGGCCGGGGTGTCGTTCGTCCGAGTGAACTGGACGCGCATCCCGGGTGCCCTCAACAACGGCCACTGGGACACCCACCGCAGCAACAGCGAGGCGCTTCGGAAGCACCTGATGCCGCGGATCGACCAGACGTACTCGGCCCTTCTGACCGACCTGCTCGACCGTGGGCTGCTGGACGACACGCTCGTCGTCTGGACGGGCGAGTTCGGCCGCACGCCGAAGATCAACGGCAACGGCGGACGGGACCACTGGGGCAACGCGTTCTCGCTCGCCCTCGCCGGCGGGGGCGTTCGCGGCGGACAGGTTCACGGGCGGACGGACGCTCGTGCCGCGGAGCCCGTTGCCGGCCGGGTCGGCCCTGCGGACGTGCTCGCGACGATCCACCACGCCCTCGGGCACGGTCCGGAGACGACGATTCGTGACCGGGAGCAACGCCCGTTGCCCGTCACCCGTGGGAAAGCCGTGCGTTCGTTGTTCTGACGGGCCGGCCAGGACGTCGAACCGTGCTCAGTCGGCGACCTCGCCCGCACCGGCGTCTTGGACACGTTCCGGAAGTCGCGTCGCGGCGTCGGCGTCGAGTCGTCTGGCGAGCAGCGTCTTAGAGACGGCCGCGGACGTTCGGCGGATGACGAGGGCCGTCTGCTTGCCGAACGTGCCGCCGAGGTGGAAGGCGGCGAACTCGATGGCCCGCGTGTAGAACTCGGCCAGCACGCCCACCACCGGGTGCACGCTGATGTTGCTGAACGCCAACGCGACCTGCGCGTACTTCGACTGGTGCGTGGTGCCGCCCGACTTGCACCAGACGGCGAAACTCTCGCAGTTGAACTCGAAGAACTTGTACGGGTAGGTGCGGCCGACGGCCTCGCGGGCGATGCGGCAGACCTCCGCCGCCGGCACGTCGGGCAGGTCCGGGTACTGCCAGTGTTCCGGCTCTCGTCCCAACAGGAACTGCTCCCAGGTGACGAGGTGCACCAGGTTGTCGTCCCGGTAGTCGACGACCTCGCCGTCGCCGACGTACACGCCGAGGTGGAAGGCGTTGCCGATGAACACGGCGTACGCCTCCCCGGGGACCGGCTCGACCTCCCGGTCGGGTCTCAGGCCGTAGACGAAGGCGGTCTCCTTCGTCGTCGTCCAGGCGAGCCAACACAACACGACGCCGAAGACGACGAGTCGAACGCCGAGCAGCAGCGCCAACAGCCCCCCACCCCCCTGCCTCGTGACGAAGACGACCGCGAGCACCCCGGCCGCCGCCGTGACCACCGCGCTGGCGAGCAGCAGCCAGCGACCGAGCCCCTTTTTCGCCTGCAGGGCGATCACCCCCTGGGTGCCGGCGTCGAGCACGAACAGCGCCCCGAAGACGAACCGCATGATCTTCATCGGAATGGCCGTGTGGAACAGCAGCGCGTTCGCCGTCACCACCATCAGCAGAATCTGTGCGAGGAAGACGAACACGCCGCGGCGATGGCGATGCCGGCCGCGCCCGAGCAGCCAGCCGAGCCCCATGACGAGCACGGCTCCCCACAACAGCAGCCCCAGCAGCCGCAGCACCAGTTCGCCGGCGAACCTCGGCGAGAGCAGGGCGGTCACTCCGAACGCGAGCACCACGAGACCGGTGACGGCGAGACGCACCCGCTCGCTGCCGATCCGCCCGACCGCCTCCGCCAACACCGGATTGCTCGACACGCAACCGCTCCCACCGTTTCGACGACCCAACACGAATGGTCCTACCACATTGCAACACGAACACGCGAGGCACGGGCCTGACCGCGTCGAGGGCACTGGTCTTCTCTCCGGACAACTGCTCCAATTGAGCGATCGACAGAACTCCTTCGGGACGCCGCGGGGCCTTCAACCGGGACGGTGACGGGCCTCGTCGGCGGAGTGAGCATGAGTGGAACAGAGGACGCCGCGACCGACGCTCCGGCCGATCGACTCGTCGAGATTCTCGGCTACCTGAACTTCTCCAGCGGCAAGCCGGACGGCCGGTTCGCGGCCAGTCTGAACGCGGTCGTCGCCGAGCACGGGCGGCTGCTCGCACCACGGGAGTGGCGGGACCTGCTGTCGAACCGGCTCTACGGTCTCCCCGACGAGAACCCGGCGTTCGCGGACGTCGGGCAGGCCCGGGCGGTCGTCGGGCTCGTCCTCGAACACGCCCTGCCGGCCTACCGCGCCTTTCACGAGGACCTGCTGCGGCATCTTCCCGAACAGGACCACTGGCACCCGTTCCTGTTGGCACGCTTCTTCGAGGCGGCACTCGCCGAGGGACCGACCGCACCGCCGGCAGACGTCGTGCCGCGGATCGTCGACCGCGTGAACGACTTCGTGGGCTACCGGCCCGTGGCCGTGCTCGAGAACGACCGCAAGATGCAGCCGTACTCGCACGAGCGGCACCGGCCGGTCCCGCTGTGGCTCCGCGGGGCGGGGGCGGCCTTCGGCCCGTACCGGGCGATCGTCGAACGGACGATGGCCTTCCTCGCCGACACCCCCGACGACGTGCTCGGGAGTTCGTACTTCGACCTCTCCAAGCTCGACGAGTTCGCCCTCGACGTCCGGGCCCACGACCACACGCACCCGGTCAACAAGCGGACGAACTACACGTTCGGCGAGTGGGATCCGCACGTCATCGACAACGCCGGCCACTACCGCCGCTTCGTCGTCCGCAAGGTGATCCTCGACGCGCTCGTCGAGTGGCTGCACCAGGGCCGACCGGAGGAACCGCTCGACGAGGAACGGCTGTTCGACGCCTCCGCCGTCCTGTGCGGAACGATCCTGATGGCCTCGTCGATCAGCGGAGCCGGGCCGGACACGCACGGCAGCGACGTCACGCTCACGTCGTTGCTGCCGAACGTCGCGCGACAACGGGACTCGTTCTACGCCCGGCTGCTCGACGAGGCGACCGGCGACCGCGGACAGCGGCTCCGGCGAGAAGCCGTCGCCACACAACAGCCGTTCGGCCACGTCCGGCAGGAACTCAACATGGTCCTCGCCGGGTACGGCGCGCGGCAGGTTCAGTACCGGCACCTCGCGTGGCTGTACGCGCGGCTCGGATTCGCCGGTGCGGCCCGAGCCCGGGCCGAGACGATCCCCTCCACGTCGGCCCGGTTCGAGACCGAGATCCAGTGGCGACTGACGGCCGCCGTTCGCGAGGTGGACCGCGGCGAGGTCTCCGTCGCCGCCACGCTGCTGCGAGAGAGTCGCCGGTTGATCGGTCGCGGCATCGAGTGCGGGGCGATCGTCGATCCGTGGAACATCCTCGCTTTCCAGGGGCAGTTCCCGCTCTTCGCCTCACGCGAGGACTCCGTGCCGGACCAGCGCGTCGAGACGCTGATCGACCTGGTCGAGCAGCTGTTCGACGTGTTCGGCCGCGTGCTCGCAGCCGCCGCCGCGCACGGGGAGGAGACGCTCCGAGCCGAGATCGCGGACGAGTACCGTGCCGCGGCCCAAGAATGGGACCGCTACGCCGCCCACGTCGTCGAGGACCTGCCAGCGGTCCGGGGAACGGAGGAGTTCGAGTCCGCACGCACGGTCGCCGAGGCGATTGCCCAGTGGCGGAACGCGGGCGAGGCGGCCTCCGTGCTGGGCTTCTGGAACCAGTACGCGGCGGCGCTCCCCACGTCGAAGGCGTACGCCCGCATCGTCGACACGCTCATGCACGCCGGCGACCTCGTCGCCTCGCGGGTGCTGCTCGTCTGCTGGCTCGGCCGGGCCGACGAGGTCGGCGTCGGCAGCGGCGCCGACTCGTTGTTCGTCCGACTGCAACGCTGGATCGAGACCGCCGTCCGCGCGGAGCAGGGCGGATTCGCCGAGATTCGGAAGTTCTTCGACTTCGTGGAGGCGAACGCCGAGTCGTTCTGGGACGTGCCGCGGCTGATGGACGACCCGGTGGCCGACGAAAACGACGACACGTGGGAGGAGCCGGTCGCCGGGGCCTTCGACGAGGAGGACACCCTGTTCGACGCGGCCTACGAGGACGTCGTCTTCCGGGAGAGCGCACTCGACGGCGTCGACGGGGAGATGATGGACGCCGACGGCCCGCCGCCGACCACCGAACTCGAACGGCTCAGCCGCCGCATCGAGCCCCGGCTGCGGTTCCTGCAGACGCTCGCCCGAGGTTGGGAGTCGACCGCCATCGCCCTCGCCGGGCAGGACGAGCAGGACGAGGACCGCGTCGAGGCCATACGTCACTGGTACGAGCGGACGCGCGAACTGCAGCGGCAACTCGTCCGACTGCTCCGCGAGGCGAAGTCCTACGAGATCCCGGAACCCTCCGGCGAGATCGACTCCAACATCGAGTTCGACCTTCAGGTGCAGACCCGCTTCTACCTGCTGCACGCCATCGTCTCCACGCACATCTCCGTCGGGGCGGCCGAACGCTCGCTGACCGCCACGCTGCCGGCGTTCCCGTTCGAGCAGGGCGTCTCGAAGGACGAGCAGCGGGTCGGCGAAATCTACCGGGCCGTCCTCCGCGGGGACACGGCCGAGGTGCGACGGCTGCTGCCGAAGCTCGTCAGTTCGTTCACCGGCAAGCCGCTGCTGTACGTCCCGTTCGACAACGGCGGCGAGCCGCGGCAAGTGCTCGACGTCCGCACGCGTCAGCACGTACTGCGGTTCCTCGTCACGCAGCTCCCACGGCTCGGGTTGCTCCGCGAGACCTGGCACCTGCTGCGGGCCGCCTACCGCATGGAACGGGCCACGCGACCGGACGGCCTCGCCGTCACGGAGTTCGACCGCCTGTTCCGAACGGCCCTTCGGAATTCGCTCGAGGTCGTCAACCAGTCGGCCGACACCTGGCAGTCAGGCCGGCACGACGACACCGAACTGGTCGACGTCGTCGCCGACGTCGTCGAGGTCTACGGCGAACTCTGGAGCCAGCACGCCCGCACCATGCGGCTCTCCACCGTCGAGGAACTCCTCGACGACGACCTCTGGCAGGAGGTCCGCGGGTTCATCGAGTCCTACGGGGAGGTGCTGTTCCACGCCCGCGTCCTCACGCTCGGCAACGTCCGGGCCATCCTCCACAACGGGCTGGACCGGTTCCTCGAGTTCCTGGAGGAGAACGACGACCCGCTCCGCCCGAACCCCATCGTCCGCGACGTCCACAACGGCTCGCTGGACGCGGAGGACGCCGCCGAGTTCCTCGAGACGATCTACGGCATCGTCGTCGAACGCTTCGAGCGGTTTCTCGAGTACAACACGACGACCACGCAGTCCGACTACGGCCACCTGTTCCACTACCTGCTGGAGTTCCTGCGGCTGGAGGCCGAGTACGAACGCGAGGCGTGGCTGCTCGTCCCGGTCGGCGTGGCGCACGAGGTCTTCTGCCAACTGGGCCGGCAGGAGGCGGCGCTCGTCTGGGAGAAGGTCTTCGAGGAACGGACCCGCGACAAGGCGGCCGACTTCGCCCGCCGGCTGGATGCGCGGGAGTCCCAGTACGCCATGCGGCTGCCTTCGGTGCGTGACCGCATCGAGGAACGGTTCGTGAAGTCGCTGGTCGTGAACCGCATCGTCGCCCTCGTGCCGGAGG